>JBKHFZ010000031.1:0-20432 GCA_046539925.1 Spirochaetaceae bacterium
GTGAGGTTCCTTCTAAAGCACCTCGTATAATAAGGACAGGGGATAGGGATGATAAAAAGACTCGCATATAAGGGTGCTCCTCTGCTATTCTTTGCAATAACACTGTTTTTCTTTGGATGTACCACCTATAATCACCCCTTTGTCGAGGTGGATGAGCAGGCCCGCAGCGGAAATTACGGTGCAGCGGCGCAAAAACTCGCCGGAGAAGACCGGAGCGACTTTTATTCGGAGAAGGAGAAGGTTCTCTATTATCTGGACCTTGGAATGCTCTACCACTACGACGGACAGTGGCAGAGCAGTTCCGAACATTTCGAGGAAGCGGAGATGCTCATAGAGGAGTACTTTACCAAAAGCATCTCCCAAGCCGCGACTTCTCTCCTGCTAAACGATACGGCTATGGACTACGCGGGTGAGGATTACGAAGATATATACCTCAATGTCTTTAAGGCAATTAACTACATTAAAGAAGATCAGTTCGACGGTGCCTTTGTAGAGATAAGAAGGGTAAACAACAAACTCAACCTCCTCGAGGATAAGTATAAGGATCTTGCAGAAGAGTACGGCAGTTCCGAGGAAGCGGAGATAGATATAGAGACGGGAGAGAGCCGTTTCTATAGCAGCGCCCTTGCCCGTTATCTCAGCATGCTTGTGTACAGGGCGGATGGAAACTGGGACAGCGCACGAATAGATTACCAGGGTATGCAGGAAGCCTTTGCACGGCAGAGCAATATATACGATTTTCCCCTCCCCTTGGGCGAAGAGGTAATAGAGAAGCCTGAAGGAGCGAAACTGAGCCTCCTCGCCTTTGCCGGAGAGTCGCCCGTTAAGAGGGCTACTACCTTCCGCATCGCCACCTACAATAACCGACTGGAAATAAGTACCGAAGGCGAAACGGATATGGGGCAGATGCAGCTTGCCAGCTATAATACCATATACTGGCCCGGAATGGAGGGTGGTTACCGGTTCAAGTTCCAGCTGCCGCGGATGGTTAGCCGGGGAAGCGAGGTGCGGAGTATCCGCGTGCTTGTGGATGGGTCTCCCGTGGGAGAGTTGAAGAAGATCGAGAGCATACAAAAGGTAGCCCAGGAGACCTTTTCCGTAAAACTGCCGGTTATCTACTTCAAGACCATTTCGAGGACGGTAATCAAGGGGCTCGTTGCCCAAAAGGGAAAAGAGAAGATGCGGGAGGCCGGATCCTCTTCGGGGTCCGCCTTTGGGCTTGCCGCGGGTATTGTCGGTTCTATTGCCACCGATGTTGCCCTGGAGGCCAGCGAAAAAGCGGACGTGCGCACCTCCCGTTACTTCCCCGCATTTGCGTACGTGGGAGAGTGGGATGTGCCGGAGGGAACCCACAGGGTGCAGGTGGAATTTTACGGAAGAAACAACCTCCTCGCCACAAGGGACCTCGGAGAGATCGACGTAAGGGCAGGAGAGGCAAACCTTCTTACCGCGTATTATCCCAAATAAAGCAAGGTCAAAAAAAGGTCAAAAATCGGAGGAATCGACGTGATGAAAAAAGGTACACTAAAGAAATACCGTTCGATGGGAATAACGGGAACGGCTGTTGTGCTTGCTTTACTGGCAATGCTCTCTGCTTCGTGTGCTACCGGATCCCCGACTTTACCACCGCCGGAGTCGGAAGGTGAGGCCGCCTCCTCCAAAAGCGCTGGAGGCGATGGAGGCAGTGGAGAGATGCCCGAATGGTTTCACGACCCCCAGGGCGTGTACCCGGAGAATCAGTATATGACCGCCCTCGGTTCCGGTGATACCCGAAGGGCCGCCGAACAGAGTGCTCTCGGCGCTCTGTCCCAGCGTTTTAGTGCAAAGGTAACAATGGATATGCAGACCCGGGAGCGTTACCGGGAGCTGGTTACCTCCGACGATGCCGGATATACGGAAAAGGAGATGGCCCTCAACCAGGGGATAAACGTGCAGAGCGACCAGACGATCCTCAATGTAGAGTTTGGAAAGGCTGCGGTGGATAAGCAGGGCAGGGTGCACGTAATCGCCTATCTGGAAAGAGCCCCCACCGGACGGCTGTATCAGGATCTGATCGGTAAAAACGGTCGAAAGGTTGCCTCCTACCTGGAAGAAGCGGAGGGGAGCGACTCCCAAGTGCGGAGGTACGCCTATCTGAGCGCGGCCGCAACGGTCGCCTCCGGTAACGAGATACTTATTGAGCAGTTGAGGATTATAGCACCAGGCTACGAGAAGGAGCTCAACCTGCCCTACGACAACGATGAAGTGAACACACTTCGCAGCGATGCGGCCTCTCAAATGAGGGTAGCCGTCTCCATAGACGGCGATGAGGGCAGCCGCGTTACCGATGTGGTAAAAAAGGCGCTTAGCAAGGAGCGGTTTCCCCTCGGTGAGCCGGCAACCCTGGAAGTACGCGGCAGTGTAAGCCTCGAGGAGACGGAGGGTGATCAATTCGATACAGTTCGCTGGGTTCTCTCCCTCGATATGTACGGGCCCGAAGGATCCTCCCTGGTAAGTTACAATAATCAGGACAGATCTTCCGGGGTAAGTATGAGCGCGGCCCGCTCCTTTGCCTACGATGACATGGAAAAGGATGTGGAGCGGGAGTTTGTGGGAGCACTGAAGGACTACTTTAACGAGATGGTAATGGGGAAATAGGCTTTTTTACCCCACCGGTTTCTGATACACCCGGTGGGTTTTGTATATCTTCGCGTTGAGTTTGCCTATATTGCTCATCATTAAATCGGTGGTTTCGGCTATCTGGGTGAGTTCAGCGGTTTTAACTCCGTGTTCACGCAGAGATTTTGTTATCTCGTTAAAAAGCACGGCTATTCCTCCGGTCCTTCTGTGTTCCGGAAGAATGCCCAGCCCGTTTATTATAAAGTGTTCCGCCTTTTTCTTTTCCTTTAACATGCGGTAGAGAATATAGGGGTTTAGGCGCCCTCGGGATTTTTGCATAACCCTGCTGAGGTCGGGAAAGGCCAGGACAAAACCGGCTACCTCTCTGCCGCTGCGAATAACCTTTACCAGAGACGGTTCGGACACGTGGAGTAGTTCCTCCCGAATCTGTTCCAGTTCCCCCTCGGTTAGAGGGGTAAAATCGTCGTGCTCTCCCCATGAGCTGTTGTAGATGTGTCCAACTTCGGCGGCAAGCTTTTTCAGCTCTTTTTTGCTCTGCAGACTCGGCACGGTAAAACGTCCTCTCTTGAGGGTTATTTCCGCAATACGCTGATACTTTACGGGGAGGGTCTGGGATCGGGCGTCTATCTTTGCGCTGTAAAAGTCTTTGTGTTTTACAAAACCGCAGGACTCCATCAGTTCCCGGTAGTAGGGGAAATGGTAGGGCATCATTGTCATAGAGGCGGTGTGCTCAAAACCGTCTATAAGTATACCCGCGCCGGAGAAGCTCGAAAAACCCTGGGGGCCTATTAGGCGAGTAAGATTGCGGGCCCGGGCCCACTCTTCGGCATGACGGAACAGGGCTCTGCTTGCCTCTAAATCGTCCTTTGCGTCGAAAAAATAGAATCGTCCGTCCCTGCAGCGGTGGTAGTCGTTATACCTTCGCGGTTCGAGCAGGGCAATTCGGCCGACGGTCTCTTTGTTCCGGAGGGCAATAAAAAATTCCCCGTCGGAGTGTTCAAAATAGGGATGACGTCGGGCGAGGATATTCTTCATCTGCTTTTTAAACCAGGGAACATAACGGGAATTATGACGATAGATGGTGAAGGGAAGGGAGATAAACTCCTTCTCCTCCGGGCTTCCCGGTTCCACCTCAACTATACGTATCGGATCTGCCATCAAGGTGCTCCGGGAGTAAAACGGTCTATAACGTCTCGAAGGGAGGGCTGTGAAGAAGCGTAGGTAAGAATTGCCTCCAGATACCCTTCGGGAGTACCAGTGTCGAGGCGTTTTCCCTCTATTCGGTGGGAGACCACTTTTCCTTTGTTCATAAGCGCTTTGAGTGCATAAGTGTGGTAGTACTCCCCTTTGCCTCTATGAGCTTCCCATCCTTCCCGCAGGAGGGGAAAAATATCGGGGGTAAAGAGGTAGCGGCCTATAGATGCTTCTCTGCTCGGTTCGCTTCCTGGGGCCGGTTTTTCTACTATATCTAGCACGTGTTCTCCGTCGGAATCGAGGGAGAGTACGCCGTATCTGCTGAGGTTCGGGGGATCGTAGAGACTCGCCATTACGGAGGCGCCGCTTCTCTTGTATACCTCCACTAACTGCTGTGCCAGGGGAGGCGTACCGAAGTGGAGGTCGTCGGGGTAGGCAGTTACAAAGGGCTCGTCCCCTATAAGAGGTTCCGCCTGCAGCAGGGCGTCGCCGGTGCCCATCATCTTCTGCTGGCGTACAAAAGAGAAGTGTGCGTTGTAGGGTGCAATAGCCTCCAGCTTTTCGGAGGCTCCCTCCCGCGTAAAAAGCTCCTCTAACTCTACTTCCCTGTCGAAAAAGTCTTCGATTGCCCTTTTGCGGCGGGAGCTTACTATAACAATCTCCCTAATGCCGGCCTGGAGAAACTCCTCTACGATAAAGGAGATCGACGGTTTGGTAATTAGCGGAAGCATCTCCTTCGGGACGGTTTTTGTTACGGGAAGGAATCGTGTTCCGTATCCGGCGGCAATAATCAGGCCCTTCACACTTCTCTCCTCTTTTAAGGGGCTTCATTATGCAGGTATAAAACAAAAAATCAAGCTTTTGCAACGGTTTACAGGGTAACACGTTGACGATTTGTGTTACAGGGGCTACATTTTCGAATATGACGCATACAAACAGAGCCTTTTTCCGGTGCCCCCGGCAGTTCCGCACATGTATTACCACCGCAGGACTGCTTGTCGCCGCGGTATTCCTGCTTGCCTCCGTATCATGCTCTTCCGAGCAGCAGCTCTCCATCAGGGAGGACGGCAGCGGAGAGGGAAGAATTGTGGTGGATCTGCACCCCATGTTCATACAGTACCTCAAGGACGTATCTGCAGGGTTTATAGAAGGAGATATGGACGATGAGCGGTTTTCCGCCTTCGATATAGACAAGATTAACGCCGCCATGGAGGAGCTGGAGGGAGTTTCCCTGGTGAGCGCTGTGGTTGAGGGGGAGGGTGCCCTGGATCTTGCCTTTGTTTTCTCCCACCCGGAGGCGATCCTCCCCGACAAAGCCGCGGGGGCTGGGGGGAACGGGGGATCCGAAGCTGGCCATGGAACCTCCGATGGCGGTTCCCACAAGCTGGTGGAGTTCTCCTCCCGGGGAAGCGAGCGGACCCTTGCGGTTCGTATAGATTCGGAAAACTTCTCCCGCTTTTTCCCTCTTATAGGTCTGGAGGAGCAGGAAGCTCTCATGACCTTCGGCCCCCAGCCGGAACCCTACACCGAGAGCGAGTACATAGAGATGATGCAGTACGCCCTGGGGGATTATGAGGATGAATCGACCATCCGCCGGGTGCTCAGCCGCCGTGAATCTACTCTGAAGGTTGAAGTGGACGGGGAGATAACCGAGGTAGAAGGTTTTACCCTCGACGGGAATACCGCCGAGGCGACTATACCCTTTTTACGCGCGGCCACCCTCAGCGAGCCCCTGGAGTTTGCTATTACCTGGCGACCGGAAGAATAACGGCCACACAGATCAGCCTGCTTTACGGAGGGTGTATTTTTTTATAAAGCCGCTCGGCCGGTAACTCATCTTTGCCTGTCTCAGACCCGGGTCTCCCAGATCCTGCTCCCGGTTAATATGGACATAATGCCGGGGGAGCATGGATGCAAAGGAGCGGTTTATAAACTGGTAGATTCCCCTGTAATCTCCATGGGCTTTCTCGAAGTGCACGGCAAAGGCCTTCCCCCGTAAAAGAGGCTCCCCCAGGGAGTAGGCAACAGGCTCACCGTCCACGTAGGTCAGACAGCCCCGCAGATCCAGCTCGCTCATCTTCTCTATTGCCTCTCGCGCGGCATCGTAATCGGCTCTATCCTCTCGTCCCTCAATCCACTTCTCGAGGACCTTCAAGGTATCCGGGCGGTTCTCTTTGGTAATTCGCTGTTCGCAGTAGTTGTAGTTGTGTACAAAGGCGTTTACCAGGTTTCTCTTCTTGTGGAGTTTTCTTCCCGGAAGGTGTGCCAGGTCTTTACGCAGATAGAGGTAGTCGAAGTTGTCCCGATCCTCCTCCACGGTATATCCCGCTTTCTCCAGGTCTATTCGGTGTGCGTCTACCGAGGATTCGGAGAGGTTTTTTAGATAGTCATGGGATTCAAAAAGCTCCTCTATTATCTGCAAATCCGACGTCCCGCAGGGGAGCATAAAAAACTTTTTCCCCTCTTCTACTCCGGAAATAACGATATGCTTGCCGGGCAGGCAGGAGAGGCTGTACTCGTATTTGTGTCGAAAGAGAAAAAGATCCGCAAAGGTAAACTCGGAAATACCGTCGGGCAGCATAGAGAGGCGTGGATGCAGGTCGGGTCTCATGTTCCAGTCTATCGGAGCAAATTCGGGGAATTGTGGTATACTCATACAAAGAAAATAGTATTATTCCGCCGAATATTCAACAGACCCCCCCCATGCAGGTTTTATCCTGGAAGGCATGGAGTGGAAATGCGAAGCGGGCCTAAAGGGGCTTTGACCTCCTGCCCCGCTGGGGGTATAGTACCACTATGGAGATAGATAAAAACCTCTTAAAGAGGGATGTATTAGACCGCTTTCTGGTGTACGTACAAATTCATACAACCAGCGACCCCCATGCGGAGAAGGTACCCTCTACAGATAATCAGTGGGAACTCCTCCGGCTCTTGGAGCAGGAGTTGAAAGAAATTGGTGTGGAGGAGGTCGAGCTCGATGGAAAGGGTTTCCTCCTTGCCCGCCTGCACGCGCATACCGGTGTGAATGCCCCGGCAATAGGATTTATGGCTCATGTAGATACCTCTTCCGACGTGTCGGGGGAGGGGGTAAAGCCCATACTCCACGAGAACTACCGGGGGGAAGAGCTCGAACTGGGGGAGGGGAAGCTCCTCTCTGCGAAGGAGTACCCGGAACTCTCCGGCTGCTTGGGAGATACGATTATTACTTCCGACGGCACAACTCTTTTGGGAGCGGACGACAAAGCGGGTGTCGCGGAAATCCTCACCGCCCTTAAATGGTTTAAGGAGCACCCGGAGTATCCCCACGGAGAGATAGAGGCGATATTTACCCCCGACGAGGAGACAGGAAGGGGGATGAACAGCTTTCCCCTGAAAAAGCTCCACTCGAAATACTGTTATACCATGGACGGCGGCGGGCGCGGAGTTATTGAGGGGGAGTGTTTTAACGCCCATGTAGCCCGGGTTCGGTTTACAGGAAATGTAATACACCTTGGACAGGCGAGAGGAAGACTGGTAAACGCGGTAAGCATGGCCGGCGCTTTTATCTCCATGCTTCCCCGAAACGAGTCTCCCGAAGCAACCGACGGGAGATACGGGTACTATGCTCCCTTCGAGGTAAGGGGAGGCCTGGACGAGGCGGAACTCGAGGTCTATTTGAGGGATTTTGAGAGTGATGGTATGGACCGGAGAATAGCTGCACTCCATTCCCTGGCCGAAGCGGTGGAGGCCTCATTTCCCGGGGGAAAAGTGAAGGTGGAGACAAAGAAAATGTACTCGAATATGCGGAAACATACGGATAAAGAGCCCCGGGTTATGGAGCTGCTGGATAAAGCGGTAAGATCGGCGGGGGTTGAACCGGAGCATACTATTATCCGTGGAGGCACCGATGGAGCACGGTTAAGCGAAATGGGAGTTCCCGCTCCCAACGTATTTAACGGCGGCCATAATTTTCACAGCTCCCTGGAATGGGCTTCGCTAAACACAATGACCGAAGCGGTGGAGACAATTCTGCACCTGGCCGGGCTCTGGGCAAGGGAGAGACCACATTTTGGGGACTGAACAACGCAGGCAGGGTAAATTCTTCGGAATTTTATGGTAAAGTCGGCAAAAGCGTCAAAGTTTGTATGTAAAATTAATTAGTTTTTGGAACTATCGATCTGTAGGTGGTATAATAGGTATAGAAAGGAGAACTATATGCATATCGGTTCGAAAAGTGTTTCCTCGCTGCACCGAATAGCTTTATTATTGATTTTTCTTGTGCTCTCTGTAGTCACAGCGGCTGCGTCCCCCCCGGGGGGAGAGATAGTCTATATGGAGGGAGAGGTGGATATCCTGCGGGACGGTACAAGAGTTCCCTCCCATCGTGTGGATGCAGGTTTTATTATAGAAGAGTTTGACATGGTGGAGACCGGCTCCGGAGGATATGTGGAGTTCGTCCTTACCTCCTCCTACGGCGGTGGTGCATCGGTTACGGTTAATCCGAACACCTCCTTCTACTTCGAGGGAGTGGAGGGCAAGAAGAGAAAGGAGACCGAATTTTCCACAATGGCCGGTTCCATGGCGTATAAGGTCAAGAAACTCAGCGGCAACGAGGCGTTTCGTGTGCGCACGGAGAGTGCCGTAATGGGGGTCAGGGGTACCGATTTCGACGTAACCATAAGCCCCGAGGGGAGCGTGCTCGTTGCCTGCGAAGAGGGGAGAGTTGCCGTTACGGACGAAAAGGAAGGAGCTTCCTATTACTCGGAGCCCGGTCAGGTGGTGGAAAAACTTACAGAGCAGGGTGTTCAATCCCGTCGTGTAAGCGCCTCGGAACTCGAGTCTTTTCGGGAATCGTGGATAGAATCGAGAGAAGAGGTCTTTAAGCGCGGGGCTCCAACCTTTATCAAGAGTTACGGCCGGCGCTACTTGCAGTATCTCCCCAAATTCGAAGAAGTCTACAAGGAGCTCGAAACACACAGAAGTAAACTCAAGAGATTCGAGGGAGAAGGTGTACCGGGGAGCCTGGGAGATGTCTTTAGAACCAAGAGTGATGCGAGTCCCGCGGTTGTAAAAATGAGGAGTATCCTTCCTGTGTTCGAGCATGTGTTTTTTCGGCTCCAGACTCTAGAGAGATATCACTCCCAGGGCATAGGCAAAGGCATGATAGACTCGAAGACCAGTTCCGAGCGGTTTTTTCGCAGCTTCCGTAACGAATCGAGCAAAGTAAAGGAGATGCTCTCGGAGACCTATTATCTCCTCCGTCTTTATCAGAAAGCACACGAGGCCTCCGGAGGCGGTCCTTCCATTCTCGACGATCCCTTTGGAGGAGAAGATGGGTTCGGTGGAGGCTCTATGCCTAAACCCATGTTCGATCGATGAGGTGTTGTGGAAAAAAGAAGTAAAAGGCGCTGCCCCGTAAAACTGCTTATCCTCGCTGTAGCAGCCTCCCTTATGGGAGTGGTCTCCTGCGAGAGCGATTTTCTTCTGTCCAATTCCCCCTCGGAGGACTTGTTTGTAGAGACCTCCGTGCGATCCGGAGGGATCCTCTCTCCCGACGAAGAAATCGATCTTACCCTTGTCTCTCAGGAGGGCGGGCCGGCACCTCAAAGAATGGAGGTAGAAGTTTTTAAGTCGGACGGGACTCCAGTGGAAAGTTTTGTCCTTGACGAGCCCCTCGCGGAGGCTTTTCTTCCCTCAGTTTCTCTTCAAGATCAGGAGGAGGGGCTTTATTTTCTTCATATAGGGCTTTACGGCGCAGACGACGAGCTCATGCACGAGCAGGAACTTCCTCTCTTTCTTTCGGAGAGCAATCCTGTAATCGAGCGCCTTGAGACATTTCCTCCCTCGGCTCTTCATCCTAACGGAGGAGGGGTGGTTATTCCCCGGGTAACCATGGCGGAAAACGGATGGGCTCGCTGGCTTGTGGATGGGGAAGAGCTCGAAGCCGGGCCTCTTTCCCGTTATGCCGATGGGTTTGTGTGGAATGCTCCCGCGGAAGAGGGTGTTTACAGTATTGTACTCGAAGTATATCCCTTTCCACCTCCCGAGGAGATGGAAGATGGGTACGATTTTTCCGCTCCGGTTTCCGGACAGGTGCAGTTTTACGTCCGGGAAAACGCTCCTCCGAGTCCCCAAGAGCTGCAGATGGAAAAATCGTATCTCCATCTGCTCCATTTTCGGGGCAGTCTTGAGGACGAGGGAACCGCTTCGGCTCCCTTCCGGTTTATCGGTGATCCCTCTACCGGCGCGGATGGAGGTCTTTACGGATATGCCCTGTCTCCCGGAGAAGGAATAGAGGGGTCAACCCCACTGCTTCCTCCCGGAGGGGAGGGTATAGATCCATTTTCCCTGTCGCTGGTGATGAAGATAGACAGACCGGATATGGGAAATGAAGCTTCCGCGGAAAGTACCGATATTGTCTCGGTTATCACCGAAGAGGGCGACACATTTATGAATCTCTCAATACGGGATAACGGAGCCCCCTCTCTTGATGTATCCGGCATGCAGCGAAGAATAACGGCCTCCGACATCGATGTGTACCGCCTTGAGGAGTTGACGGTATCGGTAATTCCCTACGGAGAAGGTGCAGCTTCCTCTTCCGGCGGCCTGGAACGGGGGGAGGCGGCGGTTAAGTGGTATGCCGACGGAGAGATGGTACACTCTTTTGTAGTGGAATACAGGGCTGTTGAACCTCCCGCCGATGCTGTAACGATAATTGGAGGGGAGCGGGGTTTTACAGGAGTTATAGACGAGTTGGGAGTCTTCTATCGTGATTCGGAGGGCAATCCCTCGGGAGATGAGGATGTATTCAGGAGAAACGCCCTTCGTATGCTCGGAGAAGACGAACTCTATTTTGCAGAGGGGTACGAGAACGGTGGAAACCTCTTTGACAGACGTGTGGTCTCCTCCGCTTCGGACAATACGGTTGTGGAGCTGGACAGGGAGTGGGAAGAGCTCACATTCAACATCAACACGGATGGATCCATGGAACGGGGGGGAATGGCTTTCTCCGACGATGAGGGTGAGCTGTTTACCCTTCCTCTCCTGGAGGTGAGGGATGGCGATTCCCTCACTTTTACCTTGGTGCAGGACGACGAAAGCATTGTGGTCTACGGAAGGGAAAATTCGGAAGAGATAATCCGGTCAGATAGAGAAAAACGGGGTAATGTGGAAATCCATCTGGTACCGCTTAAAACCGCCACGGAAAATGCCTCAGAGGCCATGGAAGAGGATGTTGAGCCCGAAGATGCTGAGGCCGAGTCCATGGAAGAAGCTGAGATAGTTCTTGAGCAGCTGCTTATTACCAGGAGTGCTTCCGGTCTTGCCGATGAAAGATAGGCGAATGAGTTTCGGTTCCGGTTTCCGGTCTTCATTTATACTAATTCTTATATACACAACTGCCCTCTTCCCCCTCTATGCCTCGGAGAGGGATGCCGAAAAAGAGGGAGAGGATATGGAGAAAGAGGAGTTCCTGGCAGAGGTAATCGATCTGTATGCGGGAATTCCCATTATAGATGCAGGCAAGAACAGAGGGCTTAGAGTTGGGGATGAGTTTGCTGTATTTGAAGATGCCGATAAAGAGTCTGCCGGGAATGCGTCTGCCAAGACGGCAGCGTTGGTAGTGGTAACGAGAACCGGCCCTGGAGTCTCCGAGACAGCCGTTCGCTATGGAAAGGACAGGATAAAAAGGGGAACCAGGCTGCGCAGAATCAGGAAGCTTGGAATAGAGACAAGTGTATACGTAAGGTATACACAATCCGCCCTCGAAAATGCTACAATGGAAGATGAAACCCCCTCAAAGGGTCTGATAAACTTGGGTGTGCGGGCAGCCGTAAATAGAGGTTTTTACTCTATCCGGCCTGTAATAGGTCTTGAGTTCCCTCGATGGGTACATCCCTCACCGCAATCGGAAGCTTTTAGATTGCGATTTTATGGAGGAGGAGAGCTGCTCTGGCATTTTCAAAGACTCAGAGTAATACCCTCCGCAGCGGTGGGTATCGGAGCTCATGTATCGGAGGGTGCCGAAGCTTATGTGCCCATCTCTTCCTACGGAGGGGCATGCGGGATTGCTGTCTCCTTTCTTCTATTACGGGATCTCCACCTTAATCTGGAGCTGGGGGGTGCGGCATGGAAGAGTATACACGATAAAGTTGCCGATGAGATCGGTCTTTTTGCCGGTTTTGGAATAGGCATAAGGGGATGAGGGTGTGATCAATTTCTTACAGTACAGCGGAAAAAAGTGTGGTAAAAGCATCTTTTGGGGGGTACCAATTCTCACTTTTTTTCTGCTCTTGGCAGCGGTCTCTTGTACCACTGCACCGCCGCCACCCGAGGAGACCGAAGAACCCGAAAAAATCGAGGAAATCGAAGCTCCTCCAATAGAGGATATCGATATCGAGGAGGATAAAGAGCCCGAAGAAGAGCCCGAAGAAGAGCCGAAGCCGGCAGTAGAAGAGGTGGAGGAAGAAGAGGAGTTTCTGCCCCTGGATGAACTTGGCGAGGAGAAAAAGGAGCGGCTCACACGATTGCTTAATAATATGGTCTATCTCGTATACACCGGGAAAGAGGAAGAGAAGGATTATCGTGAAGTCGTTCTGGAGACGGCAAACGACTATCTTGCACAGAAGCACATTGGATATATTGAGTACACCCATATAGACCGGATGTTACAGGAGAGCGACTCTCTCTACGAAAAAGAGACAGGGGGCTCTGTATCCCCTCTGAGGTGGAGTGCCTATAAGTTCGGAGCCGATGTATATGGAGAGATCGAGGTAAAAACCAACAACCGACGGAAAGGGGATATGTTTTATGGTACGGCAGGGGTTGCAGTCTCTTTATATCAAACCTCCACGGGAGATGAGTGGGCACGGACGGTATATAAAAGCCCCTCGGCTGTGGGAAGCGATGCAGGTACGGGGGAGGCGGTAGAGAGAGCGGTGCAGGAGGCGGTAAGGAATGCACTGCAGGAGGGGATAGGGAAAGTGCGTACACAGGCTATACGGAGCCTGCAGAAGGGCATTTCTTATACAATCGAGCTGCGAAATATCAATAATGAGGATATAGAGGGTGATTTCGTAAAGGGCCTGGAAAACGAGGTCGAATCTATAGAAAAGACCGAGGAGTTGCCCTATAAAATTTCTTTTCGAATCGATTTTATCGGCGACGTAACCGAATTGGAGGATGCGGTCTTTCGGGCTGCACGGGATGTGGAAAGTCTTGAGGATATGTTCCTCGTCTTTCAGCGCGGAAATACTATTGCTTTTAACACGGGTATGTAGGGAGCATAAGGTAATGGGTCTGAGAGGTGCGTGTGCACAGACAGTGGTATTTGTTCTCATATTGGCTCTTGCCGGTTGCAGCTCTTCTCCTGATCCTGTGACCAAGAGCGAAGAGGAATTGCCGGACTGGGTTACCGCCTCTCCGAAGGAGACAGAGAAAGAAGTGCTTTTTGTCGGGGCCGGTTCCGCTCCCGAAGGGGAGGAGGATCTTGCGAAGGATAGAGCCTTTGAAGGTGTGCTCTCCTCGGTTGCCACCTATATGGAGCTGCAAAAATATCCGGAGGAGGAGTTTACGGCACATCTTAAAAGGGCTGTTCGAAGGGGATCGGACCCGGAAGTGCCCGGTTTTACAGTGAAGGATACCTATGTGGAGCGCCGGGGGTCTCTGGTACATGTGTATGTTCTGGGGGAATATAAAAAAGAGGCACTAGAGGAAGAGCTGAAACGCCTGGATGCTCTCCTGGTCGAAGAGCCGGATGTGGTAATGACTCTCGAGGAGAGAGCGGATGATCTGTACGCCGAACATTTATTGTACAGAGCCGCCGGTGTGTATATTGAGGCGGCAGCGGAGGCTGTCTCTAGGGATATTGAAAATCCCGAGGGAGAATACCGGAGGTTAATACAGAAGGCTGTTATTGCCCTGGGAAAAATCTCGATAGAGAGGATGAACAACAACCTGCAGGGATACGTAAGGCAGTCTTTTTCCGAGGCTTTTCGCGTAAGGGTTACCTCTACGGCGGAGGATAATCCGGGTTTGGAGGAGATACCCCTGGAGGTAAGCTACACCCGGGCGGCAGGCTCCGGGGAGCGCCGCAGCGAGACTGCCTCCATAGTTACCGACTCAGAGGGCATCGCCACGTTTGTAAGGCCTCCACCAATGTTTGCCGGGGACGATACCCTCACCATTATTCTCGATGCAGAGGAGATACTCGAGCCGCTTACCTCCCTTTCGAATACACCGGAGTATTTTGAGGAGGGATTGGAGAAGCTGCGCGGCGCCGCCGCCGAGAAGAGAGTTGAGTTTTCCTACTCGATTAACTCGAGAGCCAAAGAGATCTCAACCGCGGTATGGGTAACGGGGTTCGATAACGGCGGTAATGCGCTCCCCGAGTCGGACTCTTCCTCAGGAATCCTGGAGGTATTGAACGAAGAAGATTTTAATGTTTCCGGAATCTCTCTGGATCCCTCCTACGCCGATGCCAAGGACGGGGAGATAGTTGAGCGGGTCGAAGAGGAGAAGGGCTCCCGTTTTCAGAGATTGATCTTCGGCTCCGCATATATAAGCGATTTTCGGGATGAAGGTTCGAGGTATACAGTGCGAGTTACCGGTTCGGTAAAAGCCGCGGATCTTCCTTCGGGCTTTATATATTATGATTCCGGAGAACTCTCGAAAAGTGCAAACGGACAGAATCTGCAGAGCGCTATATCCGCCGCGTTCAAGCAGTTTGGTAAACATATTGGGCAGGAACTTTCCAAAGAGCTCCCTTAATAACGATAGTATGAACGAACTCCCCTACGATACCGAAGACCCGATAGCCGCACTCGCAACACCCTGGGGGGAGAGCGCTCTCGCTGTCCTTCGCACGGCGGGAAAAGGGTGTATTGACCTGGCAGCTTCCTGTTTTTCCAAACCGGAAAAATTGAGGCAAGCGGCACACGGAACTATGGTGTATGGGTATATTATTGATGCAGAGAGCGGAGACCGGGTAGACCAGGTGCTCGCGGCGGTTTTTCGTCCCCCCGGCGGGTATACCGGCCAGGAGAGTGTTGAGATATCCTGTCACGGAAGTCCTCCGGGGATAAAGCGGATACTCGATGTGCTGCGAAAGGCGGGGTTTAGGGATGCCGCGGCAGGCGAGTTTACCCTAAGGGCGTTTCTCAACGGGAAAATGGACTTGACCCGGGCGGAGGCGGTGGCTGAGATTATAGGCGCCAAATCCATGCGCGCCCAGAGCCTTGCCCTCGGGAGGCTCTCGGGAAATGTCTGTAGGAGGATAGACTCCCTCAAGGGGGAGCTCGCCGGAGTGCTCGCCGGGGTCGAGGTGCAGCTCGATTATCCGGAGGATGAGCTGGAAAGTGCTCCGGAAGTCGATCTTGGTGCAGTGTACCGGATAAAAGAGGGTATCGAAGAGCTGGCGGCGAGTTACCGGACCGGCCGAATATACCAGGAAGGGGCGGTTGCCGCTATTACCGGTCCTACAAACGCAGGAAAGTCCTCCCTTTTTAATCTCTTCCTCAAGGAAGATCGCTCTATTGTAAGCGAGGTCCACGGGACCACGAGAGATTACATAGAATCCTGGATATCGGTGCAGGGTGTTCCCGTTAGGCTTATCGATACCGCGGGGCTTCGGGATGCCGAACACCCCGTGGAGCTCGAAGGAATACGCCGGAGCGAACAGGTGGTGGAAAACGCCTCTCTCGTGCTCTATCTTGTAGATGCTACAGAGGGACCTGGGGAGGAGCAGCTCCGGCTCTTTCGCGAGAAGGAGAGGAATGAGAAATTTCTGTTTATTCTCAATAAAGTCGATCTCCTCGAAACTCCGCAGCCGCAAATGCCCGGGTGGTTCCTGATAAGTGCCGAGACGGGGCAGGGTTTTTCGCGTCTCGAGGAGGAGATGGAGCGCCGTCTCCTCGGCACTGGCTCAACTTTCGGGGGGCTCTATATCGATAACAGGAGGCAGTTCGACCTTCTGCAGCGTGCAGCCGGTGCTCTGGGTAACGTAATCGATGGGACGGAGTCGGGGGTTCCCCTTGATTTTACCGCCTCCGACCTCAAGGATGCGGTGGACAGTCTTGGGGAGATAACCGGAGAGGTGACTTCCGCGGATATTCTTGCCCGAATATTCTCGGATTTTTGTGTGGGAAAGTAGGGAGCAGCTATGGATTTTGACGTTATAGTGGTCGGCGGAGGCCACGCGGGAATTGAAGCATCCCTCGCTTCGGCGAGGCTGGAGTGTAAAACCCTCCTTATTACCCAGAGCCTCGATACGATAGGCAGGCTCTCGTGCAACCCCGCCGTCGGAGGACTCTCAAAGGGCAATATGGTACGGGAGATCGATGCCCTCGGCGGGGAGATGGCCAAGCTGATAGACGCGGTAATGATACAGTTTCGCATACTCAACAGGCGTCGGGGACCGGCCGTGCAGGCTCCGCGGGCGCAGGCCGACAAGGGCGCCTACAGCAAGTTGGCCAAGGAGACACTGGAGGCCCAATCTTCCCTCTCCCTTTTTCAGGATACCGTTACCGATATAATGGTCCAAGAGACTTCCGAGGGGGAGAGAATTACAGGAGTGTATACCGAACGGGGCAGAAATTTTACCGCCCCCCGAGTTATCCTCAACACGGGCACTTTTATGGAGGGGAAGGTATTTATTGGCGAGTATGCCGCCTCTTCGGGGCGTCTGGGTGAGCCCGCAGCCGTGGGGCTCGGGGATGCCCTGCGCCGACGGGGATTTAGCGTTGGCCGCCTCAAAACGGGAACTCCCGCACGGGTTCGCCGCTCCTCCATCGATTTTGATAAACTGGAAGAGCAGCCGGGGGATGAACAGATGCTTCCCTTCAGTTTTCTTCACGATACCGTGAACCGACCTTCGGTCTCCTGCTATATCGCCTATACGGGGAAAAGGACACACTCGATTATCGAGGATAACATGGACAGATCCCCCCTCTACGGGGGTAAAATCGTGGGGGCTGGTCCGCGTTACTGCCCCTCAATCGAGGACAAGGTAGTGCGCTTTCCCGACAGGGAGAGGCACCAAATTTTTATAGAACCCGAGGGTCTGGATACCGAGGAGATGTATCTTAACGGTATCTCCTCGAGCCTTCCCGAGGAAGTGCAGGAGAGATTTATCCGCACCCTTCCCGGACTCGAGCACGTCGAGATTATGCGTCCCGGCTACGCGGTGGAGTACGACTACCTGGACCCCCGTCAGCTCTACCCAAGTCTCGAAACCAAGCGCGTAAAGGGGCTCTATCTGGCTGGGCAGACCAACGGCACCTCGGGCTACGAAGAGGCGGGAGCTCAGGGGCTTTTAGCGGGAATAAACGCCGCCCTATCTCTGCGGGGGCGCGAGCCCCTCATACTCACCCGCGCGGAGGCGTATACGGGAGTACTTGTGGACGATTTGGTAACCCTGGGAACCGAGGAGCCCTACCGGATGTTTACCAGCCGGGCGGAGTACCGTCTTAATCTACGCCACAATTCCGCGGACATCCGCCTTACCGGAAAGGGACGAGAGGCGGGCCTGGTGGATGAACAACGGTGGGAACGCTTTCTGGAGAAATGCGAGGGTATAGAGGAGATTGGGGAGCTCGCGGGAAAACGGAGAGTCGGCACAAGAGACGGGGAGGAGTGGCGAAATTACGCAGGAAAGACCCTGCTGGAGCTCTTTAAGGTTCCCGAGGTGGAGTTGGATAGGGTATTGTCTTTGGCGGAGGAGCTTAAAACTTATAAAAGAGAGTGGATAGAGCATGTGGCCCTCGAGGCAAAGTATGAGGGTTATATTCAGCGCCAGCAGATGCAGGTAGACCGCTTCCACCGTCTTGAGTCTATGCGCATTCCCGAAGAGTTCGATTACAACGGAATTGAGGGTATCTCCAGGGAGAGCAGACAGAAATTGCAGGAGATTCGCCCGGTATCGGTAGGACAGGCCTCCCGGATTTCCGGCGTCCGTTCATCGGATATTGCGGTTCTAATGGCGGCCCTGGGAAGGGGCAGATAGGTGGATTTACCGAAAGAGAAAAACGACGGAAATATTACCCTTGCAGCTGCCGAGGATCTCCTGGTCCGGGGCCTCAATATGCTCGGGTTTTCCCCGGAAGGTTCTCAGGTAGACCAGTGCATGATTTACTTAAAGGAGATAGGGAAATGGAACGGGAAAGTGCGTCTTGTATCCGATCCCGCACCCGGTACGGTGGTAATCCGGCATATTTTGGACTCTCTTTCGGTCCGTGAACCTCTGGAGCTTCTTGATATCCACGCTCTTGCAGATGTCGGCTCGGGAGGGGGTTTCCCAGGAGTCCCTCTTGCTATTATGTACCCTCAGCTCAAGGTTCTGCTCGTGGAGAGAAAGACAGGTAAGGCGGTATTTCTCCGCAGTATCCTGAGCCTGCTTGGAATACAGGAGAGGGTAGAAGTTTTCGAGGGAGACGTGAGGGATGTACCCGAGGGATATCCCCTTGTACTTACCCGAGCCTTTAAGCCGATTTCGAAGGCCTACACGCTGCTTAAAGGGCTTCTGCCCGAGGAGGGAGGGACCCTTCTCTTCTACGGAGGAACCAGGAGGCGGATAGATGAGGAAATCGAGATTTTACGAAAGGAGAATAACGATCTACCGCAAATCCAGGTAACTCCTCTTTCGGTGCCGTATCTGGAAGAGGAGAGGAGCGCGGTGCTCTTTGACTGCGGGCCTCGCCTCAGATAAGTTTTCTCTTCTCTACCTCTTTCATCTGCTTTAAGAGCTCATCCTTCTCTACCAGGTCGATAAGGCGGGCCTCTACAAACTGCTGGGCGCTTTCGGAGAACTTACCGGCGGTAATACAGAAACCCCGACCCGCGCGTTCTTCCTTTATTTTTGCGTAGAGCTCCCGGAGCACAATATCTCCCACCTGGCTGGTGGTGCGCATAAATCGAAAAAGGACAACATCTTCCCACTTTGGAGTGCTTATCTCGGTGAGAATATCCGCGTATTCGTTTTTATGCATGCTTATGTCGGAGATTTTTACATTGGCCTTGAGGAAGTAGGTTTTTACGATCTTGCGGCAGAGGGCTACAAAGTCGGAGGTAGGGGCAAGAAGGTAGGTCTTAAGCTGCTGGTTTCTGTTCAGTTCGCCGTAACTTTTAATAAGAGAATCCACGTCCCTGTAATTCGGTTGTATTGCTTTTATCTCTTCAAGCAGGTTCAAGGCCTCCGGGATTTTTTGCTGTTTGATATATGTGGTGGCAAGGCGGTAGTTTAGTTCGAGCTTGGTCTCCTGTTTCATATTCTCGTGGCGCAGACCTATGGAAAAATCGAGAACCGCTTTATCGTACTGCTGCATATTGAGGTGCATTGTACCGGCATAGAGAGAAGCCATGGGTCCAATATTCGGATCTCCCCTTAGATGGGTAAAAACCTTAATGGCGTATTCGTTTTGCCCGAGGTTGTGGTACGCCTGGCCGAGGGCGTAGAGCCCTTCCTTGTCTTCCGGGTCCATATCCATGGCTTTTCGAAGATTGGAGGCGGCATCCTTGTAGTTGAGGAGCTTAAGAGCCGTCATCCCCAGATATTTAAGAGTCTGTGGATGTTCGGGTTGAGCTTCCTTTGCCTGGGAGAAAAGTTTAAAGGCTTTTTCGTAGTTTTTTCGTGCGTATTCGAGGTATCCCAGGTTAAAGTTAACCTCAAAGACATCCTGTTTCTGGGATCTGCAGTAGGCGAGTGATTTATACGCTTCCTTGTAGTTCTTCATTTTCAGGGCCGAGAGAGCATACTTAAGGGTAAAGTCGAACTCGTCGAGCTCCTTGTTTGTAGCGCACAGCTCTATAAGAAGCTCGTATGTCCTCATGGCTTTGTCGTAGCGTCCTTCGTTAAAGTGATTCTCCGCTACTATCTGAAGGGCTTCGGCATCCTTGGGATTCTGGGTAAGGCGCTTCTGCGCCTCCTTTACCCGGGTAGCGGAGTCTTTTTGATGCAACTTGTTGTTCTTTTTACTGCTTCCCTGCTTATTTTTTGATGAAAAAGCGACGAAGATAATGATAAGGGCCGAAAGCGCAACAACAATCGGTATAATGAATATTGGTGTGGCAAACATAATCCAATTATGGTGTTCTTGACCATGGGAGTCAAGGAATTGTAAAGAAACATTGACATCCGGCGAAACCGGCTATAGGCTAATAAGTATCATGGAGGGGCCATTGTGGCGGAACGGAAAATCGGAATAAAAATTGCTGATGGAACATTTTATCCTATACTGGATGAGGGGGAGAGTACAAAAAAACGTCTTGTTCTCACAACCGCAAGCAGAGAACAGGAGAATGTGCAGATAGATTTGTATCGCGGAAGCGAAAAGGATCTCTCCGACGCCGCGTATGTCGGAAGCCTTATGGTGGAACATGTCTCCCGGGATGACGAAGGCGAAAGCGAAATAGAGATGATTGTGGGGGTCGATGAGGATGGAAATCTCGAAACCACTGCGGAAGACAAGACAGGAGGCAACAAACAGAGCCTCTCTGTAAGCCTGGAAAATCTCGATGAGGCCGCTCTCTACGAAGTGCCCGATTTTAACATAGAGGACGAGGATCTGTCCGGAGAACTTGTTGAGGACATAGACTGGGATACTGAGCAGGAAGAGGAGGCGGGGACAGAGCAGGAATCGGAAGAGGCC
>JBKHFZ010000032.1:0-20299 GCA_046539925.1 Spirochaetaceae bacterium
TAAGCGGGCTGAGCCCTCGGAACCCCTGCGGCTCGAGGAGATTGCACCTGCAGATCTTCCCCTCGCCCGCACCTTCCTGCAGAGCGCCTTCTGGGCGGAGTTGAAGAGCCGATTCGGCTGGCGGCCCTACGCTTTTATACTGGACAATACGGAACCGCTGCTCCTTCTGCACAGGAGTTTTGCCGCGGGATTTTCCATTGCGTATATTCCCCACGGTCTGGGCCACTGGGAGGGTGAAGAGACTGCCGTGCGTAACAAAAAGTTGAGCCTGCTCTCACACTCCCTATCCAAAAAACTTCCGTGGAAGACTCTCTTTCTCCGATACGATCTGCCCTGGGAGAAAACAGCTTCCGCAGAGAGCCTGCCGGCTGCTCTGCGCAGAGCGCCGGCGGATATCCAGCCGCCGAGCACCGTATTGCTGTCCCTCGAAGGAAGCGAGGATGAGCTCCTGTTGGGGATGAAGCGGAAGACCCGCTACAATATCAGGCTGGCGGGTAAAAGGGGGGTTACTTCCGCGGTTCATGATGCGGCCGAGGTTCTACAGGGAGAAGAAGATCCGCTTTCCCGGTGGTACCGCCTCTACGAGGAGACAGCAGAGAGAGACGGTATTGCTATTCACTCCAGAGAGTATTACCGCTCTCTTTTTTCTCTTGCAGAAAACCGGCTTGCAGAATCCCCCCTCACGGAATCGCAGGGGGAAGAGAAGAATATGCCGAAACTCTTTATGGTAACCGCAGAGCATGGGGGAGACCTTCTTGCGGGGATTATAGTTTCGCTCTACGGAGATACGGCAACCTACATGTACGGTGCAGGGTCCAACTATAAGCGGAATCTAATGGGCAGTTACGCGGTGCAGTGGGAGGCAATAAGGCTGGCAAAACGGCTCGGGGTCTCCTTCTACGATTTTTTCGGTATTCCCCCCGCCGACGATCCCTCTCACCCTATGTACGGACTCTACCGATTTAAAACCGGTTTTGGGGGGAGAATTATCCACCGGATCGGCAGTATGGACTACCCGATTTCTCCTTCCGGATATTTTTTCTACAGAAAAGCGGAGAAGCTGCGATGGTTCTACTACAAAAAACTAAAAAAACGCTGAATTCAATTACTGCCCCACTATAATCCAGGGTGTGCCGAGTAATTTTAGCTGTGCCGAGAGAAGGCCATATTTACTCCAGGGTTTCCACAATCTTCTTGAATTTATTGCCCCGGTCGAACTCGTTGAGGAACATTCCAAAGGAGGTTGACGCCGGCGAAAAAAGGACCACCGACCCCTCTTTGGCCGCCTGGTAGGCGGATTCCACCGCTTCCGAGAGGCTGGAAAAGGGCCCTCTGTAGGGTATTGCAGCCTCCTTGAGCATCGGAATGAGTTTGTCCGTGGCGCTTCCTTCGAGAAGATGGTAGGAGTCGGGAAGGAACAATGTCCTGCGAAACACCTCAAAATCCAGCTGTTTGTCGGTACCCCCGGTTATAAGATGAACAGGCTCTTTAAAGCTCTCGACCGCCGCTGCGCTGGCCTCCGGGATAGTAGCTGCACTGTCGTTGTACCAGCTCACCCCCGAAATAACTCGCACCAACTCGAGCCTGTGTTCTATACCGGGAAACTCCGCAAGAGGGGCGGATATCTCTTCGCATGTAAGGCCGAAGATCCGAAGCGCCGCAGCTGCCGAGAGAAGGTTGAGCTTGTTATGTGCACCGGGGAGCGCCGTGGTTTCGGGAAGGCACTCCTCTTCTACTCCTCCAAAACGAATTATTCCCCGATTGTTCCGTAAAAAGCCTCCGTCAAAAACTTCTGCAAAGGGTGTAGAGGAGATTATATAGGGAGAACCCGGGGTGGTAACGGCAAATCTCCTGCAAAAGGGATCGTCAAAAGAGGTAATTGTGGCCTGTTTCTCCCTCTGGGATTGGAATATCCGTTTTTTATCCGCAGCATACGCCTCCATGCTGGAGTATCTGTCCTGATGGTCGTGGAGCAGATTGGTAACCACCGCAATTTCCGGCTGGAGCAGGGATATGTCGGGAATGTCTGCAAGCTGCCAGCTCGAAAGTTCGAGGACCACAGGGTCCGCGGAGGGCAATGCGCAGGATTCCGCAAATGTAAGGGGGCTTACGGTTATATTGCCGCCAAGTTTTGTGTCCGGGTAATACAAACCGAGTACCCGGGCAAGAGCAGACGCTGTGGTGGACTTCCCCTTGCTTCCGGTAACCGCTATTATCGGGCGGGAGGAGAGGCGGAGAAAAATGGAGATATCCGTCTCTACCACCGGAGCGGCGGCAAGGTAAGGGGAATCTCCGGGGACCGCGGGGTTTTTTACCACCATATCCGCCCCGCTAAAGTCCTTCGTCTCGTGTTTCCCGAGAACGAAGCGTATGGGGAAGCCCCGCAGAGAGGCAATGCTCTCGGCCAGGGTGTCCTCGCCACGCAGGTCCGTAACGGTTACCTCCGCACCGTGGGAGGCGAAAAAACGCGCGGTTGCGGCCCCTCCGCCATGGAGTCCCAAACCCATTATAGTCACTTTTAGTCCGGCAATATCACGTAGACGGGTAATCAACGGCAAACTCCTTCATGTCCTGGTCGTTTAAATAGGCTTTTACGGTGAGAGATTCCCACACTGTATTCCACCTTTCGGGAACTTCTTTCTTGATCTTTTTGAACAGGGGAAGCTCTTCGCTAAACTCCTTGTCTTTTAGGGTGTCCTGGATATCTTCAAAGTAGGGTAATAAGAAATCCCGGGCTCTGTAGAGATAGGAGAGATGGCGTTTTCTCCCTTCGGAGTCGAAATTGAGTACCGAATGACACAGGGTGCGGTGTTTGCAGGGAAAAGGGTAGTACGGATAGGTGCGTTTACCCTTTGGGAGAAACAGCTTGGAAAAAAACTTTGTCAGCTCCCGGTCTATCCAGATTCCCTGAATAAAATACCCCTTCCCCTGCTCACCTACCCATGTCTGAGTAAGCAGTTGTTCTATTACAAACGAGCGGATTCTTCCGTCGGACTCCTTGTATGTCTCGAGGGGAATTAGATCGTTATCTATAAAAAGCTGCTGAGTGGTATAGGTGTGAGTTTTGTCGTTACCCCCTTTTTCTACAATTTTGCCGTAATGCGTGCGAAAGGAGATATCGAGCTGAAGTAGATAGAGAAAAAGACGGTCCTTGATCTTGTAAATTTGATAGAAGCCGGGTCTCATGGTGTCGGTGGGGTTAAAAAAATAGGTAAGACCCTTGAATAGTGGGGGTGCCAGGGGTACTACCTGTTCGAGGAAATAATGCAGAGAGTCTAAATACTGGGCATCCGGACGGCTTTTTTCGATATCGTGGTGAATCGGAAATTGGGGAACCCTAAAATCGGAAGATAGAGAGAGAAAAAACTCCTCGTTTTGAGTAAAATGCCTGGAGTAATCAGGAGAATCCCCGGATGCGGTATCCTGCTTCAAAAGGGTGTTTATTTTTCCGTCGGTAAACGTAACAGGTATTTCACAGAGCAACTTGTCCATTAACTCTACTATAGTCTTACTTTTACATCCTTTCAATAAGAAGCGGGAAAATATGTACTATTAAGAAAATAGCCGCGTCGGTCTGTTTTCGATGGTTCCCTTGCCGCGAGTCGGCCGCGAGTCGGCATTCGAAACTATTGACGGAAATGCAATTTTTCTGCATACTAACCGGAACGTCCGGATTACGCAAGTTACCGTACAGTATAGATATTTTTACCGGGAGGAGGTGAGCTTTGCCCTGCGGAAAAAAGAAGAAGCGAAAAAAAATCGCTACTCACAAGCGCAAGAAAAAACTGAGAAAGAACCGCCACAAGAAGAAGTAGCGGATAATGTATGAACACCGGAAAAGGGCTCCTGCAAAGAGTATACGGTGCGTGCGGCGTGTTTCTCTTGGCCGTCATCGCCGGAATCTCCCCGGTTCAGGGAGAATCGCTTTGGGAGCCCGGTTTTTCGGGATATATCACACCTCGAGGTACCGTTAACACGGGGGATCAACTTCTTGTAGAAATAACACCCAATACAGAACTTACCCTCAAGTCTTCCCAAGTGGACTCCGTAAATGCACGCCTCAACTTCTCCGGCGGAGATGGGGAGGGTCTCTTTGATTTTCTTCCCGAAGGCTCCTCCGAAGCCGACAGAGATGTAGAACAGGAGGATTCTCTTAGCTTGAATACCCGAATAGCGGTGCTGGTTGTCGATAAGGACGATAACGGTGTACTTACGCTGAGGGGAGAGAGAAGTGTGGAAATTAATGGACTACGGGAGCATATAGTCTTATCGGGTACTCTCTCACCCTCGAATATGCGCAGGGGCAGGCCTGTTCCCTTTGAGTCTCTATCTAATGCCGAGCTCATCTACTCTGGAGCGGGGTACGGACAAGCCAATGCTGTTACCGCGGAGGACCTGGAGAGGACGGCTCCTGAGGGCTCGAATGGAGGCGGAGCTGCAGCGGAAGAGACGGAGGAGGAAGAGATAGATGAGGAAGAGATAGATGAGGATGAGCCGGGAGAGGAGGAAGAGACGGGAGAAGCCGAGGAAGCAGCTGGAGAAGCGGAAGAGCCGGCCGCCGAGGGCACTGGGGCTGAAAACGACCGTGAAAGGGGATACACTATCTCCGAGGAAAGGCGAGAGGAGCTGCTTCTCGAGTATATAAACAGATTCATAAACGTTCTTTTTTCCCGATAGAGGTTTCCAGAATGCTTTTTTTTATATATATTTATTACTGAAGGTGTAAGAATGAAGGGCAGACAGACTTTGCTAAACGAAATCGATTCTCCGGAAAAACTAAAGACACTTCCCCAAGAGAAACTTCCTCTCCTTGCAGAAGAGATAAGGGAGCGGATTATAGATGTGGTAATGCAAAACGGAGGGCATCTTGCTTCCAATCTAGGGGTCGTAGAGCTCACCCTCGCTCTCCACCGCACCTTTACAACTCCAAAGGACATGATCTTCTGGGATGTGGGGCATCAATGCTATACTCACAAAATTCTTACTGGACGGAACGATCAGTTCGACACGGTGAGGAAAAAAGACGGTCTTTCCGGGTTTCCTAAAAGAGACGAGAGTGAACACGACGCTATGGAAGCCGGTCACTCTTCCACCTCTATATCTGCAGGGGTTGGAGCTTTGGCGGGAAAGAGACTCCTCGAGGACGACGGAAAAGTAATCGCGGTAATCGGCGATGGAGCACTTACCGCCGGAATGGCCTACGAGGGGCTGAATTTTGCCGGCCATCTGGGGAAAGATTTTATCGTTGTGTACAACGATAACAACATGTCGATTAGTCCGAATGTGGGCGGCCTTTCTCTTAACTCGAACTTGAGTAAACTCTCCTCCTACGTAAGCAGGGCGGCGGCCACCCCTTTTTACCAGCGAATAAGGGAGAAGATAGATCGTAAAATCCGGGGAATACCGGTTTTGGGGTATAAACTCTTTGAGCTGATGGTTCTTCTTAAGAGAGCGGTAAAGGCAGCTTTTCTCAAAGAGACCATATTTACCGAACTCGGGTTCGACTATGTGGGACCGATAGACGGGCATTCGATCTCTCACATGACCAGCGTATTGGACGATGTCAAGAGAATGAAAGGGCCCGTGGTGGTTCATGTGGTAACTCAAAAGGGGAAGGGGCATACCCTCGCGGAGGAGGATCCTTCCGGGTATCATGGAGTCGCTCCCGTGAAAAATGTGGACGGGAAGATCGAGCATGTAAAACCCCTCACCTATACCCAGACCTTCGCCGTATCCCTTCAAAGGGCTGCGGAACAGAATAAAAGGGTTGTGGCGATAAGTGCCGCAATGTCTCAGGGGACGGGGCTCTCCAAATTTCAAAAACACTTTCCGGAACGATTTTTTGATGTGGGAATAGCCGAACAGCACGCGGTTACCTACGCTGCGGGTCTTGCACTGAGCGGTTTAAAACCGGTAATTGCGATCTATTCCACCTTTATGCAGAGGGCGGTGGACCAGGTAATCCACGATGTAGCCTTGCCGGGGCTTCCGGTAATTATTGCTATGGACCGCTCCGGAATGGTGGGAGGAGACGGGGAGACCCACCAGGGTCTCTACGATATTCCCCTTTTCCGTTCCATCCCCGGTATGCGCATTGTCGCTCCGGCGACCAGCGGGGAGATGAATCTGATCCTCGAGTGGGCTCTCTCTATATCCGCTCCGGTGATGATTCGTTATCCGAAGGATATCTGTCCGGAACAGAAAAACGAGGAGACCCCTCCCATTATAGAGGGAAGAGGAGCCTTTGTAGAGGAAAACTCCGGAGATATGCTCCTGGTATCCGTGGGCGGGTTGTACAGTCAGGCAAGGAAGGCGGTTAACATTCTCACAAGAGAAGGAATGCATATCGACCTCTACAATCTCCGGTTTATCAAACCCCTCGACGATGAGTATCTGACGGACCTTTTCTCCCGCTATTCCCATGTAATGCTTATCGAAGACGGAGCCGAGCGGGGGGGAGTAGGAGAGGCGCTGGCCTCGGCGGTATTAAAGAGCGCCATAAAAACAGAGTATGTCTGGTACGGCGTACCCGACAAATTTTATCCCCAGGCCGAGAGGGATGAACTTATCCGTCTAAGCGGGCTCGACGCTGACTCTATAGCGGATAAGATTAAAGAGCGGTATTCGAGACCCTTCTCCGTGGTAAAAACCTCGGCGGGCCTGTAAACTAAAGCACCCTATGTGATTCCGGTATTTCGGTAAGCCCGGAGGCATCGGCCCGGCGGTAGAAACAGCTGTACCGTCCGGTATGACACGCAGCTCCTCTCTGCCGGACAATGTAGAGCAGGGTGTCCTCGTCGCAGTCTACACGTATCTCTACAATTTTCTGCAGATTCCCGGAGGTCTCACCTTTTTTCCAGATCGATTTTCTACTTCTGCTAAAGTAATGTGCAAATCCCGTGTGTGCGGTAAGTCTTACCGCCTCACGGTCGGCATAGGCAAGCATCAATACTTCCCGGTGTGCAGCCTCCTGTACCACCACCGGCACCAGGCCGCCTGTTTTGTCAAAGTCTATGCGCTCTATCAGCTTATCCGCATCCGGGAGTACCGTTTTGTCTCGTTCGTCGGAAGAAACGTCCACTATTCTTCGAGCTCCTCTATAGATTTTGGTATCCATCTGCCCTTTTCGAGCTTCATGCCGTAGGTCTCTTTTAAGAGATTTTCCAAACCCCTGTGCAGGGTTGCCGCGAGAGGCCGCAGCTCGGGAGGGTAATCCGGAGAGTCCATGCCTATTCCACTGGTAACCAGGTTCTCGAGAAAGAGTTTGGATGCGAGAAAGCGCGTGCTCTTGTCTACCCCCAGGATAAGAGGAGCATCCATCATTCCTATTATCTCCCAGGTTATCTGTTCCGCCTGGGAGTATTTTCCCGCGTCCTTATCCTGATCGGAGAAACGGGTAGGCAGGTTCTTGATAACGGAATCGATGTTCTCTGCAAGATAAGAGAGGTCGAATAGTCCCGTAGCGCAGTTGAAGAGTATCGGGGTGCCCCGCTGCTCCGCCTCGGCAACTTCTTCTTTTGAGACCGCAGGGCCTATATCCGCGGCGTTGAGTCTTCCATTATCGTCCTCAATTAAAACTCCTCCTTTTACGTCGACGGGGGTCTTAAAAGAAAACTCGAAGGAGCCGTTGCATCCGCTGAGGGCGGTAAGTGCAACGGCCTTTGGGTCTGCCGTGTTTCCCAGGTTATCGACGTTTCCCAGATAGGCATACCGGTAGCCCTTTTTATACAGCTGAAGATATATCTCCCTGAGGGCCATAAAGTTTTGCCCGTGCCCGCCCGGAAGGGGAAGCAGGTTCTCTTTTTTCCCCCAGGCCTGGGTAAATATACCCTTCGGCTTGCCCTCGCAGCTGTGGGTGTAGGCAGTGATGAGGGGCTGTACCCCCGTTAAAACATCGGTAATGGGTATGCCGGTGGCGTCTATTAGATCGATAAGCATTGTGCTTTTTGCGTATCTTCGGTATGTCTCCTGTAATATTTGGGTGTTGTACACACTGGACATCTGGAATAGGGGAAGGGGAGAGGGCCGGCAGGCGTTTTTGTCGGTGTCTCTCTCCTTGTGCTGCATAAAACGGAGGGCCTGTATTAAAAGCGCACGCATCTTCAGCTCAAGAAAGCTCGGCCCTTCGCTTCCCTCCGGCTGGATAAACCCCGCGGTTACTCCCTTGGGTTTACCCCTGGAGGTGCCGGCAAAACCCTCGAAAAGGCTGCGGTTAAGACGAAAAAGGGTCTCGTTAAAATCCAGGTTTTTTTTCTCGTCAACGTAGCTTGTCGCCGATCCTCCGTTGAGAATACCGTAGGCAGTGTAGGGCAGCAGACGAAGGCCGAGGGCGTAAAGCTCTTTTTCCCCGAAGGCAACCTGCTCGCCCCTGCGGATACCGGTTGCATCTATCAGGGCGTCTCCTCCTGTCTCCTGGACTCTTTCGACGGCGGTTTTATAGGGGAGAGTGTAAGAAAGGTCTTTGGTAGTATCTATAATACGCTCTCCGTCTATTTGCGGAAAACCGGCCGCTTTTGGGAGGGTGAATCGGTCGAACTCTCCCCTGTTGTACCTCTCTAAAATAGAGACGGACAGCTCTCTGTCTATCTGTTTGTCGATAAAGTCCTGTTCTACAGCGGGAGTTAAGTCGGAGGGTAACATAATAGTCTTTCCTGTTAACTAAGCATCGTTGTTGAGGAGAAATCGGTACTCTTCGCTGCTTACAAGCTCGCTTTGATCTTCCGAAGAGAGAATATCCCGAAGAATACCGCGTATCGCTTCCACTTCCTCGTATTGGTGGTTTTGCATACGTCTATACTCTTCAAATTGCCCGGAAAGGTCAAGGTGGGCATCCGTCTCTTCATCCAAAATAAAGGAGAGCAGTTCGCAGAAGAGCAGTTTGGTCTTGTTAAGAAAACGCAGATTCTGTTGGAGTTCCATGTTGTGGGGAGTGCTGGAGATGGAGGAGTAGAGATTGCTCAGATGGTGGTCGAGAAAACGAATATCCTCATCTACTTTACGGGCAAAATATATTCCGTCTATATCCAACTTCAAAGAGCGCATGTACAGGCGGACAAACTGGTTAAGGTAGAAGATATCGTCGTCAAAATGTATCCACTGACTCATATTTTGAACATCGGCACAGGGGGCTGTTTACTTGACAGAGATCTACGGTCGTGGTAGAGTTCCCGAGCCTCTTTATCCGCCCGTTGGGTGGATCTTTATAGTCCGCAAGGAGGAGACATGCGTCAATACGAACTCACGATAATAGTAGGTACGGAAGAGGACGAGGCCACTCTTGGTAAGCAGAAAGTAGACGAACAGCTGCAAAAGGCCCAGGTTAATGTAAAAAAGGATGAAGATAAGGGTGTTCGGGATCTCGCCTATCCGATAAAGAAAAGGCAGAAGGGACACTACTACTACTACGAATTCGAGGCGGATCCGGAAAAGACTCCTGCCTTAGAGCAGGAACTCCGTCTACTTAATCCGCTGCTCAAGCATCTGCTTGTAAAAAAAGAACAGTAACACGGGTGTAAGCAAATGGCTAATGATGTAAATTCCGTGGTTCTTATAGGCAGGCTTACAAGGGATGCAGAGTTAAAGTACACAAATAACGGTACAGCGGTATGCAAGTTCTCTATTGCCCTTAACAGAAGCCGAAAATCGGGGGATACATGGCAGGAAGAGGCCCATTTCTTCGATATCGTTCTGTGGGGAAAGCAGGGAGAGGCTATACAGAAGTACCTTGGAAAGGGAAAGCAGGTAGGTGTACAGGGAGAACTGCGTCAGAACCGCTGGGAACAGAATGGCCAGACGAGGAGCAAAGTGGAGATACACGCACTGAACGTGCAGCTTCTCGGAGGCACGGGCGGCAGCGGCGGTGCAGGCGGCAGCGGCGGTCCTGGATCCTACGGGGGCGGGCAGGGAAGCCGCCAGGCTCCTCCGCATCAGGAAGGCTCGAATCAGTCCGGAGGCGATTACTCGGACAACTTTTCTGGACCGGAGAATTTTGAAGACGATATTCCCTTTTAAATAATTATAATTATTGGATTTATAGAACGATAACGCGTAAAGGAGATACGTATGAGTGATGATATGGGCGGCGACAGCCGTAGAGATAGCAGAGAATACAGAGACTACGGGCGCGATTCCGGCGGTCAGGACCGCCGCGGAGGAGATTCCCGCTCCTTTAAGGGCGGCAGAAGGCCCTTTTTCAAGAAAAAGGTGTGCAGGTTCTGCACTCAGGATATAAAGGCCGACTATAAGAGTCCGGATCTTTTAAGGCGGTTTATTACCGACCGAGGCAAGATGCTGCCTCGCCGAATTACCGGTACATGTGCAAAGCATCAGCGAGTGCTTTCCAGAGAAATAAAGAGGGCGAGGGTACTCGCTCTTCTTCCCTTTGTAAAGCAGTAGGAGAAAAATGGAACCGGATGAACAACGGCGATGGTGGATAGAACCGGGAATTTTTACGGCGGCGGCGTTTCTTCTTTACCAGGTGAGGGCGCTTTTCTTCCTTGCCGCGGTGCCGTTGTTTCTTCTCGGTTTTCGCAGGGGGCGACACGCCCAGCTTTACGGGATCGGGCTTTTTATACTTGCTGTGTTTGTACAGACCGTGGTAAGGATGAGGGGTCTTGACGAACCCCAGCTGGCGCGTTTCTTTACGGTCATAGAGATGGCGTATCCTGTAAGTCTTGCAGTGGGCATTTTTGTAATACAGTGGCGGGGGGAGCGTACCCTTTACAAGCTGTTAGAGTCGACGGCTCTGGTAGGGCTGTTGAGTATGCCGGTAATTCTTGTGTACTCCCAAAATGCGGAGATTAGCGCATTTATGGGTGAGCAGATACGGCTGATTACCGAGGCAATAAATAACGCCTTTGAAAGAGGAACCCTCACTGCATCAGCTGGTAATTCCGACGCTGAGGGGCTTGTGGAGCTGATAAAGGGGCTGTTTTTTAGAAACTTCCTCTTTAGCTACTTTTTAATGCTTTCCGGAGTGTGGGCATTATCCGACGGTATTTACCGCAGAATGATCGGAGATTATCCTTTTCGCTTAAAAGGTTTTTCCGTTCCCGTAATTTTTCTATGGCCCTTTTTGGGCTTATGGGCTGGAATTCTGCTGGATACGCTGGCCGGTTTGGGGTTTATTGGATACATAGTATGGAATGGGGGAATGGTGCTTCTGTTTGTCTATGCTCTTCAGGGAATAGGCATTCTGCAGACCTTGTTCACCAAATACGGGGTCGGAGCCGGTTTACGCATTGCCGTAACCATTGCTTCGATTATCATACTTTTTACGCCGGGGATCAACCTCGTGCTTGTCGCGGGTGTTCCACTTTTGGGAGTGAGCGAATATTGGATTCATTATAGAATCGGAGAAGGAGAGTAAATATGAAAATTATTCTAAACGAGGATGTGTATAATCTTGGAGAAGAGGGTGATGTGTGCGATGTAGCACGGGGTTATGCAAGAAATTATCTGTTTCCCAAGGATCTCGCTGTTCCTCATACAAAAGAGAATATAGCAAAATTTGAGAGCCGCCGTGCGGCAATCGACAAACGGAAAGAGGAGAAGCGGAAGACTGCTCAGACCCTCAAAGAGCGCCTTGAAGGTATGGAGCTGAAAATACCCATGAACGCGGGGGAAGCTGGGAAGCTTTTCGGTTCGGTAACCAGTGCCATGATTGTAGAAGAGCTTTCCAAAATGGGAATTGAGCTCGAAAAGAAGCAGGTAGAAGTTCCGAGCAGCAGCATCAAGATGACCGGAGACTACAAGGTGCTGCTCAAGCTTTACGAGAGCGAAAGCGCCGAGATTACTATTAACGTGGTCGACCGAAATAAACCGGAGGCCGAGCAGAAGAAGGATAAGGAGACTACACCCAAGGCTTCCGGGGAGACATCCGAACCTTCCGAGGAGCCTTTAGATGAGTCAGCCGAGGAGAGTCCCGAGGCTGCTGCGGAGACGGTTGAAGCAGACACCACGGAAGAAGAGAGTAAAATCCCGGAAGAGTCAGAGTAATAGAGAATGGAAACCCCGTCCAAACAGGGTAGAGTACCGCCCCATAATGAGGAGGCCGAAAGGGCTACATTAGGTGCAATACTGCTAGACGGGGATGCTCTCTCCACAGTTTTCCGATATCTTCGGGCGGAAGATTTTTACAAGAACTCCCACAAAAAAGTATTTGCCTCTATTGTAGATCTCTTTAATAGAGGAGAGACCATAGACCTCATAACCCTCACCGAGGCACTCAGCTCCGCTGGAGATCTGGAAGCCTGCGGGGGCAGCGCCTATGTCTCCTCCTTAACAGACCAGGTCCCCACCAGCGCCAATGTAGAGTACTACGCCAAAATTGTAAAAGACCGCAGTGTGCGACGTATGCTCCTGTCTATTTCCAGGGAGCTCTCGACTCAAGCTCTCGAAGAGTCTGAAGATACCAGGGTGCTTATAGAAGAGGCCGAACGCCACATCTTCGAGATAACCGACAACCAACAAGCCGAGTCTTATCGGGGTGTAGGGGAGATTATTTCTGAAACAATAGAGGCTATAGAGCGGCTCTATCAGACCAAGGACAGCTATACCGGGGTACCGAGCGGTTTTGGCGACCTCGACAATATGACCAGCGGTTTCCAGAACTCCGAGTTTATAGTTCTCGGAGCCCGACCTTCCGTAGGAAAGACCGCCCTCGCTCTTACAATGGCTGCAAATATGAGCATAAAGAGAAAGATATCCGTGGGTTTTTTTACTCTCGAGATGACGAGTATGGCTCTTGTTCAGCGTCTGGTTTCCAGCGAGGCTCGGATAAACTCGGAAAAATTGAGAACCGGTATGCTCAGGCCTTCGGATTTTCACAGTCTTACGGAAGCGGCAGGCAGGATCTACGAAGCACCCCTCTACATAGACGAAACTCCCAGGATAAAGCTGCTGGACCTGCGGGCGCGGGCGAGAAGGATGAAAAGCAAAGAGGATGTAAAGCTGATATTTATCGACTACATCGGATTGATAGAGCCGGAGAATAAAAACAATGTACCCAGGCACGAGCAGGTGGCCGAAATTTCACGGTCTCTTAAGTCGCTGGCCAGGGAGCTGGGAATTCCCATTATCTGTCTCTCCCAGGTTGGCCGACAGACCGAGGGAAAGGCTCCTTCTCTTGCAGATTTGCGGGAATCCGGTTCTATAGAACAGGACGCTGATGTGGTAATGTTTTTACACAGAGAGAAAAACGAGAATAGAGTAGGAGCTCATAACGGACCTGTAGACGCGGAGACGGACCTGATAGTGGCAAAACAGAGAAACGGGCCGGTGGGAACCGTTAAACTGGCTTTTCTTCCCCATTACACTAAATTCGAGGCTTTTAGTAAAGAGCAGTCTTGATACACAAGGGAGGTTTGAATTATGGGTATACGAGAGAATTATAACTTTGAATTTTTGGTAAATGAAGCCGAACAGATCGTGCTCGAGGAGCTCGAGAAGGAGCTTCAGAGCGAATGGGCGGCAGAGATATGTAAATGTCAGGATTGTGTGCTCGATATGGCCGCCTACGCCCTCAACAATATCTCTCCAAAGTATCGTGTCTCCCTTATGGGTACGCTGTATGCACACAATCTGAAGAATACCGAGTACTCGAGGGAAGTGAATAAAACCGTCGTCGAGTCTATAAAGAAAATAGCAAAAAATCCTGCCCACGAATAGGTATAAGGGCGGCCACTCTATTCTACCGTGTGGATATATTCATCGGCATCTCCATACATGTATGGCTCACCCTCTCTCGGTATTACCGCCCAGCTGTAATCCTTAAATACATAGATTGTCATTATAAGTGTACCCCTGTCGGTATTCCACACGGAAATAGAGGAGTCCTCGTTAAGAGAGTAGAGAAATCCGTCGTGTACGTAGAGCTTTCGGGATATGTGATTAATTGGCTCTAAATAGGTAAAACCGTTCCAGGCATACATATGTACCTTGCCGTAGCCAAGGGAGGTAAAGACTTTTGAGGAGACAGGGTCCACGGCAAGAGTTGCTTCCGGATCCTCTCCGGGGTAAGAGAGCAGGGTAGTTACCCTGTCGTAGTTAAAACCGGAGTGCTGTTTGAGCACGGTTCTAAGCCCGTTACTTCTCTCTTCATAACCAATGGTGTAAAGATTGCGGGTAATGTCGTCGTACTGAAGGTGAAAAGTAAGTATGTTGGACTCGTCAATCGGTACCGTCTCCCCGGTATTGGGGTTAATGTGCAGCAGGGGTGTGTCTATAAAGTCGGTCTTGTTGCGGGTGGCAATAAGATTGCCGTTCTGCACCTCGGATACGGATCTTAGACCGAAGGAGGTGTAGATGAACTTCCTGCTCCCGTCCTCCGGAGAGATTATTTTTATGGATCCGTTTTTTTCAAGAAAGAGAAGGTCATCGTTATAGGTTGTGCCTATTTCCACTGCGGAGTCGATTTCTTCGTAGAGAGAAGAAAATGAGCCCTCGGAAAAACGGTATATCGTATACCCGCCTCTCTGTTCTTCCTCCGGGTAGAGTATACACTCTTCATCTTTTAAGGATATAAGGCCGGCCCTGCCGGATACCGGATTGTCATAGGTCTCCGAAGAAAAACCGAAACCCGTGGCATCGTCTTCTTCGTCTATAGATGTAAAAGCGTCGGAGGTAAAGGAGAAGAATCGGTCCTTCGAGCTGAGAAAAATCATGTTCTTGGAAAAGGCGATATCATGAATATCGAGAATATTCGGGCCGGCAAAAAGCTGTGTTTTATCCTTGTCAAGGGAGTGGGAGAAGATAGAGCCTCCTCCGGTACCGAAATAGACGTGCCCGCCGTCAAAGGCAATCGAATCGCGGATATTTTCACGGATAGTAAGGGAATCCTTCTCCGTAAAACCCGGAGCATCCCGACCCGATGTGTGTATGGTAAAATGGAATAGCCTTGCCCTGGAGGAGAAGCTGCTGAGTACCGTTAAGGAGGAACCCTCCTTGTCGACGGAGAAAGAGTCGATATTTTCGAAATCCCGGGAAGCTACAGTTTTGCCGTTTACAAGATCTATCATATAGAGGGTAGATCTCTTAGACCCGAATAAATATCTGCCCCCCGGAAGAAAATGTATGTTCTTCAAGTCGCTTACGGTTTGAATGCGGTCATCCGCTCCTCGCTGCTCTCCTGTAGAGAGGTCCCAGTAACGGATGCTCCCGGAGGGACTGTAGGTAAGGAGAGTTTTCTCGGTATCGGAAATAAATGATTCAGAGACTATTCCAAAACCCCCGGTAAAAAGCGGTTTCACGTTCCCCGTCTCCGATTCGAGGAATGTGAGGCTCTTCCAGTCCGTCATTCCGTAGACCAGAAAAGAACCTGCCGGGGAGAAACGGAGGAAAAGGGGAATCTCCGAAATCTTATGGGAGTACAGTTCCTCCTCTTTTTCGTAGTCCCACACGCTAAGGTGGTATGTATTGATGCGGTCGGTCTCAACAAGCGCAATAAGAGGCTTTTGCGGGTGAAGGGCTATATCGACAACGGGCAGATGAGAGATTTGCAATTTTTTTACAAGGCGTTGATTCTTTATGTCCCACTTTCGTACCGACCCGTCTTCTCCCGCGGTAAAAAGAACGTTTTTGTCCTGAAAAAGCTTGATGTCCAGAACCCTCCCTGTATGCCCGGTGTTTACAACCACATTTCCGACTGCAGAGGCGGAATACACTAGTAGCAGTAAAGTTATTGTAGTAAGGAGAAATTTTTTCACGACTCATCATCCTCTATACTTATCTTGTTTATAGACACGTACTGTCCGCCGGCTATATGCGCGAAAGATTCCTCCTTCAGACGCTCTTCTATAGAATCGGCTACCCTATTATACAGATGAATCGGGATTTTAGAAACTCCCACCTCCTCCTCTTTCATACCCGTTATATGAAATACCAGCTGCTCCCGTTCGTCGATATCTACCATCTGTATGCTCACCTCATCGGGTTCCTCAACCTTCTCCAGAAGAAGAAACTTGATTATCTCTACAGCTCTGTCGTCAAGATTCTTTTTGAAGAGAAGAACCTTTTCCCGCAGTTCAGGATACCCGATTACGACTCTGTCGGACTGACTTGTTCTCTTACCGGAGAGGTATTTAGTCCGTTCGAGTTCCGGGAAAAAGGTAATGTCCATTTTTCCACTGGAATCGATTATCTTAACGTAAAATTCTGGCTTTACAACCGCTCCGCAGGAATCGCACCGTATAGACATAAATGTGCCGTTAAGGATTTGGTCGACGGTCTCCGGTTTTCTTGATATATCGATCTGCTCAGGAAAATCGGTTTCCAGTGTCTCGCCGCAGTAACAGGTTATCTCTCTTTTCATATACAGCAAAACTCCTCGTCTCTATCTTTGTTGTTTTGCATTTTGCGCAGAGGCGTGCAAAACTATTGAGAAAATAAATATGTAATATCTCCAAAGGTTGTTAAAAAGAGTATGATTATAACAATAAAAAAACCGACAGTCTGGTAGCGGTAAAAAGTTTTTGGGCTTACCGAGGAGCCCTTTACCAGTTCGACTAGAGAGAGAACTATGAAACCGCCGTCGAGGGCTGGTATGGGGAGAAGATTACCGAAGCAGAGAGCTACGCTTAAAAAGCTTAAAAAGCGAAACAGCGTGATAAAACCGCTTCCGGATCCTTCGCTAAAGCTGGAAGTTGCCACTTCTCCCACCATATAGGTAATGCGGATAGGTCCGGAGACGGCTTGCTTTACATCCACACCGGAGAAGAGAAGGCCGATTCCCTTTATTGTAAGAGCAAAAGTCTCGATCGACTCCGAAGCTCCCCGGGCAATTGCCGAAAAAGGTCCCACCCGCGGGCTTTTATCCTCGATTCCCCTAAAGGAGATACCGATGTTCGGGTTTCCCCCTTCGTCGTACTCTGGGGATACATCTGCGGTACCCCTCAATCCTTCTCTTGTATAGGTAACCGAAACTTTCTCCGGCGTATCCGAGAGAGCCTGGAATATATCCAGGTAGTGTTCCGTCTCTTTACCCGCAACAGCGGTAATACGGTCTCCCGGTTGCAGACCCGCCGCCTTGGCGCTGCTTCCGTCTTCTACAGTGTCAATTACCGGTTCTATCCACGCGGCGACACCTATTTGCCCGGCCCCGGTGCTTTTGTCCAGATCCGGAGATATAGTGAGAGCTATCTCTCTATCCCCCCGTTTAACCCTAAGAGGGAGAGTCTCTCTTGGAGCTTTAGCGATAATCTGCCGGATATCCGAGTAGGTGTCTACCTCCCGCCCGTCTAACTCCACTATACGGTCTCCCGTCTGCAATCCCGCTTTATCCGCGGGATATTCTCGCTCTTCAAAAAGGGACGGGTACTCCGAGACGAGTATTACCCTGTTCTCGAAGGTTTCAACGGAAAAACCGATAAACCAGATAAGCGAGAGTACAAGAACGGAAAATATAAAATTAAAAGCCGGACCGGCAATATAGGTAAGGAGTCTCTTTCCGACCGGTGCGGAGAAGAGGGACCCCTCTTCCTGGTAAATTTTGTCCTGTTTGTCCTCCAGGGCTTTCTGGAAGAGCTCCTCTCCCTTCATCTTGCAGTATCCGCCTATCGGAAGCATTCCAAGGCGATACTCGGTTCCTCTCCATGTCCTCCTTAAAAGAGGCTTTCCCCATCCTATGGAAAAGGCTTCTACGGTAATTCCGCTTGCCTTTGCGGCGAGGAAGTGCCCCAATTCGTGGACAAAAACCACTACTCCGAGCCCCAGCAAACCGAGAATTATTGTGAGTATCATGTAACCTTCCGTCGGGATACTATTGCAAGTGCCCGTTTTTCCGCTGTTCTGTGTATTTCCATTATCTCTTCTACGTTCTCAGGTGACCCGGTCCAGTTGCCGTTGAGTGCGGCTTCCACCACTTCGGCTATTGCGGTAAAGGGTATTTCACCTCTGCTAAAGGACTCGACCGCCGCCTCGTTTGCAGCGTTGTATACAATGGGCATAATTCCTTCGGTCTTTATTGCCTCGTAGGCCAGAGGGAGCATCGGATACCGTCTGTAATCCGGAGTAGAGAAGGTAAGATGTAAATCCTCGAAGGAGAGTTTTCCAAAGGGAGATTCCCATGTTTCCGGATAGGTAAGAGCGTTTTGAATGGGAATACTCATATCCGGCGCGCTTACCTGTGCATAGAGCGACCCGTCTATCGTCTCTACAAGGGAGTGGACGCAGCTCTGAGGGTGTATGGTTACGGATATGTTTTCCGGAGGCATGTTGAAAAGACGATGGGCCTCTATAACTTCGAGGCCTTTGTTAGCCATTGTTGCCGAGTCCACGGTTATCTTGGCTCCCATATCCCAGGTTGGATGTTTTAGGGCGTCTTTGAGGGTAAGGGAGGGGAAATCCTCTAAAGGTGTAGTCCTGAAGGCTCCCCCGGAAGCGGTAATAATAAGGCGCCGGAGAGTCTCTCTGTCTCTCCCCTCTAGAAGATGAAAAAGGGCCGAGTGTTCCGAGTCGACGGGGATAATTGCGGAACCGTTGCGATCGGCAAGTTTGGACGCCTGCGGCCAGGCCATTACCACCGTCTCTTTGTTGGCAAGTGCAAGATCTCTGCCCAACTCGAGGGCTTTTATTGACGGTTCAAGACCGCTGGAACCTGCGATACCGTTTACGACGATATCGCACTCCGTCTCCTCTAATAGCCTTAACACCGCATCTTCTCCGGTCCATTTTATCTCGGGTATGTCCTTCTCCGGAGCCGTTGCGGCGAGATTGGATACACCAAAATCGGCGGCGGAGGAGAGGAGGAGTTCCGTGTTCGATCTGCAGGACATGCCGGTTACTTCGAAGTTCCATCCTCTAGCGGAGAGATTCTTTAGAACCGAGAGGGTGCTGCGCCCGATGGAGCCGGTAACTCCCAGAATTATTATTCGCTTTTTATTCATGAAACAGGGTAACCTACTAGTTAAAGAGTATTATACCAATATAATAGAAAAAGGGTGCGCTGAAAAGAAGGGAATCTATGGAATCGAGCATTCCTCCTCTACCGGGTACCACTTTTCCGGAATCTTTTTTCTCCGCACCCCTTTTAAGGGCCGATTCGAGAAGATCTCCGGCATCGGCAATTGCCGCGATAAAGAGGAAGAACAGAAGCCTGGCCGGCCAGGACGCGGCACACATTTCGGGATTGTATATAACAAACACACTGCCGAAGAGCAGAGCCCCTATAAATCCCCCTACAAAGCCGGTAACCGTTTTTTTGGGGCTCACAGGAAAAATTCGGCGTGATCCGGAACCGAGAAAACGTCCGGCGAGGTAGGCGCATGTATCGTTGCTAAAATTCAAGACGAGAAAAAGGAGCATACCCGACAGAGCAAAGGTAAATTCAGAAAGCCGAACCATATAGGCCATAAAAATCGAGGGGTATAGTAGCGCCCCGAGAAGGGCGGCGGTGTCTCCGGTAAAAGTGAAAGCCTCCTCTTTTTTCCAGGTAACGAGCTGTGTAAAAAGAACAAGAGCGGTTCCGGCTACCAAGCTTAATGGAAAGAGGCTCACAGGTACGGTAAAAAGGTAGTCCGCCCCCGCGGATGCGGGGATAAGAAGGCCGAAAAGAGGTATAATGATTTTTTCGTGGAGCTTGGGAAGGGGCTTAAAGAGTTTGAGAGATTCGAAGGAGCCGAAAGTTGATGTAAGTACGATAATAAGGGTCCAGCCTAGATGGGAAAACCGGTCAAAATATATTATGACGAAGAGGATTGCCGGTAGGCCGATGACAAAAAGCAGTGCCCTTTGGAAAAAATTGCTCATCCTCTGCCGCCAAATTTTCTTTTTCTCTCTTGGTACCGGCTTACAGCCTCTTTAAGGTCCTCTTTGTCCCAGTCCGGCCAGAGCTTGGAGGAGTAGTAAAACTCCGCATAGGCACTCTCCCAGAGAAGAAAGTTGCTCAGCCTCATCTCGCCGGCGGTTCTGATAACAAGGTCGGGGTCGGGAATATCCGGATTGTCCATAAAACGGGAGAGCTCTTGCGCTGTGGGGCCTTGAAGATGGACTGTCTCCTCGTCGGATGAAGGGTGATTCTGCTGGAGCCACCTCTGAACAGCCCTGGTAATTTCGTCTCTGCCGCCGTAGTTAATAGCCAGTACGGCGGTTATTGCCGAGTACTCCCTGGTCGCCTCTATGCTTTTGAGGATCTCCCGCCTTAGATCCTCGGGAAGTCCTTCAATATCTCCCGCGTGACGAAGTCTTATGTGGTTATCGTGGTAGAAAGCCGTATCGTGCTTCATATGGTGCCCGAGCATGCGCATGAGAAAGTCCACCTCTCTCTTTGGGCGGTTCCAGTTTTCCGTGGAAAAAGTGTAGAGGG
>JBKHFZ010000033.1:0-20184 GCA_046539925.1 Spirochaetaceae bacterium
CTCTTCAGCGGCGGCGAGCTCTGCATCGGTTTCTGTCTTTACATCCGATTCCAGTGCAAAACTGGTCTGCGATTCCGGTTCCGCCCTTTCTGCCGAGGGCTTCGGCTCAGCCGGTGCGACGTCCTCCGGAGGATCCTCGGGGGCTGCAGTTGCGGCAGCGGCAGGCTCGTGGCCGAAGTCCAGCCCCTTTTCCGACCACACCGTGGTAGAGAGCCGGTCTGTCATGGAATACGCCCTGCCGGCGCCTCCGTACACCGACTCCAGGTAGTTAAAACGTTCGGCAAGGGTGGGCGCTCCGGCAGCAAGGCGATTGTAGAGCACCGACGATTCGCTGTAGCGGTCCATCTCGTAGGATGTTCTCGCCAGACCGAGGGTGGCTACCGGATCATCCGACAATAGCTCCTCCGCCCATTGGTAGTAGGAGTAGGCAAGCTCGTAATCCTTGCGGATAAAGGCGATATTTGCCAGGTTGTTCCAGGCCCACACATAGCCCTCGTCGGCGGCTTCTGCAAATTGCTCCCACGAGTCCTCCAGCATTCCCGCCTTTGCCAGAACCACTCCGTACTCGTTAAGAGTTTCCGGGTCCCGTTTTCCGGCAAGACGCCTTCGAAAGTCGGAGATAACCGGCCCTATCTCCCTTACCATAAAGCGGTCTATCGACTCATCGAAGGCTACCATAAGCTCGCTCTCTTCGGGCAGCACAAAACGGGACTCCGCTCCGGGCAGTGTGCTTGGAGGATAGCGTTTCCAGTTCTCCCGCATGGGAAAAAAGTCCGCCATACCCGCCGCATCGTTGTCTATCCACTGCTTCGCCCCCACCCGCCAGGCCTTTACAAACCCTTCACGAACCATGGTTATCTCTATAGGCGCCCACGCGCGGCCGTCTTTTATAATAAGCAGGCCGGGATCAAAAAACTGCTCCTTCGCCTCCTCCGCGCTCAATCCTAGATCGAAGGCCATGTAGATATGGCCGGGAATGGTTATAAAGGCGGTGGAAATACCCGCAGACTCGAGCAAAGAGGAGTAGAGGATCGAGAGGTCGTCGCAATCTCCTCCTCGGTACATCAGGGTCTCGCTGGGATACTGGAGAAAATCGATGGCTGTGGCGTCTTCCGACAGCTCTTCATACGCGCTGTTGGGGTCGATTACATAGTTAACCCCGTAGAGCCTCAAGCCCTCGAAGATACTCAGTGCGTGCTGAAGGTTTCTCGGCAAATTGCCGCGCATCCTGTCCCGGGCGATACTCCCGGAGTATCGAGCAAACCAGAGGGAGGCGGTGTCGGTGGGGGATACAAAGGCGGCGGCACGACGGTCGTCTTCCCAGGTCATTGTATTTCGATGATATATCCCCAAGGGAAAAGTCTCTGCGGCGGATCGCTCCGAGCCGTAAAAACTGTACTCCACATCTACAAGCGCATTGGTGCGGCTGTTTTCGGTAAGAGAGAGGATCCTCTCGTCAAACACCGCGTACAGCGGAACTTCCAGCTTCTCCCCCGGTTCCAGTCGCGGCAGGCTCGCGCACAGTCGGGACCCCCCCATATATTCGGGCACATAAAAGAACACCCTCACCTTCTCTATTGGTCCGTCCTCCCGGTTCTCGATGGTAACCGTCCCAAGGGCTTCGGAGTCGTACCAGGAGCGCAGAACGGGAAACACAGGATCCGCTTCTATATCTCCAAAACCGAGATGTCCCCGGCTGCGCAGCAGCTCCCCCGGAGCAATTCTCAAACCTATCCCAACCGCCGGTGCATCGATAAAACCGTTTACCGGAGTTGCAAGCCGCTGGTATCCCGCAAAAAGATCCAGGTTTATGGAGGCGGAGAGTCTTAGGGAGGAACTAAGCCGCAGGCCAAGCTCGTACAAGCCGTAGCTCTTCCTATCGATACCGGGTGTTTTGACATCGGGAATGTTCCCGAGACCCGCAAATCCGAAGGCACCTACACCTATGCGCTCGGTAATTGGTGTAAAATAGCCCAAGCCGGCTGCGCCGCCAAGATAGACCATGGAGGTGTCCGAGTCGGTCTGGATAGAGTACCCCCCTCCCCTTGCAAGGAGAGAAAAAGAGCCAAAACGCAGAAGGTGCGCCTGCGCGGTGGTACCGAAGGCGTAGGTAATTCCCGTCTCTTTATCTGTAATTCGAGGGAACCATCCGTCCATAGACAGGGTAAGCTCGAGCCCCTGGGCAGACGAAACGGAGGTGCCCCTCTCTGCAGGTTTCATAACCGCCGCGGGGCCGTCGGTTTGGCCAGCGGCACCTAGGCCGTCGCCGGGCTGAGCCGGAAGGGTATCTGTACAACACAGGAGAAAAATGAGAAAGAGAAGTGAGGAGGGATAGCAGTATTTGATCTGCAATGGTTTCATCTATTTCTAACCGAGACTACTCATCCCACAGCATATCTCCCAATCTATCCATCGCGGCGGACGCGCGGGCGGTAGATCCCTCTACCCGAGCGGAGAGGTAACTATATCGGTCGGCTAACTCCGGCTCCATTTGCGTAGCTATATCAAAGTAAAAGTCCGCTTGGTCGTACTGATCGAGCTCGTAATAGGTCCTCGCAAGGCCGATAACCGCAGCAGGATTATCGGGGTACTGTTCGTTTACCCTCTCGTACCAGTTAAGAGCCGTCTCATACTCCCCAAGGAGAAAGGCAACATTCCCAATATTGATATGTGCCCTGCGGTAGCCTGCATCCGCGGCCTCCCGAAACTCTTCGAGGGCTTTTTCGTAGACTCCGTATCGTGCGTAGAGTACTCCCAGGGCGTTCCTTTGCCTTCCGGTACCTCCATCCGGACCAAAGGACCGGCGTCTGCTCTCGGCTTTTGGTGCAACTTCCCGCTCCACAACAAGAGCTACAAGGTTCTTAAAGGAGCGAACCACCTGCTCTTCCTCGGGTTTACGGGCGGTAGACCTTATATCGGGAACCCCCGCGGCGGGATACTTTCTCCAGGCATCCTCAAGGCGATAGAGGTTTTTCTCTATTTCAGGCTCTTCCCGTACCATTCGGGCGCCTTCGCTCCACGCCCGCAGAAAACCATCGCGGAGCAAGGAGATCTTGACCGGTATCCATGCCTCTCCCTCTATAAAGAGAAACTCCCCGGCTTCCGTAAAAAAGCTGCGGACCACCGCCTCGGGGGATGCCATCTTTATTGCAACCAGTACATCCTCTTCGAGGGGAATAAGAGCCGCAGGAACACCAACGGATTCCACCGCCGCGGCGTAGAGCACCGCCATATCGTCGGAATCTCCTCCCCTATAGGAGATAGTCTGGTGGGGATACTGCACGTAATCGACACGGTTCCTGTTGTGGTGCATCTCCCTGTAGGGGGTCTGCGGATCTTCGCTCCAGGCAATACCGGATATTTTTAGCCCCTCGAAAAGGGCAAGGGCGTACTGAAGGTTGGAATCCACCTCCGACCTCGTCTCCGAACGAACAAGACCCGCCACGTGCTTGCTCAGATCGAGGAGGGCTTGGTCGTTGGGGCTTACAAAAGAGGCGAGTATCCTGGGGTCTTCCCAGGTAAAAGCGTTTCGATGATGTAAAGATACGGTTGTCTCTCCGCGGGAGCTACGGGGCTCTCCCAGGAGCTCGTACTCTATTCGCACCTCCCCCGTAGTGCGCAGATCCTCGGTAACCCTCATCACCTGGTCGGAAAAACTTGCATACAGAGGGAAAGTGATCTCTCCGTTTTTAGGAAGATACTCCGTCTGTCCGCAGAGCCGCGCGCTGGAAGTATAACCGTCTACGGAAAAATAGACTTTTACATTTCGTATCTCGGCGCTCTCGGCATTTCGTATTGTTACTTTACCGAACTCCCTGTCTTCGTACTCCCGGGAAAGGAGAGGATAGACCGGCACCAAATCGGCCGATTCGAGCAGCGCCCTTCCCTCCGAAGATTTTGAGCGTATACCGAAGTCCGCCGAGAGAGTAAGACTTAGCCCCCTGTAAAGGGAACCGGTCTCCTGGCGGAGGTCCATATAGGTCCCTCCCGCGGAGATGGTAAAACCGGGGGAAATCCGAAACCCCACATGGGCATCAGCCTGCCAGTACAGGTTCCCCGTCGGTAATGCGTCCTCCCCGCTGCCGTAGCTTCCCGCATAAATACCCCCGCCTGTAGAAGCGCCTACCTTTACCCTGGGAAGGGGAAAAGAGTAGAGGCCCAGCCCTCCTCCGGCAGCTGTAAGCAAGAGGGAGTTATCTATACTGGAGGATGAGGGAGGGATAGACAGAAGCTGAATACCGCCCCAGGGCGCGAGCAGGCGGTTGAGCTCGGCGTTGAGCCTGACCGATCCACCGCCTCCTATACCGAAAGTTTCCCGATCTCCCGCGAGGGGGATAAGCAGCCCCGGGGTTGCCTGGATACGGTAACTCTGGGAATAGGCGGGAGAGGAGAGCTGCAAAAAGCTCAATACAGAGAGGGTAAAGAGCATACCGGACAGGTAGGCTCTAGACCGTCTAAAATGTCTCCCGGGGTTCATACAGCAAGCTCCTATCGATTTGATTGCCGGGCGAGTTCCGTTATCTCCGCATCCGCATTAATATTTATGGCCTCCCGTAGTGCATCTGTTCCCGCTCCAGTCTCTCCGAGCTCCTTCCTGGCCAAGCCGAGGATGTAATAGGCGAGCTGCTTTTTTGCAGGATCCCTCTCGTTTTCGAGAAAGGCGCCAAATGCGTCCGCCGCTTCTTTATAACTCCCGCTCTCAAAGTATAGGCGCCCCCTTAAAAAGAGGTAATCGTTATGCACACTGCTATAGTTTTCAGTTTTATGGTTTCTTACAATTTTAAGGGCAGGCCCTCTCCGTCCGAGAGAGTCGTAGGAAGCTGCCAGATAATACCAATAGGAGCCCTGGTCGTCCAGGACAATCGGATCAACGTCATGCTCGAGGATTTCCAGCGCAAGAGAATAATCCCGCATGGAAAAAGCCTCTATAGCCTCTTCAAAATAGGCACTGTCCTCGTCCATCCAGGTAAACTCTTCCGCTTGTACCGCTTCGGAGCCGCGGACTCCCATAACCTCGCTCTTTCCTTCCGATGCTTCGCCTCCCGCTTTGCTTAAGCGGCTAAAGATGGAAGAAGCCGTGGAACTCTGTTTCTTTGCCGGGCGCGATGCAGAAGTGGAGAGTGAATAGGTGCCGGGACTGGAAAAGACAACAGTATCGCCGTCGCCGTCAAACTCCGCAATAGCCCCGTCGGAGAGCCGAATGGTACTCTCTGCCGGTGCGGTGTCTCCTATTTCCAGTGAATGCCATTTCCCCTTTTCCCGGATCTCGGCATTTCCGTCAAGAAAAAGGAGATAATAGTTCTGGGCATATAATATCCCGGAACCCAAAAACAGGAGCAGTAGACACAACAGTCCCCGTGTATACTTCATATATCACCCCCAAAAAAGCGGCTTTTTACTTGATTTATAGGTATAGTATACCACATTTTCGCAGGGTTTCCCCTTAGAGGCAAGTACTTTTTTTTCTTTTATTGCAAGGAAATAGAGTAAATATAGCTATTGGTTTAACCGCTAAACCCTATTCCTGTTCGGGAGGCTCACTTTCCCGGCGAAACTCTTCGTATGCTCTTTGCTGCTCTTCCTGCCACGCTCTAAAGTCTCCCTCTACAACTCCGTCCCATGTTTCCCAAGGCGAGTCATTGGATGTAATATAGGTTCGGCGGGAACTCTCCTCACGGAGAATCTCTTCTCCATCGGCAGTTACAAAAACTCCCTCGCCGTGCATCTCCCCTTGCCGGAAGCTTCCTTTGTAGCGGTCGCCGTTGGCCCACACATACTCTCCCTCTCCATCGAAAAGGCCCTCCTTAAACCCGCCCCGGTACCTGTCGCCGTTGTGCATCTTCATTGTACCGTTACCGTGGGGTTCGCCCTTCCGCAGGTCTCCGCTGTACACTCCCCGGGAAAACTCCAGTGCTTCTTCCTCCCTCACCAATTCAACCTGCTCTGCTCGGGGCAGAACACGCCTGGCGGTGTAATAGCGGCACTCCCAATACCGTGCGTTGAGGGGGGTAATGGTAACACCACGGTCCGGTCCGTTGGAAATCGCGTGGATAATAGAATCCTGGCCCATATAAATTGCCACGTGGGTAACCACATGTGGTCTGCTCCCTGTGGCAAAAAACACCAGATCTCCCGGCTGGAGATTATCCCGCTCCACCGGCTCTCCTACACGGGCCATTTCCCGGGATACCCTGGGCAGAGAGGAGACATGGTCGCCGTATACGGTAAGAACAAAGCCGCTGCAGTCGAAGCAGGGGGGAGAGACACCGCCGTGGCAGTAGCTGCTTCCCTCATACTGCTGGGCTTTGCCTATTATATCGTGCTGTATATCGAGGGCACATACCGCTGTAACCGACGTAAAAAGCACAACACCCAGGGCAACACACCTTTTACTCTTTGTCCCGATTGTATCCACGGCCTTTCCTCCCCCTCTCCTCAATTCGCGCATACAGCGGGGCGGTCATGAGACCGCCCCGCCTTTGTCGTTACATTCTATGTACGCTGTTTCGCTTGTCCCGTAGCGGCATACGAGACTATTATATACTAGCCTTCCTGCTGACCCATAGGGTCAAAACCGGGATCTTTCGAAATTTTCTGCTTAGACATACTCCTCGGGAGAATAACATTGAGGGCAATTGCAGCAAGACCACCGGTAGTTATGGGACTGGAGAACATCGCCTTGATAAAATCGGAGAAGGGGTTGAGGATCTCCGGCTGGAATACAACTCCCAAGCCGAGGCTGAGGCTTATGGCGATAATAAGCACTCCACGGCGGTTAATTGTCGCGGTGGATATAATTCTTATACCGCCGGCTGCTATAGTACCCGCCATAACCAGCATGGCTCCGCCTATTACCGGTGGGGGTATAATGCTGAACACCCCTCCCACAATGGGAAACAACCCCGAGATAACCAGAAAGAGGGCAAGAAAATAGCCTACGTAGCGGCTCGCCACACCGGTCATCTGAATAACTCCGTTGTTTTGGCTAAAAGTGGTATTGGGAAAGCTGTTAAATATTCCGGCAATTACAGAATTAATTCCGTCGCCAAGAACACCGCCGGAGAGACGTTTAATGTACTTCTCCCCCTTTACCTCTTCTCCGGAGATAAGCATGGTGGCGGTAAGGTCTCCAATCGACTCAACCGTAGTTATAAGGAAAAGCAGGGCCATCGGTATTACATAGGGCCAGGCTATAGAGAAACCATAGCGAAAGGGGATGGGAGGAGTTACAGGATCGAGCTCGCCGATGGCGGTAATATCGATAACTCCAAGAAAGAGGGCCACCACATAGCCGACCATCATTCCGAGAAAGATAGAACCCATACGCAGCCAGATGTTGGTGCTGCGGTTAAACAAGACAATAGCCGCCAAGACAATACCGGCGAGCATGAGGTTCTGCGGGGTAGCAAAGAGTTCCGGCTTGTTGTCCAGTACCCACGCGCCGCCTCCGGCGTCACGAATTCCTACCGCAATCAAGTTGATACCGATTAGAAGTACAACCGTTCCGCTTACCAGAGGTGTAATGATCTTTCGCAGATAGGGGATAAATCGGCTGAATATCATCTCTACCGGTGCAGTGATTATACAAGTTCCTATTATTGCCGCCATCATCTCCGTCGAGCCGCCGCCCTGGCCTTTTACATAAAAACCGATAGCGATAATGGTAGCAAGGAAGGTAAAGCTTGTCCCCTGAACCGAAAGGATACCCGATCCAACGGGGCCGAACTTACGAATCTGGATAAACGTTGCAACTCCAGATACCAGAAGAGACATGGATACCAGATAGGCACTCAATTCCGGTTCAAAACCGAGGGCTCCGGATATAACTATTGCCGGAGTAACAATACCAATAAAGATTGCCGCCAGGTGCTGCAGAGCCGCAACCACCGTTTTTCCCGTGGGCGGACGATCTTCGATTCCAAAAATAAGCTCTGTAATGTCGCTTTTTTGTGCTTCTTCGCTCATAAAACCTCCTCTATTATTCACTCCGCCTTTTCTGTTGCAGAATGTTGCATTAAAGTATAAAAGGCAAATTCCTGATCTGTCAAATCAAAAATTGTTTTTTTTGTAAAAAGAAACATCTTGCCCTTTACGATACGGAGGGTTTACTCTATATTTTTCGTATGTCGATTCGTATTACCACCCTTATAGAAAACTCAGCGGGAGAAGATCCCTCGTTGAGCAACGAACACGGGATTTCATTTTTTATAGAAAAAGACGGCAGGAGCCTTCTATTCGATACCGGTCAGAGTTCCGCTTTTATACGGAATTCCAATAAAATGGGTATCGATCTCTCGTCCACGGATTTTGTCGTTCTAAGCCATGGTCATTACGACCACACCGGAGGGTTTACCGCCCTGAGTAAAATAAGTAATAATTTTGAGCTCCTTGTTAAAGAGGGTATCTTTACCGAAAAGTACAGCTATAAAGACGGAAGCTACTCGTTTAAAGGCAACTCCTTTGACCGTGCTTTTCTCGACAGCCGCAGGATTGCATACCGTTTTATCGAGGAGGAGTGCACCGGGGTGTTGCCCGGGGCATATCTTGTCGGGAATTTTCCCCGGATTTTTCCGGACGAAGTGCCGGGTGAGCATTTTGTGGTACTGGAGAATGGTCAATACCGTCATGACACTTTTGACGATGAGGTACTGTTAGCCCTCGATTCGCCGAAGGGTCTTGTCCTGGTACTCGGTTGCTCCCATCCCGGGGTAAGAAACATGATTGAACATGCCAAAAAACTGCTCAAACGGCCCGTTTACGCGATTCTGGGAGGAACCCACCTCAAGGAAGCGGAGGAGAAACGCAGGGAAGATACCATCGATTACCTGGTAAGGGAGGTAGAGGGACCGATAGGTGTGAGCCACTGTACCGGGGAGAAGGCTATGGCACGGCTAAGCGCTGCTACGCCGCGATATTTCCACAACATCACCGGATCGGTGCTGGAGGTATAGCTACCGGTTCACAGCCTGCGGTTCAAAACTTGCGGTTTTCTCTTTTTCTCGACCCTTACAAAAATCCTCTCTCCTCATCCCCGTAAGTGTTTCCTCTGTAAGATAAAAAAGATCGCGAGGCACACAGCAACAATCAAGCTGAGGATAAGCCCCACTGCAGTGTAGGAGGCGGTAAAGCCCCAGGTGTCTATAGCCCCGCCGAGAAAGGGAGATACAATTCCCCTCCCCTCCATGCCCGCAAAGTAGTAGACCCCCAAAACGGTGGAACGGTATTTTCCCGGCACCCGGGATACAAAGAATATTTCCGAAGAGGTCATTCGAAAAAAGGCAATGGTTCCGAGGGAGAGCATTATTACCGCCATAATACCCCAGTGTGGAATAATCCCCATCAGAATTATAATCGGCCCGGATAATAACGCTACGCTAAAAAAGAGAACGAGCGGGCCGTAACGGTCGACGATTATACCGCCTAGGGGGGCCGCGGCTATTCCCGTGCCAAAATAGATAGAGAGCAGTAGTGCCGCGGTCTGCTGGTCGTAACCGAGGGAGTCTACAACTAAAAGCGGTACAAAGGAGACCGAAGAGCCGACAGCCGCTCCCATTGCAGCGGAGATTACGAGAATAATGATTATATTCGGTAATGTCTCTCGCCGGCTGTCTCCCATCTCTTTCGTGTCCTCTGCTGTGGTGCCCGCTACCGCGTCTGCCCCGGCATCCGCCTCCACGGCAGAGACACTTTCCTGGCCAACCGGGTTCTCCTCAGCGGCAGGCTGCGGGGAGGCCTCTTTAGTGCGGCGTGCCCGGATATCGTTTCGAAGCATAAGAAAGAACAGCCACAGGCCGAAGACAAACACCGGCAAGGAGATTGTTATATAGGAACCCCGCCATCCGAGGTACCCTGCAATAAAAACCGCCACAAGGGGGGAGAGAAAATTGCTGATACTCCCGCCTACTATGTGAATACCTATCGCTTTGCCCCGCTGTGAGGCCGGTACAGCTGCCGTAATAAGTGGAGAGGCGGAGGGGTGATATCCTCCGCCCATAATTCCCAGGAGAACGAGAAATATAAGCAGCCCCATATAACTTGTAGAAATCCCTATAAGGGCGCCGGCAATCGCAACCCCGGATATACCCGCCAACAGCATATACCGCGGCCCCACTCTGTCCGAAAGCCAGCCTGCCGGAAGCTGGCCGAAACCGTAGGCTATGGTAAACGCCGAAACAACCGCACCGGACTGTGCATAGGAGAGATCGAAACCGTCCCGTATAAAAGGGAGCAGGGGGACAAGAATTGCGGTAAGCAGATGATGGAAAAAATGCGCCGCAACAAACATGAGTATAAAAAAGATGGTCTTTGAATTTTTCATTACAGCTCCGGCGGAATGGTACTGCATTCCGCCGATAATGGGAAGTGCACCCTTCCTCTCCGCCTATTACCCCCTCGAAATAAATTTCTAATTGTTGTATCATTAAAATCTAAAAAAAGTGCCAATATTATGGAGGTTTAAAATATTGTGGACAGAATTATAGGAATAGTGGTACTGCAGCAAGAGCAGATTATAGATTTTTCCATTTCCATAGTACTTGCCATTTTCCTTGGCCTGATAATAGCAATGGTATACCGCTACACTCACAGAGGGATGAACTACGAGAGCGGGTTTCTCTCTACCCTGGTCTTGTTGGCCCCGATTGTAAATGTGGTAATGTTTTTTATACAGGGGGACTTGGTACTTTCCCTCGGGCTCGTAGGATCTCTATCAATTATCCGGTTCCGCACCCCAATCAAGGACACCAGGGATATGGTATTTCTGTTTTGGTCCATTATTATAGGCCTTGGAACAGGCACCCTCAACTGGACAATTTCAATATTTACCACGGGTATTCTTACCATACTGCTTACCAGTTTTTACCTGCTCAAGTACGGCCGTGCCCTTCACGCGGAATATATTTTGGTCATTTCGGGACAGAAAAGTCAGTTCGACGAAGACATAGAAGGCATTGTACGTCGTCAGGCAGCCAACGTACAGTTGAGGAATCATGAAGTGGAGGGTAGAAACTGGGAAATTACCTACGAACTGCGATTTGCCCGAGAAAAAGAGAAGGAGGTTCGGAAGGTCGTAGCGGAGTTACAGCGCCTCGACAGCGTAGACCGTGTATCATTGCTCACTCCGCAGCTTTCCCTTCCCATGTAGGAATATCCAATGAGCCCTGTATCTCGATTCGAACGTAAATATATACTGGACATACAAACCTACTATAGGGTGCGAAATGCCATTGCTCCTTTTACAAAGCGGGACTACTTCACCAGGCGGGCCGGCGGGAAATACCTCGTCCGCAGCATCTACTACGATACAAGAGATTATCGTGCCTGGTACGAAAAGGAAGACGGCAATTTCGGCAGGATAAAGCTCCGAATTCGTGCCTATACCGAGAACAAAGAAGAGTGCGATAAGGTTTCTGTAGAGCTTAAAACCAAGAGCGGAAACTCAATGAAAAAATACAGCTCCCTAATAGACTACTCCCAATACGAACATTTTGTAAAAACCGGCTCCTGGCCCAGCTACGAAGACGAAACTGTCTGTGAGTTCGAGCGCCTGCGCAGGGTAAGACAGCTTGTTCCGGTGTGCCTTGTTCAATACCAAAGAGAGGGTTTTGCCTCTTTCGATCGATCTCCGGTAAGGATAACCATGGACCACAACGTAGTCAGCACCCGTGGAACCTCTCTTTTTCCCGAGCAACCAATTTTAAAACCTCACCGTCCCAAGCGCGTAATACTGGAAATAAAAACGCAAGGAGCGGACCCCGCCTGGGTAACAAGTCTGGTAAAACATCAGATGCTCAGTCTCAGCGCCAACAGCAAATACTGGCAGGGAATAGAAATTGTTCGCCCAAATATGGTTACCCCCAGGCAGGCGGCACCATGAGAAGGACAGCACCATGAGACGGGTAAACAGACTCTTAATCGGCACTTCCCTCGGGCTTTTCCTGTTTATAATTCTGTATATCCTTATTGTCCTGTTCTCCGATACCGGCAGATTTGAGGATCCGGCACTGGAGGCGGCAGTCCATAGCGCTCTGGAAGAAGAGGGCAGGCACGTTTCCAGGACCGAACTCCAGAGAATTACCAGCCTCGATGCATCGGAACGGGGAATTGAGAATCTCAAAGGAATAAAAAGCCTTCCCAACCTCGCCAGCCTCGACCTGTCCGGCAACAGAATTCGCGACCTCTCCCCTCTTGCCGAACTGCAAAGACTGAATTCCCTCAATATTTCCAACAACAACATCCAGGATTTAGAGGCGGTACGTCTCGATGCCCTCTCCAACCTGCCGGAATTACGCGAGCTCGAAATAGCAAACAACCGGGGTCCATCCCATCCTGAGAATCCGGGAGAACACCGCCGCATCTCCACCATAGACGTGCTCTCGGACTTTACCGAACTCGAGAGGCTGAACCTCAGTTTTAACCACATAGAGGATGTGGGAGCTCTATCCGGCCTTAGTCGTCTGCGTTATCTCAATCTAAGGGGAAATCGCCTATCCGAAAATGCCATCTCTCCCCTTTCCGAGTTGTCGATGCTGGAAGAACTCAACCTGAGAGACAACGATCTGCGACGCATCGACGAACTCGAAAGCCTTACATCTCTGCGCTACCTCAACCTCCATTCCAACGAGCGCATAGAGAGCATACTGCCTCTGGCACACCTCCATTCTCTGGAGACGTTGATCCTGAGGCGCGTGCCCGTAGAGGATGAAGTGCGAATACTCGCGGAGTTGACCAATCTGCGACGGCTCAACCTCCGGGAGACCGGTATAGGGGAACTCGATGTGCTCGCCGAGCTGATGGAACAGGGGGCCCTGCAGGATGACCCCCAAAAGGATATCTTTGCTCAAGTGGATATAAGGGAGAACCCGATCTCCGAAACTTCGGACGACCCCGCCGCCGGCTATGGGGTACTGCAAGAGTATTGGGAGAACATCGCCCTGCGTCGGCCGCAGGAGCTGCCTGAGTAGCGATACCATGGAACAAAGCGGAAAATTGCACAGTACAATAAAGCTGCTGGCTCTTCCCCTTATCGGACTTCTCCTCATATTTATCGTACTGCTGGTAAATTGGACGGCACACAGTAAAGAGAGGACCCGGGAAGGCATAAGAGTAATCAACTTCGACGAGTACCGGGGAACCGAGGCGAGTCTTCCCGAGGGGATGTTTGTCTCCGGCCATGACGGCGATGGCAACAGCATCGGCCACTCTTTCTACCCCTACACAGGCATACACAGGGCGGGCTCCGAAGGGGAAGACAACTTTTCAGGGCTGGGAGCCTTTACCGCCGACGGGGAGGATTTTTCCTTCGGCATAAGGGAACGGGGAGAAACAGGGCTGGAGGATGCGCGGCTCTTTCTCGAATACCGCAACGACACCGACCGCGTTATCTACGGTTTTTCCTTCTCCTACGACGTGCAAACCTGGTATTTAGGAGAGAGAGACAATCGCATCCGCCTCAAATATAACACCGACACCGAAGGCTACGGTTATATCGAAGATATTCTTTCCACATCCAACCCCCTCGGCGCCGCTGGAGAAGGCAAGGAGGAGGGAGTACACGACGGAAGCAGGGAACACAACAAGACCGGAGTCAGGGGCAGCTTTATTATCTCCGAACTCCGCGGTCGCAGCAAAGACGGGTTGGATGCCTTCGCCCCCCTCGAACCGGGAGAAACAGCGTACTTTAGATGGCAGTACTCAAACGACCGAATAACCGAAGGAGAATCCCGAAGCGCCCTGGCCATAGACAGGCTCAGAATAGAGCCTCTGTACGAAGACGATGTAAAAGCAAAGAACAGCGGTAAAATCTCCTCTCCCGCCTCCCCCATATCATTCAGCCACAAGCCGGGCTTCTACAACGATCCCTTCGAACTGGAGATAAAAAGCTCCCTCGAAGACGCCCGAATATACTATACCACAGACGGTTCCCGTCCCGATCCGGACAACATACTCAGCGACAGGCAATGGGCCGACATGCCCCCGGAGACCAGGACCCGCACCTTTGAGTATCGTGAGCCCCTGGACATCGAGGCACTTACCACAAGGAACAACGAGATCTCCGAGTTTGTTACCACCGCACGTACCGACGACTTGGCCTCCCGGCCGCCTGAAGGACGCGTCCCAAAGGCCGCCGGAATCCGTGCACTGGCAATATCCGGAGATACCCGTTCCGGCTGCCGGGAGGCCACTTTCTTCAGACCGGACCACGGTTCCAAACATCAAGACCTTCCGGTCTGGAGTATTCTTACGGAGCGGGACAATTTTTTTGGTCCCCAGCGCGGGATATATGTACCGGGCACGGGAGAGCTGGAAAACTATAAACAGCGTGGAGTCCAGTGGGAAAGGGAGGCCCACGTCGAGTTCTTCGAGACCGACCGTTCCCGGGTACTCGCCCAAGACATGGGGGTAAGGATCCACGGCAATTATACCCGGGAGTTTTCCCAAAAATCTCTGCGTCTGTACTCCCGAAGCGACTACGGACCGGCTCGCATGAGGTACCGTTTTTTTCCTTCCACCGCATTGGATAACTACAATCGACTTATCCTGCGCAACGGAGGAAACGACTGGATACGCGCCATACTTACCGACTCCACCCTGCAGACTCTGGTGCGGCATCTTCCCTTCGAAACCCAGAACACCAGACCCTCGGTTGTGTATCTAAACGGAGAATACTGGGGGATCCACCATATACGGGACCGTTACGACCAGCACTATTTCGAAACCCGTTACGGCATTCCCCGGGAGGAAGTGGTTATACTGGAGAATGAAGGACTCGTAGATGTCGGCGAGGAGGGTGACCAGGAACCCTTTCTCGAGTTCCAGGAAAAACTCTTTTCCGGAGAACTGGCTACGTGGGAGGAGATAGAAGAGTATATGCCGGTAAGCAGCTACCTGGACTACCTCTTTGCCCAAGTGTACGCGGGCAACTACGATTGGCCCTTTAACAACATGAGATGGTGGCGTTACAAGGGGCAAAATATTGAGGAGAAAGGCGGCCCATGGGACGGACGGTGGCGTCCGCTTATGTTCGACATGGATTTCTCCTTCGGCCACAAGTTCAGCACCACCTTCGATATCGTAAAGTGGGTTTTTACCTACTCCGAGGAGCATCCCTTTTACGACCCCGACCGTCGTTCCCGGGAGGAGGACCGGTACCAGCTGAACCACCGCCTTATGGAAATAGAAGAGATCCGCCACGAGTTTCTCCAGCGCTTCGCGGTACACCTCTCCACCACGGCCCACGAACAGAGGGCAAAGGCGCACGTGGAGAAACAGGTAGACCGGATAAAAGAGGAGATGCCCGAGCACATCAGGCGCTGGCACTGGCCGCAATCCATGGAACTGTGGCAGCGGGATATTGAAAAAATGTTCTATTTTGCCGAAAACAGGCCCTCTATCATTCGCGATCAGCTCAAAGAACACTTTGAAGAGGCCGGCCCGCTGGCAAAGCTCTCGGTCTCCGGTCTCGATAAAGGGTCAGACATTTCCCTGCATACGGTACAGCTGCATCGGGACACCCCGGGAGTGCGCATAGAGGAGGGTTACTGGGAGGGTTTTCTCTTTTTGGGTTTACCGGTCAGTTTGAGATCCGAGCATACCGACCTCAGAGAGATCGAACTGTCCCCCCGGGAAAATCTGGAGCTTATTTCCCGAGACAAAAACTCTCTGCAGTTCCGGATGCATGGCCCCGTGGAAATATCTCTCTAAACTATGGATCAACCGCCCGAAGGATCGAGAAGCCGGAACAAAAAAGGAAGCCGAAACAAAAAAGCGAAGGCCCCTTAGCCGTCCACATCTACCGCTCGACAGTGCCCGGAATTCTGTTGGAGTGGCTTCCAATGGGTTCTACCTGGATATCTATACCGCCGTCGAACCCGGCGTGCAGGGGCTCTTCTTTGGGTTCCTCGTATTTATGCTCTCTGCACAGGCTGTAAAAATCCCTTTCTTCGAAGCCGTGCTCATCGATCGCTTCGGCTATCCTTTTGCGATACTCCTTCTGCACCTCAAAGACATCTTCCATTACCCTGGAAAATATCTCCTTCTCATCTTCGCTCGCTATATCGAGTAGGCCGCGATTGTTGTGTATGTAAGCCCTGAAAATATTGTCTATTACCTCTTCGGATAGAGGAGCATTCTCCACAATTTGAGCCTCTTTCTCTTTGAGCCCCTCCTGCAGGTTCTCCACCTCGGAGAAAGCAGCTTCGAACTGCTCTTCTTCTTTCTCAGTCGTCTCCGTAGTCTCTCCATACAGCAAGGTGCCCCCCAACACAAAAAAGGCAAGGAGTGTTATCCTGAACACCTGTATTATTCCCGCACGTCTCATACCATAATAATGAGGTTTTTCTGTCGACATTGTGTCGGGAAAATATCAAGATTGTGCAAAGACAGGTACTTTCCCGGTCTTTGCGTACTCATTTCCCCGGTCTCCGCGCGGTTTTTTCTCCTTCCCTGTGTACTCTTTACCCCGGCCCTGGGTACTCTTTTTTTGGGCGCGAGTGCCCCGTATCAGGGGCTCTCCCAACCTCTCCAGAGCAAATGCCGGCCCGTCAAGGGCTCTCTGCTCCTACTCCTCGGGGCGCCTCGCTCCCGGCGCCCCTGTGGGGTATCCGCGACGATCCCCGCGCGCTTTTTTCTCCGCGAAACTGCATCCATTCTGCCAAAGAGAAAGTAAGTGGTATTGAAATAGCTAACTCGCTACTCTAAATTAGATTCAAATACTTTGAAAATCGATGGAACGCGGAAATATTGTCGACGCCAGTTTTGTCGAGACACCGATGCGAAATGGACAACTAAGGGTGGAAATCGGTATTACGGGTACAAGAACCACATAAAGGCATGTAAGAAGACAAAGCTCATTAAAGCCTATGGTGATGCCGCTTACACCGGAAGTCCGATAAAGGATCTCTTAGATACCGGAAAAATCCGCAGCAGGATCCACGAAAAAGGATACAGAAATAGACCGCTTACGTAGAAACAGAAAGAGAAAAACAAGAAAAAGTCGAAGGTGCGAGCTCGGGTGGAGCATATATTTGGCTTTATTCATAACAGTATGAACGGCCGGCTGGTACGGTCTATTGGAAAAGAGAGAGCTGAGGGGATAATCGGACTAATGAACCTCACCTACAATATGAACCGTTTCATACAGCTGCAGAGAGCATAAGAAATGAGAATGTGAATGAGAGAAGAAAAAGGAATTACTCCTTTTATGACATCGTGGCACCCGCTTGCAACAGCGGGGACGGGACTATAAAATGGAACCATGCCGGAAGCATCTCAGTCCTCGCAGATTTTATCCGCCCTTCAAAAGGCCTTTAAGGCTCTCCTCCGCAGTTTGCCGATTATCCTTACGGTAGTGCTGCTTATAGCTCTTCTCAAAACCTATCTGCCGGCGGAATCGGTTATCCGGTTTTTCGGGCATTCGGATATGGCGGACACCGCTATAGGGGCATTGTTCGGCTCCATCCTGGCGGGAAACTCCATAAACAGCTATATTATTGGAGAAGAGCTCCTGCGCGACGGGGCTCCGCTTACGGCGGTTACCGCCTTTCTCGCCGCCTGGGTAATCGTGGGAGTAGTGCAGATTCCCGCGGAGGCGGCCGAGCTCGGCCGCAGGTTTGCCCTTACCCGTGCAGCGGCGGGCTTTCTCTTTTCCATGGCGGCAGCCCTGCTCGTATCTCTCCTGCTGGGGGGTACTCTGCCGTGAAACAAGCACAAAAAAGATCGAAGCCCCTCTTCTCCCGCAACTCTCTTATCGCCCTGGGCCTTACACTCTTGGCCTACCTTCTGCTGCACATCCTCGGTTCTGCGGAAATCGGTACCGCATGGGCTCATACCGGGAACCTGCTGCGGCAAATACTTCCCGTATTGGCCGTGGTGCTGCTCTTTATGGCCGGCGGAAATCTCATACCAAACGCTTTTGTAAAACGTCACCTGGGCGAAAAATCCGGTCCTAGGGGCTACTTTTTCGCCCTCACCGCGGGGACCCTCAGCCATGGGCCGGTCTACGCGTGGTACCCTTTTTTATCGGAATTACAGAAAAAGGGAGTGTCCAACGGAAAACTTGCGGTTTTCCTCTTTGCCCGGGCAATAAAGATACCCCTCTTAGCAGCAATGGTCTTCTATTTCGGCCTGGCCTTTACAATCGCATTTACCCTCTCCATTCTTGTCGGGGCGCTGCTGATGGGAATTCTCTTCGAACACGTACCTTGATAGGTCCGCTAAGGGGCACCGTATCAGCGCATTTTAACCGCCGTTCCGTACACCAGGACCTCCGCGGCGTTAATGGTAGAACCCTTTACCAGTCCCAGGGTCTCCAGCTCCTTACCGCTTATGTAATCAGTATTTGTTTTTGTCCTTCCTCCTCGATTTCTCTGTATCGTTGTAAAATTATGTAGACCATAGCTGCGGCAAGCACCCCGACACCCAGGGTAATAAGAACCTTAAACACCGGCGGTATCGGCAGAATAAAAAAGAGCGCCCCGTAGGCCGCGCAACTATCAGCACAAAAAACAGCCCAAAAAGCGCGGGGAGAATAATCCCCCTGTGTATTCTCATGTTCACTGTAGTTTCTTTTTCCGGCTCTATATATAGACAAAAGAAGAATTTGCGCAATATTTCGAGGCGTCGCCTCTGTCGGGAAGAGAGAGGCCTAGGGGTATTACAAAACAAAAAAAGGAAAGCAGCCTCAGCTCTCCTTTTTTTTGTTTGTAATATCGGGGATCCTGCACTATCATTAGGGAGTATTGGCAAAAACAACTCCTTGTCCGCCAAAGAGGTATTGTAATGAAGTTATTATATCGAACATGTTCGGCAAAAAACTTCCACATATCTGTCTTTATTTTATGTGTTGCGAGCCTCCTGCTGTTGTTTGCCGCCTGCGGGGACAGTCCTGCGAGGCCGGTACAACCGGAGGACGATTCAGTCGAGCCAACACAACAGGAGATAAAACCGGATGCTGAGGAAGCCGCTGCCGAAGCTTCCGTCGAAGAGGAGGAGCTGGAGACCGTCAAAGTACCGGAGTTCGACCACGCCCTGGTTACCTTTATTGCCGGGGATGCCTGGAAGATTGCGGATGGAGAAGAGACCTTTATTGATATAGGGGATTATCTGGAAGTTGACGACACCCTGCAGGTAGATACGGGGTATGTGGAGCTGCAGCTCGGATCCATAGGCACAATCCGGGTACAGGAGGGCTCTACTATCAACCTGGAAAAATTGATCCTCGATTCCGAATCGGCACACATAGATATAGAAGTATCCTCCGGTTCTCTCTTGAACAGGGTAGAACGCCTGGCCGGTACAGAGAGATATGAGGTACGAACTCCTACAGCAACTATGGGAGTGAGGGGTACCGAATTCGGAGTTGATGTGGAGGAGGGAAATCGAACGAGGGTAGCGGTTCGCGAAGGCAGGGTTTCCGTAGTTCCCCGCTCGGCGGATACCGAACAACTGAGGGAACGGGTGGCAAAAGCCGAGGCCTCCGGCGCGCAAGAGGAGACCCTTGCCGCAATGGAAGAGGCTATTAAACGAATCGATGAAGGCTCTTTCGTCCTGGAACAGGAAGAAGAGCTGGAGATGGACCAGGAGGATATGTCCGGCGGCGAAGAGTCGTTAAAAGAGATCGAACAGGCAATGCTGGAAATCGAAGAGAAAACATCCAGGGGAGAAAAAGTGGACGTCCAGGAGACGCGCCTGCGGCTTAACAGAGCGGCGGAGGAGACCACTTCCCGGATAAAGGCGAAGACGGAGGTCAAGCGCCGGGAAATCAGCACAGAGAGCAGAGAAGAGCTGGAGAAAATAGAAGAGATTCGGGTAATACCGCTCATGAAGCTCCCCGCCCCACGCGCCGAGGAGAGCCCCGATGATCCCGAGGAACCTTCCGAGACTGCCGAACGTGCTCGAGCCCCCGCGCTGGTCCCGGTTACGGTACGGGTAGAACCGGCGGACGCGGCTGTCTTCCTTGGACAGCGGGAAGTTGGAAGGGGCAGGTTTTCCGCCCTCTTCCTCGACGGAGAGGAGCTGAACTTTTCCATAAGACGCGAGGGATACGAGCCGGTTACTCTGGAATTTACCGTTAACGAGGACCACGGACGGGCCTACAGAGTGGAAATGACGGCACTTAAAGAACCGGAATCGGATACGGAACCGGAGGAAGAGAGCACCACTGAGGCTGAGGAACCGGAGCCGGAG
>JBKHFZ010000034.1:0-20109 GCA_046539925.1 Spirochaetaceae bacterium
CTGTAGACCCTTACCATTTGACACCTTTCATATAAAAGTGTAGAAGTGGTAGATATGGACAAAGAGAAGCGCAACACACACAACTCGAGCCCCGCAGCCCTTCGTATTGCCGCCCTTGCGGTGCTAATTGCGGTAACCGCAGTATTTACCTATATGATCCGCATTCCAATAGCTCCTACAAGGGGGTATATAAACTTTGGTGATGTGGCAATATTCTTTACCGCCCTCACCTTCGGGCCGGTAACGGCCCTTATTACCGGAGGCCTCGGTACGGCCCTTGCGGATATTATCTCCGGTTATGCCCAGTGGGCACCCTTCTCTTTTCTTGCCCACGGTTTGCAGGGCCTGGTAATTGCCCTTATTGCCGGAAGGGTAAAGGAGAGAGATGATATCCCCAAACTGCACATTGCTTCCCTGCTTCCGGCTTTTTTGGCAGGAACCCTGGTTATGGGAGGTATCTACTTTGTAACCGGCGGTTTTATGGTTGGATTTCCCGCGGCAACAGCGGAAATTCCGGGGAATATTCTGCAGAACGCCGCAGGAGTGGTGGTAGGTGCCCCCCTGGCTTTGGCAGTGAAAAAGGCGTATCCCCCAATAGAGAGATTCCGCTGGTAAGAGAGCAGGAGCGATGGGCGGTAGAGAGGATATACCTGCAGCTGAGAAACGTTATCCCTTTTCTGCAGTGGTGGGACAGGAGTCGCTGCGAACAGCGCTTCTCCTTAACGCGGTTGACCCCTCAATAGGAGGGGTGCTTATTCGAGGCGAAAAGGGAACCGGTAAGTCCACCGCCGCCCGCGCCCTGGCCCAGGTGCTGCCCTCTTTAGAGGCTGTAGACGGATGCCCCTACCGATGCGAACCGGGGGACCTTACCACCGAGCACGAGGAGTGCCGGCGCCTCTTCGAGGAGGGCACACCCTACACTACCGTAACCCTCCCCGCCCCCTTTGTGGAACTCCCCTTAAACGCCTCTGAAGATCGCGTTGCCGGTACCATCCATTTTGAACACACCCTCTCCACGGGCCGCCGCAGCTTCGAGCCTGGTCTGCTCGCCTCGGCGAACAGGGGAGTTCTCTATGTTGACGAGGTAAACCTTCTCGAAGATCATCTGGTGGACCTTCTCCTCGACGCCGCGGCTACCGGAAAAAACAGGGTAGAACGGGAGGGTATTTCGCAACTGCACCCCTCTCGCTTTATTCTCGTGGGAACGATGAATCCCGAGGAGGGAGAGCTGCGTCCGCAGTTTCTCGACCGCTTTGGCCTCTGTGTAACGGTATCGAGCATTACCGATCCCTCGCTTCGCAGAGAGATAACATCCCGCCGCATCTCATACGAGAGGGACCCCCTTGCATTTATCCGTGCCTATCGGGAGCAGGAGGAGACCCTCTCCCTGCTCATTAAAAAAGCACGGGAAACTCTCAAGAACTATACCGAAGCGAACGGAAAGATCGAAGAGTCCGCCTGGAGCGCCGCGGCAGCCATTGCAGCCCGAAGCAGAGCCCAGGGCCACAGAGCGGATATAATCCTCATAAAAGCCGCCTGTGCGTTTTCCGCCCTCCTCGAAAAAGAAAAAGTGAGGGATAGAGAAGTCTACAGTATAGCCCCCTATGCCCTCGCCCATCGAGCCCAGGGAGAACCCGAGGATACACCGGAATCCATGGGAGAACGGATCAGGAAAATAATAGAAGAAGTGCAGGAGGGGAAAACCGCTCCCCAGGAGGATGAGCCGACAGCGGAAGAACCCGAGACGTACGCCCCCGTCGGCAGGTCGGGGGAAGATGATGCTCTTCACACCTCGGACATGCAGATTCCCGGTTCCGCCGCTGCCGGAAGTATCCTGTTTGAGTTTCTCGATAAAAAAAAAGCGCCGAGACGATAAGCGAAGGTGAGCCGATAGAGGGCATCGCCATAGACCTCGAATCTATCGTAAGAAAAACGGTCCAGCTCAAGAGCCGCCAAGACTCACGAAACACAGGTACCCATGGGGGAAAACCCCTCCGTACCCGACGCTTGATGCAGGATGAAAGACCCCGTGACATTGCCCCTGCGGCAAGCCTTAGAGCGGCGGCCCTGAGAGAAGGCGGCCCTCTTCGCATAGAGAGGGAAGACCTTCGGGTGCGCGTACGCAGGCAGACCATATCCGCCCTTGTTCTGTTTATCCTCGATGTTTCCGACTCGATGGGAGCCCGGAGACGAATCCGGGACGCGAAGGGAAGTGTCTACGGGCTTTTAAAAACAGCCCGCCGAATGAGGTACCGTGTGGGGCTTATTGCCGTTCAAGGGAAAGAGGCCTCGCTTATTGTGCCCCCCACATCGAGTATAGGGGTGGCTAAAAGGAACATGTCAGGCTTAAGACCCGCCGGGGGCACACCTCTTGCATCCGGGCTACGGCTTGCCCTGCACACCATTCACAACGAGGAGCTCAAACATCCGGGGATAGAGCCTGTACTGGTGCTTATTTCTGACGGAGAAGCTACGGTTCCCCTTAATAGAAGAGGAGATCCCTTTCTGGAGCTTTTAGAGTTGGCGGAAAAAATAAGAAGGAGGGAAAGGGTAACCACCCTGTGCATAGATACAAAGGAGCACCCACCCTACGGGAGCGATGCAACCGAGATGATGCAACTGTCCCGGGCTCTCGGCGCCCGCAGGTACTACAACAACACCTACAACAACACCTACAACAACACCCACAAAAGCAGCTACGGGAGCAGCCATAGAGGCGGCGGGCACATTTAATAGACACGGCTTTAGCGAAGCGCTATACTCTCGAATATATGGAAAAGAGAAAAGATGAAAATACGAAAGACGAAAAAAAATCAATTCTGGTTGTAGACGATAATCCTCAAAATATTCAATTAGTAGCAACCCACCTCAAGAGCGAGGGCTACCGCATAGCCTTTAGTCAGCACGGTGTAGATGCTCTGGAGAAGACGGCACACAAAGTATTCGATCTTGTTCTCCTCGATGTTATGATGCCGGAGATAGACGGCTTTGAAGTGTGCCGGCGAATAAAGGGGCGCCCCGATTACCGAGATGTTCCTATACTTTTTCTTACCGCAAAAACCGACAAAGAGAGTATTATTGAGGGGTTTAACGCGGGAGCTGTCGACTACGTGGTTAAACCATTCTACGGGGCGGAACTGCTGGCGAGGGTGAGGACTCACCTCCAAATAAGATCTTTCCAGGAAAAACTGGAAAACATAAATGCAAAGTTGAATCGTGAACTCGAGAAAAGCAAAGAGATGACCGAAGAGCTCTCGGAAGCTAAAGAGGAGTTGCAGAAAGCAAACACACAGCTCTACGAAAAAGCAACAAGGGATCCTCTTACCGGGCTGTTTAACCGCCGAAAGATGATCGACTCCCTGGAATACGAGACGAAGCGAACAGAGAGAGGAGACACCTCCTATTCGCTGGTGCTGTGCGATATAGACCATTTTAAGACGATAAACGACAGCCACGGACACGACTGTGGGGATGTAATTCTGAAAGAGGTGGCGGAAATTCTCAAAAGCACCACCCGTAAACAGGACCGAATATCCCGTTGGGGGGGAGAAGAGTTCCTTATACTCCTTCCCGAGACCGAAGAGCCGGGAGCGCTGACCCTGGCCGATAAAATACGAAAAACGGTGGAAGAGAAAGACTTCTCCTGTCCTGAACTCTCTATTAAACTTAGCATGACCTTTGGAGTAAGCGTGAGCAGCGGAGAGAAAGATCCCGAGAGCTGCATAAAAGAGGCGGACATTGCCCTGTACAACGGAAAAAACAACGGACGCAACCGGGTCGTTGCCTACCGTAAAGAGCTGAAAGTAGAGAAATAGCTCAGCCGCAGGACTCGCTCCTCCTCTTCCACCCCTCGAGCTTTTTTCCAAACTCTTCGAAGAGGGTACTCAGCAGATCTACATCAAAAGTATCGGCGGCCCCGAGCAGCTCCTCTGCATACCCGGAGAGCTCGCTGCTCGAATGTACTTTGGAAAGATCCAAAAGATCGGCAGCAAAGTCCCGCAGCTCGTCTATAAACATTGTGCTGCGAATTTCCTCCCACCTCGGAAGAAAATCCACTTCCAGCTTTTTTATAAGAGTACGATCTTCAGCTTCAGTGCCTGGGATTTCTTTCGTATTCTCTCCACTCTCTGCAATTTGGCCTGTATGTTCCTCTGTCTGCTCCTCTTCTCTATTCGTCTCTATTTTTATCTCTTCTACCTCTGGAAAGGTAAGATAAAATACCGTGCCCCTGCCCACTTCGCTTTCCATATTCAAAACCCCGTTCATCGCCTCTATCAAGCGCTTGGTAATGGCAAGCCCGAGACCTGTTCCCCCATATCTCCTGCTGCTCTGCCCCTCCTGCTGACGAAAGGCTTCGAAAATCCGCTCTTTTTGGTCTTCCGGAACTCCTATACCGGTATCGGAGACCACAATATACAAAGTGTGCCCGTACCTCTTCGAGGGTTCGGTGTATATTCGCAGCCGCACTTCCCCATGTTCTGTAAACTTTATTGCATTGCCCAGAAGGTTCAGAAGAACCTGGCGGAGCCGCACCTCGTCGAGCACCAGCACTTCCGGTACTCCCTCATCGATTTCCAGAGTAAACTCAAGCCCTTTCTCCTTTACGCGAAAGCTGAAGACTTGATACACATCTTCAATAAAAGGCCTGATGTGTATCGGCTCATATTCAATCCGCAGCTGCCCGGCCTCGATTCTGGACATGTCGAGGATGTCGTCGATTAACGAGAGAAGCATATTCCCCGACTTCTCTATCGAGCTCACGTAGTTGAGGTGGACATCATTCTCGATTTCTCGGGAGAGCATCTCTGTATATCCGAGTATTGAGTTCATGGGCGTTCTTATTTCATGGCTAATGTTCGCAAGAAAATCACTCTTTATCTTGTTTGCCTCCTCCGCCTTCTCCTTGGACTTTCTCAACTCCTCTTCCGCCTCCTTGCGCTCGGTTATATCGTGGGCAATTGCAAGGAGAAACTCTTTTCCCTCGACATTCAGATAACGCACGGTCATAATCACATTTCGCAGTTCCCCGCTTTTTGTTTTGTGCCGGGTTTCGAAGGTGTCGTACCCGGAGGATAGCAAGAGCTCAATATGTTCCGCCACATCCTCCTCGGATTCTTCAGCTTCTATATCCGATATCCGCAACGCGGAAAACTCCTCCCGGGTATACCCAAGATTCAGGTGAGTCTTGTCGTTAAACTCTATAAAGGAGCCGTCCCTAGGGTCCGCAAGAAATATAGAATCTGCGGCATCTCGAAAAATGCTTTTGTAAAGAAGTTCCGACTCTTTTACCCGCTGTTCAGCTCTGTACCTCTCGCTTATATCCATTTGGATTGCTACAAAATGGGTCAGCTTTCCCTCTTTGCTGTAGATAGGGGCTATGGTTTGGTGAGCGTAATACTCTTCCCCGTTTTTTCTGCGGTTTATTATCTCCTCGTCCCATACTTCTCCAGAGAGAATAGTATCCCAAAGTTTTTTGTAGTACCCGCTGTTCTGTTCACCTGAGCTAAGGGTTGAGGGGTGCCTTCCCGTAACCTCTTCCTCCTCGTAGCCGGTTATCTTGGTAAATGCAGGATTTACAAACTGAATAATTCCCTCCGAATCGGTTATGTAAATGGCAAAGCCCGCCTTTTGTATTGCCTTGAGATATTTCTGCAGCTCCTCGTCACGCTCTCTTAATCGAGTGGTCATCACATTAAAGGCGTTCTGTAGAACAAGGAACTCCCGGAAAGTTGCAATGTTGTCGTCTATCGAGAGCGGTTCCTCTTCCCACACCGATCTTTCGAGTATATGGAGAAAATAGACAAGAGGATTAACTACTATCTGGGTGACAAAATAACGGAGGTAGAATGACAGCCCCACGAGCAATAGAATAAGGAGTCCGGCAATAATGAGCATACCCTCCGAGACAAGAGTTCCCTCTATAAGAGAGAGGATAAAAAGAAATACCGCTGCACCGAGTATAACAACCGGAATAAGTTTGTTCCTGATCGTCTTTTTCAAATCGGCTACACTTCTGCCGTTTTCTCCACTCCGCATCTCTTCTTCCTCCAGTTCCTCCCGGGTAGTTCCCGCTCAATGTGCCTCCAGTATACACAATAATCGCCAGTTTCCAAATGTACTTCCTCCAGGGGGTTCTTGCCCTCGGCTGGAGGGCGGTCCATCGGCTACGGCCTTGAATTTGCCGTTGTCTTTGGAGCCGCGAAACAGCTATTACCCACAACAAGCTTGAAAAAAGGCGCAAGTTTTTATAATATATGAGTGTGAAGGTAACAATTGAATATATGGGGTTCTTCCAGATAGAAGGGGTGCCCAGCAATACGGTACTCGATCTTCCCGAGGGGTTAACCGTCGATCAACTGCTCGACAGGTTAGAGGTAAAAAAACAGGACCGCACCTATCTCGTCCCCTTGATTAACAGACAGCGAAAGACACTCTCCACGCAGCTTTGCCATGGAGACTCCCTCTTTCTCTACTATCCTGTAGGCGGCGGATAGAAACCTCAAAAAAAACAAAACAGCCACCCCTAAAAGAGGTGGCCCGTGTACGCAGTTTGTACCGGAGAGATGAGGCCGATTACAGCTTCTCTATCTCGATAGCCTCAACGGGACACGCATCGGCAGCGTCCTTTGCCTCGTCGAATCCGTCGTCGTCAAAATCGGCTATGGACATTTCTCCTTCCAAAGAGCCTCCGGCTGCTTCCGCTTTGCCCTCGTCGTCTTCCACGTAGTGGTCGGGGTCCATAGAGAAGCATACACCGTCGGCGATGCACTTATCTTTGTCTACCTTGATTCTGTATTTCATAAAAATATCCTCCTATAAAAATTTGTCCGTATATTTTGTACTTCATTCACCCTCGTTCTGTCAAGGTTGAAAAAAGCCCTTACGGCCAGGATTATACACCTTTTATTCTACCCAATTGATTGTTCTCTGGACAGCCTTTTTCCAACCGTGGACTAATTTTTCCCTCTTGTCTGCGATCATTCGCGGTTTCCAGGTTTTACCTATACTCCAGTTTTTCTTCAAATCTTCCAGATCTTTCCAGAAACCGACGGCAAGTCCCGCCGCGTATGCCGCCCCAAGGGCGGTGGTTTCCGTTACCCTGGGCCGAATTACGTTAACATTCAAAATATCCGCCTGAAACTGCATTAAGAGTTCGCTCGCGACCATACCGCCGTCTACCTTAAGATCCGTAAGATGCACCCCCGAGTCTTTCTCCATCGCCTCTATAAGTTCCGCTACTTGATACGCCGTAGCCTCCAGGACAGCCCGAGCAAGGTGCTCTTTTGTCACATAGTGGGTAAGCCCCGCGATAACCCCTCTGGCACTGCTGTTCCAGTGGGGTGCAAAAAGACCGGAGAAAGCCGGTACAATATAGATCCCGCCGTTATCGTCCACCTTCTCGGCGAGCTTGTTTATTTCCGGGGCCTCATCTATCATCTTGAGGTTGTCCCGAAACCACTGTACCAGGGATCCCGCTACGGCGATGGAACCCTCCAGGGCGTACTCGGCGGGTCTGTCGCCAATTTTAAAGCCGACCGTTGTTAACAAACCGTGTTTTGACTGAACCGCCTCCTCTCCCGTGTTGAGGAGGAGGAACCCTCCTGTACCGTAGGTACTCTTGGCCTCGCCTGTCTCGTAGCAGGTTTGTCCAAAAAGAGCCGCCTGCTGATCGCCAAGAATACCCGCCAGAGGTATTTCGGCTTCGAAGGGGCCGTCAGTCCTGGTGTATCCGAAAAATGAAGGGTCGCTTGAGGGATGAATTTCCGGAAGCATCGAAACCGGGACATCAATCGCCTTCATCATATCCGGGTCCCACTTAAGGGTCTCTATATTCATCAGCATGGTACGGGAAGCGTTGGTAACATCGGTTATGTGCACCCCGCCGTTCGGCCCTCCGGTAAGCCACCAGACAACCCAGCTGTCCATTGTACCAAACAGCGCGTCTCCTCTCTCCGCCGCGGCACGAACCTCCGTCACATTATCCATAATCCACTTTATCTTCGGCCCGGCAAAATAGGTTGCCAGCGGCAGCCCGACTTTATCCCTGTAACAGTCCATGTCTCCGTCTACAGCGAGTTCCTTGATAATATCGGAGGTACGGATATCCTGCCATACTATTGCGTTGTAATAGGGCCTGCCCGTATTCCTGTCCCAAATAACGGTGGTCTCCCGCTGGTTGGTTATTCCTATAGCGGCAATCTCCTCTCCGTAGACCCCCGCTTTTTTCATGGTTTCCCTGATTACTTTTTGTGTTTTTTCCCACACTTCCACAGGATCGTGCTCTACCCAACCTGCTTGGGGAAAGTACTGTGTGTGCTCCAGCTGATGAGATCCGCTTATTTCCCCGTCTTTATCGAACAGGATAAACCGGCTGCTTGTAGTTCCCTGGTCGATAGCCCCGATATATTTTTTTTCACCCATGTTTCAACTCCCCTCGAAGAATATCTGCAGCTTATTCTATAGTTGCCCATACAAACTGTCAAGAAAACCGCAAGTAAAGGTAAATATTAAAACATAAACACACATCGCTCTTATTGACAAATGTAACCGGCTCTCCTACACTATCATACCCTAGGATAGAGGAATTAGATGTCGGAAACTTTTATACCTGCGGACAGACAGGCCCGAATTCAAAAACTCGTTCAGGAGAAGGGCATAGTAAAAGTGGCCGAGCTGAGCAAGTTGTTCGGGGTTACAGAGCTTACCATCAGACGGGACCTGGACGTGCTGGAAGAAGAGGGGGTGCTCGACAGGACCCACGGAGGGGCCGTTCTGCGTCACCGTATGCGAACAGAACCCCTCTACTCCGAAAAAGACCAGATTCACAAAGAGGAAAAAGAGGCTATTGCCCAGGCGGTAAACCTGCTCGTTGAGGAAGAGGATACTCTGCTTATAAATACCGGTTCCACCACCTCGAAGGTACTCCGTTATCTCGGCGGTAAAACTCTAAGGATAATTACAAGCAATGCCGGCGCCGTAATAGAAGTAAAAGCTCCAGAGGTGGAGCTCATTCTTACGGGAGGATTCTTCCGCTCACAGTCGAACTCTCTTATCGGCGGGTTTGCCAAAGAGACTCTGGACAGAGTGTGCGGCAGTAAAGCAATAATCGGTATTGACGGTATTAGCACAACCTACGGCCTTACCACTCCCGTGCACGAAGAGGCGGAAGTTGCCCAGGTTATGATCGAACGCACCCAGGGGCCTGTTATAGTTGTAGCGGACCACTCCAAAATGGGTGTAGTCTCCAACTTTGTAACCAGCCCCATTACAAAAATTCACACACTGGTAACCGACAGGGGGATTACTCCCGACTTCCGGGAAGAACTCGAACACTACAATATAAGAGTAATAATTGCCGAGGATTTTCTGGAACAGCGGCAGCTTTAGCAACTCCGCTCATTTACATAGAGCCGCTCCGCTGCCGCCCAGGACAGCTATTCCCAGTATTTGGCAACCCGCTCCCCCAAGCCTTTGCTGTATGCATCCCAGTCGCTCACGGGTTCTCTTGCCACTCCCTCCTTAACCGCCTGTTTAGCCACCGCCGTGGCCTCCCACTCTATAACCCGGGGATCAAAGGGCTTGGGAACAATATAGGTCCGACCGAAGGAGAAATCGGTATTTTCATAGGCTTTTTTTACGACCTCCGGGACCGGCTCTTTGGCCAAATCCGCCAAAGCCCTTGCTGCCGCTATCTTCATCCCTTCGGTTATATTGGTAGCCCTTACATCGAGGGCTCCACGAAAAATAAAGGGAAAACCGAGAACATTGTTTATCTGGTTGGGAAAATCGCTCCGGCCGGTGGCCATAATTACATCCGACCGGGTCTCTATAGCAAGGTCGTAGGTAATCTCCGGATCGGGGTTGGCCATGGCAAATACCACAGGATCGCGGTTCATGGAGTTCAGCATTTGTGGACTCACGCAGTCCTTTACCGACACACCAATAAATACATCGGCTCCGCGTAGTGCCTCCTCGAGGGTACGCAGCTCGGTATGCGCGGCAAACTCCTCCTTCTCCGGGTTAAGCGTGCCGGGCCGCCCATGGTAGATAACCCCCCTGCTGTCGCACATAAGGAGATTCTCTTTCTTCACTCCAAGCTCCACAAAAAGCCGGGCACAGGAGATTCCCGCCGCACCTGCTCCGCTGAACACTACCTTAATCTCCTCTATCTTCTTTCCGTTTATTTCGAGGGCGTTTAATAAACCTGCGGCGCTAATAATTGCCGTACCGTGTTGGTCGTCGTGGAAAATTGGTATATTAGTGAGCCTTTTTAGTTCGTTTTCTATTCTAAAACACTCGGGAGCCTTAATGTCTTCGAGATTTACCCCTCCAAAGGTGGGTTCCATGAGCTTAACAGTTTCGATAATTTTATCGGGGTCCTCCGTATCGAGCTCTATATCAAAGACGTCCACATCGGCAAACCGTTTAAAGAGAACTCCCTTTCCCTCCATAACAGGTTTGCTCGCCAAAGCACCTCTGTTTCCAAGACCCAAAATCGCAGTTCCATTGGAAACAACCGCGACAAGATTTCCCTTATTGGTATATCGAAAGGCATCGTCAGGATTTTCCGCTATCTCCAGAACCGGCTTGGCCACTCCCGGAGTGTAGGCAAGAGAGAGGTCCCTGGATGTCTGACAGGGTTTGGTCGTAATAACCGATAATTTACCCGGTTGTCCCTTTGAATGATACTCCAGTGCCTCTTTTTTCAAATCCATCTGTACAACTCCTTTGTCTTAACCCTCTTTTTCGAAATCGAAGGTATAGGGCAGATTAAATTCGTCTCTTACCTCTAGGAGCTCCTGCTGGAGCTTCTTGTCCACCTTTGCACCCCTGTTTTTCCGGTAGAGCCACGCCTCGTGCTCTTTTTCTCCGGCGGTAAAGATTCTCTCCGCCCCCGGCATTTTTTCGGATTTTCTCAGGCCGCGCATAATCTCTCCGGCCACCTTTTTGAACACATCCAGCCCCATAAAGGCCTCTGTATCAATTGCAATAAAGAAATGTCCCAGGGGATAGGGTATCTTATTGCCCTCCTTGTCGTAGCCCAACAAATCTTTTAAGTAAGAGCCGTTCTGTAGTGCCGCCGACAGAACCTCTACCACCGTAGCATAGCCGTACCCCTTGTACCCCCCGTTCTGCTCGCCTATTCCGCCGAGGGGAGTCAATGCCGCCGTGCCGGCAACAAGATCCTTGAGCACCTGGTCGGAATCTGTTTTGCTTTTTCCATCCTGCCCTATAACCCAGCCCTCGGGAAGGCTTTTTCCAAGACGGGAGTACGCCTCGATCTTTCCACGCTGCGTTACGGAGGTGGCACAATCGAGGACAAAGGGAAACTCCTCGTCGGTGGGAAATCCTATGGTAAGGGGATTGGTTCCCAGCATGTTTTCTATACCGAAGGTGGGAGCAATGGAGGGCCTGGCATTTGTCCCTGTTATGCCGATCATGCCGTTTTCGATGGCCATGAGGGCGTAGTAGCCGGCAATCCCGTAGTGGGTTGTATTGCGTACCGCTACCATTCCCATGCCCTTCTCCCTGGCCTTGTCAATTGCCATCTGCATGGCTTTTTTCCCTATCACCTTACCCATGCCGTTGTGTCCGTCTACTACAGCTGTGGTAGGTCCCTCTTTTACCACCTCGAAGTTTGTCTTGGTGTTGAGGATTCCGTCTTTAATGCGATCTATATAGATCTTCTTGAATCTCCCTATTCCATGGGAGTCTATCCCCCGCTTATCGGAAGTTATAAGAACTTCCGCACACACCTCGGCATCCTCCCTGGGAACACCAATGGCGGTAAACGCATCGGCCATAAACCTTTCCAAATAATCGAAATCTACCCATACAAAATCTTCAGACATACAAGTTCCTCCTGCCCTGGAAAACTGTTCCGTCCCGGAAGCATATTATTTCATGAGCGTTTTTGTTTGTCAATGTTTTTTATAGAAGTATTTTTGAGTGTTTATAATCACATTTACAGGTACACTTCCAGAAGAAAGAGGTTCTGCACGATAAAAAGCAGCAGAAAGGAGGTAAGGCCCGCGGCAAGGGGGGTGCTTACCCAGCCTATGCTTATCCTGCCGAGGATCCTGAGGTTGATATTGCGCCCGCCCCTGGCTATTCCTATACCGATTACCCCTCCCACCACAGCCTGAGAGCTGGAGACCGGCACCAGGGGAAAGGAGGGAAGATTGCGAATCTCCAGCCACGTCTTGAGGTCCTGGCTGGCAAAGAGGAAGAGCACCGTGGCGCTGGCCAGTACTACAATAAACGCGGCCAGTGGAGAGAGCTTGTACAGATCGCTTCCCACCGTCTTCATCACCTTGTAGGAGTAGGTGTATATCCCCACCGCAATAGCTATGCCGCCGAGCAGGAAGAGCTGCTGTGCGCTGGAGAAGGTGAAAACTCCCCCCACGGTAGAATCCTGAAACGGGGAGACCGGCACAAAGACCCCCATTACATTGGCAATATTGTTCGCCCCGAGGCTGTAGGCCCCAAAGGCTCCGGCAATAATAAGTCCGGTCCGGGTGTATACATCCATCCGAATAATCCCGATTCGAAAGCGCTTTAACAGCAGTTTGAAGAAGTAGTAAAAGATAAAAGCAAAAAAAGCGGTTAAAAGCGGGCAGATAACCCACGTAGAGACTATCGTTGTTAAGGAACTGAAATCCGTATCCATTCCCGAGAAGAGGTTCCACCCTATTATCGCCCCCACTATCGACTGGGTAGTGGAGACCGGCAGCTTCAGCCGGGTCATCCACATGACCGTAAAGCCCGCCGCAAGGGCTACGGTAAAGGCGCCGGGAAGGGCGTTTACCGAACCGAGCCGCCCGAGGGTATGCGCTCCCCCGGCCCCTCCGGCTACAGCCCCTATAATTACGAACAGACTCCCGATAAGCGCTGCGGTACGAAAACGGATCATCTTCGTTCCCACCGCCGTGCCGAAGACGTTTGCCGCGTCGTTCGCTCCGAGGGACCATCCCAAAAACATTCCGCTGGACAGAAAGAACAGTGTAGTTAACATAGGCCCGTTAGATATTCCGTTTTATCGCGTAGACCGACAGTCGCTCGGCCACGTCCTCAGCCTGGTCGGAGAGGCTGGCTATCAGTTCCACAAAATCCCTCAGCTGCATCTTCTCCGCCAACTCGGGTATCTCGGTGCACTCAAAGATCTCCTTCTTTATCTGCTCCTCTATCTGGTCGGCCTCGTGCTCGTAGTAGTGCACCTTGTGTATGTGGTCCTGTATTCCCTCACTGTTATTGAAAAAAGCCCGGTCGGCCCGCACCACGTAGTCCAGGGCCTGGGCGGAGGACTCGGCGAGCTTGAGGAAATTTTTGTGCAGAAAACTCCCTATCCTGGGCTTCTCCACATCAAACTGCCCGAGCACCTTTTTGGTCGTGTCTATTACGTTGTCCGTTGTCTCCAGCAGCCCCAGCACATCTCCCCTCGATTCGGGAATAAGCATCTTCTTGTACAGCCGGTAGCGGATCTCCCGGCGCAGACTGTCGGCGGCCTCCTCGTTTTTTCTTATCTCCTTGAGCTTGTTGTGAAACTGCTCCATATCTTCTTCGAGATAATCCGTAATGCCGCTCTTGAATAGAATCCCCGAGTTCGTGACGTTGTCGAGAAAATTTTCTATCTTCACTTCCAGTGTTAAAGATTTGTTAAAAAGTATGCTCATAATCGTCCATATTAACATACTACATATACTTGTTCCATACGTGTTAATGCTTTTTTGAACTTTCCTGAACTTTATTTAACTTTATAATTCATGAACTCTCTTTTCCTCTTTTCCGGTTAAGGGAGATGATGTACACTATCAAAAATTCGAGAGTAGGAAGGTATGGACACACTGAAAACGGACAGGATTTACGATGTAGCGATAATTGGAGCCGGCGTAAGCGGCGCGGCCATAGCCCGCAGGTTATCTATATACAATATCCGCATCGCACTGCTGGAGAAAGAGACGGATGTCTCCTTCGGCACTTCCAAAGCCAATTCGGGCATTATCCACGGGGGCTTCCACCACGACAGCTCCCATCTCAAAACGAGGCTGGAAGTTCAGGGGAGCATGATGTTCGACCAGCTCCAGCGGGAGCTGCATTTTCCCTTCTTCCGCTGCGGAATTCTCGTAGCGGCGCTCAACGAAGAGGAGATGAAGACTACCCAGTACCTCTACGAACGGGGACGGAGAAACGGGGCTATAGGTATTGAGCTCTGTTCGAGAGAACGAATGCTCGAGCTCGAACCAAAGCTCACCAGAGACGTGGTAGGGGGGCTCTATGCTCCCGGAGGTGGTATAATAGAGCCGTACCGCTTTGTCTTCGCCCTCGTGGAATCCGCTTTGAAGAACGGGGTTGATCTCTTTACCGAGTTTGAAGTAAACACAGCAGCGGACGATGCGGATTCGGGGTACTACACACTCGAGGACAAGCAAGGCCGCTCTATAACCGCAGGATATGTAATAAATGCCGCGGGCCTCTATGCAGATGTCGTTTCACGGACCTTCGGCGCCGAGGAGTACAGCATCACTCCCAGAAAGGGCGAATACTACCTCCTCGACCGAATGACAAAGGCCTGTCCCGGCAAGGTAATATTTCCTGTTCCCACCACAGTCTCCAAGGGCATGCTCGTAATACCAACGGTAGAGGGGACGGTGCTTATAGGACCGACGGCGGAGGAGATACAGGAGAAGGACGACCTCTCCACAACCGCCGACAAACTAAAGCAGATATTCGATTCGGCCAGGGAGATGGTTCCAAAGGTCTCAACCAAAGATGTAATAACCGCTTTCTCCGGGCTGAGACCTGCCTTGCCGGAGGGGGATTTTTACATTACGGCAAGCTCACAAATCCCACGTTTTATTCACGTTGCCGGTATTCAGTCCCCCGGTCTTACCGCCGCACCGGCTATAGCGGAGTATGTAAAGGATATCCTCAAAGAAGAGGGGCTCACCCTGCAGGAACGTTCCAACTACGATCCATACGTGGAAGAGGTGCCGAGGATTCGCAATAAATCAGTATACGAGATAGACGAACTTATCCGGGAGAACCCCCTGTACGGGAATATAATCTGCAGGTGCGAAAACGTGTCGGAGGCGGAAATTGTAGAGGCAATACGCCGGGGACACCATACCCTCGACGGTGTCAAGTTTTTTACCCGCGCCCAAATGGGGAGATGCCAGGGCGGCTTCTGCACAAGCAAGATAATACACATTATTATGAGGGAGACCGGAAAAAGCTATGCCCAGGTAACCAAACGGGGGCGGGCAAGTACAATACTGCGGAGTGAATTATGAGAGTAGTAGAGACAGACACATTGGTTATCGGCGGAGGGGCTGCCGGTCTTGCAGCGGCCCATACCGTCCACGAAAGAGGATACAGAGTTGCCCTTGCCGAACGGGAGGATGAGCTCGGAGGGGTTCTCCTGCAGTGCATTCACAACGGGTTCGGACTCCAGGAGTTTAAGGAAGAGCTTACCGGCCCCGAATACGCCGAACGCTGGATCGAAGCTGTTCAATCCAAAGATATACAGCTATTTACAAGTACCACAATAATGGAAGTTCAGCAGAATGACGACGGAAGAAAGGAGTGTATCGGATACTCTCCCCGGGATGGGGCGGTACGTTTTATCGCACCGACGGTGATACTCGCCATGGGATGCAGGGAACGCAACCGGGGAAACATTATGATCCCGGGAAGCCGCCCCGCCGGAGTGTATACCGCCGGCTTGGCGCAAAGAATGGTAAATATAGACGGTTATATTCCCGGCAAAGATGTGGTTATTTTGGGGTCCGGCGATATCGGTCTTATTATGGCCCGCCGGATGAAATGGATAGGCAGTAATGTGCACGCGGTTGTGGAGATTCAACCCTACCCCAGCGGGCTTACCCGCAACATCTCGCAGTGTCTTCACGATTTTGATATCCCCCTCTATTTGAGCCATATTGTATCCAAAATTCATGGAAAGGATCGACTCGAGGGGGTGGATATTACCCCTATGAACGACGGTATGCCTGACTATGAAAAAACCTTCTACCTTCCCTGCGACACCCTTCTCCTCTCGGTGGGTTTAGTGCCGGAGAACGAGCTCTCCAAACAGGTAGGGATCCCCCTCAACTCCATTACCGGAGGGCCGCTGGTTAACAGCATGCTCATGACCGGTGTAGAGGGAGTGTTTGCAGCGGGAAACGTATTGCATGTCCACGATTTAGTGGATTTTGTCTCCGAAGAGGCCCGCACCGCCGGGAACCATGCGGCGGCCTATCTCGCCGGCACGCGGCCCTCCCGGGAAATATCGGTAAAGGCAGGGGCAAATATCCGGTACGTAAATCCAGGACGTATTAATCCCGAAGAGACAACCACCCTTTTTATGCGCCCCTTGATCGTGGAAAATAACGCTTCCATTTCGCTGAGAGTAGACGGAGAAGAGATTAAGCGGTTTCGCAAACCCCATATTCAGCCGAGCGAGATGATAGAACTCAAGCTGCGCCCCTCGATATTCAAAGATCTTCCCGAGGAGGGAGCCGATACCATGGAGGTGAGTGTACACAATGTCTAACACAAATAAAGGTCACACCGCCGACACCCAAACTAAAGGCGATATCCGAGAGATGGTATGCATCGTCTGCCCGATAGGCTGCCGCCTGAAGGTGGAGGTTACCCCGAATTCCGGCGGCGCCATAGGTTCGGGGAGCACCTTCGCATCCGAAGGCCGCACAGGTTCCGACGAACCCGAGGTGACGGTTTCGGGGAATAAATGCCCCCGGGGAGAAGCCTACGCACGGGAGGAAGTGCTCGCCCCAAAGCGAACGGTAACCGCCACCTGCCGGATTACCGGCTCCCCCCATGTAAGGAGAGTACCCGTAAAGACCGATGCCGCCCTGCCGGTTGAACATATAGAGAGTCTGCTCTCCAGGCTTTATTCGTTAAAACTCGAAGCACCAATATCCATAGGCGCTACAGTTTTTGAAGATATAGAGGGGACCGGGATAAACGTCCTTACCACCCGCAGCGTGGCCGCCGAGGAGTAGTTACGTACTTATCTGCCTCTCGTATTCGGGAAAGTAGCGGCTTATTACAGGAAGATCGAACTTGGAGAGTATCGACTCCTTTGGTTCCCGCTCCAGGAGAAACTCAAAGGATTTCTTTATAAGAGCTTCCTTGTCTGTCTTCCCGTCGGTAAGTTTTTGGTGGTATGAATCATCGAGAGTAACTGTATGAGTAGATGTGCCCTTGCCTTCGGACACTTTAACGATAAAAGTGTTGTTGTCCTTCTTTGATACCTCTATCATTTTCTCATTCCTCCTCATTTTGGTTTGTATCCTGGAGATTTTTCTCCGAACCTCCTGCCTCTTCCGGACGGGAACGCTTTACCTCTTCGTAGAGCTGTTTTGTCTCCTCCACCCTCTCCTTCGGAACCTCTACATATCCCCATCCGTGTTCCAGCTGATAGATCCCGTTAAAAGCGGTGTCATGATGGGAGATAAACACGTGGGGAATATCCCGGTCCTTGAGGACCGTTTCTAAAAACTTCGCCTCGATTTCGTTATCTATGGGTATTACATTTTCCCTCGGTTTTACTGGAAACACTTACACCTCCTCGATATCCCCTTGCTTTTGGCTTCATTGCTTCGACCTCATCCTAAGGTTCTTCAAAAGGTGATTATTTCATAACCCTCTTTCGTGTAGCGTTCCATGCTCGGGTGGCCCGACATATCGTCGCAGAGGGGCAGTCCCTTCTCCTCGGCGAGCTCGAGAACTCCCATCTGCTTGGAGCATGCCCTGCATACACAGTCCAGCAGCCCCCGATCTATACACTTTTCGTAGAGACCGGCAAAGGGGACATCCGGTTTTTCAAAGTGCTCTATAAGCTTAGTCGCCTCCCCCTCCAGTACTATTTTTACCTCATATCCCTTGGCATCGTAGTCGAGGGCATTTAACAAAACATGGACAAAACACATTGGTTCTCCGTTAAAAGCAAAAAGCGCAAATTTTCCAGCCATAGTATCCTCCTTCTCTCATGGTAATCATATTGATGTGCTTCTTCAAGGTCACAGGGTTTTTCGAATTGCTGAATCGAGGACAGTTTAGACGTACTCTGTTGTAATCACATATTCACCGTCGAGTCTCATTAAAAGAGCAATTGGTGTAGTATAGGTTTGACTTTCACACGAATATTGTGTACACTATTAATGTGTAATATAGATGACAAGTGAGGGAAGCCATGAAAAATATAACCTTCAGCCTCGATGAGAACCTTATTCGAAGAGCACGGGAAAGGGCACAAAGAGAACATCGCAGTCTCAATAAACTGCTTAAGGAGTGGTTAACAGAGTGGACCCGGGAAAACGAACGCGGTAAAGAATACGACGATCTAATGGAACGCCTAAAAAATTCCTGCGAGGCAGGCAGGAGTTTTAGCCGGGACGAAATGAATGAACGATAATTTCTTCCTCGATACAAACATATTCGTATACAACTTCGACAACAAAGACACTCTTAAACAGAAACGCGCCCAGCGGCTGACTCGGACAGCTTTGGTGGGGGGAGGGGTAACTAGTTGGCAGGTTATACAGGAATTTGCCAATGTCGCACTTCATAAGTTCGAAATACCCATGAGTAGAGACGATTTAAGGGACTACATACAGACCGCGCTGCTTCCCCTCTGCGCCGTGTGGCCCGAAGAAGCTATCTACCATGAGGCGTTAACTGTCGGCTTGGAGACCGGTTACAGATGGTACGACAGCCTCATACTTGCCTCTGCGGTAAAAGCACAGGTACATTTCCTCTATTCAGAAGACCTGCAGCACGATAGAGTCTACAGGGGAATTCGAATTCTGAACCCATTCCATGGATAAAACCGAACTTACTGCCAAAATAACTTCTTGATTCTCTCGTCAACTCTGCTATACTGCAACAGACATCTAAAGCGGAATGGATAACGGAAACCCGTGAAAATCGGGTGCGGGCGTGCCGCTGTAAGCGGATGTGAGGGGGTCGAATACCACTGCCGGAGTACCGGCGGGAAGGTGGGCACTGAGTATCCGTAAGCCAGAAGACGATCCATTGCCGAATGAACGCACACGTAGTGTGCGTTCCGTTCTCTCACGTACAGGGGATGGATGTGTATATACCCGCCGTTGTATACCTTCATTCCTTCTCGGTACAGGAAGAGTTCTCTATTAGTACCTCTATGTAGAAGGAGTTTTTTATGGACAGTTTTTTTTCAAGGTTTGGTCGATCAATGGTCCTCACCTTTGCGTTGGCCGGTTTCTGTCTCCCGGGCTTGATCGCCGAGGAGACCGTGGACGTTCTTGTTACCGCCGGGCGCACCGAAGAGGCGGAGGTTTCGACTCCGGCCCATGTTACCGTAATTTCCGGAGAACAGATAAGCGCCTCGGGAGAGCAGTCCCTGGTAGGCATCCTCGATAAGCTCGCGGGGGTAAACTTTACCTCCAATGCGGGACCCGAAAGAGCCCAGATCGATATGCGGGGCTTCGGAGAGAACAGCCACGGCCGGGTCCTCGTCATGGTCGACGGACGGCGGCTGAACAGCCAGGACATGCAGGGTATCCAGTGGCTCTCCATTCCCCTCGAGTCCATCGAACGGCTCGAGGTGGTCCGCGGGAGCGGCAGCGTCCTCTACGGCAACCATGCCCTCGGCGGGGTGGTAAATGTTATTACAAAGGGGAGCAGCAGCCGCAGCGAGTTTACCTCCTCCGTCGATTTCGGCACCTACTACTCGCAGAATTTCAACAAGGGGGTTTTCTCCAGCCAGCGCCTGCGGCTCGGCAGCAAAAAAGGGCCGGTAGACGGGGCAGTTACTTTTTCCAACTCGACAGACGAGGGGTACAGGGAGAGAACAGAGTCCCGCTCGACAAACACCCATCTCGGAGGAGGCTGGAACATAACCGAACTTCTCCGCACCGAACTCGACCTCGGCTACCAGAGAAACAGCTACGAGATGCCCGGCGCGCTGCCGGAGGAGGACTACAAGAGCAGCCCTTCGAAAGCTGATAACGACGCCGACGAGGCGGAGGAGCACGACCTTTCCGCGTTTCTGAGCATTGAGTGGTTCCCCTTCTACAATACCGAACTGAGCCTCGACGGGGGGTA
>JBKHFZ010000035.1:0-19707 GCA_046539925.1 Spirochaetaceae bacterium
TTTATCAAGATTCTCTTCGGTCATCCGTGGGTATATATCGATGTCGAATGTCGTTCGTTCGCAGCCCTGAAGTACACAGGCAACCCCTCCGCACACGACAAAATCCACCTCGCCTTCGACCAGAGAAACGATAATTTTCAAGAGATAATTTTCCATACCCTCCTATTTTACCTTTAGAAACCTCCATATTCAATGTGGTGGAGGATAATTTTGTGCTATGAGCGTGAAACCAGGAGCTCATCAGATGATGAAAGTGGAGATGTTGAAACAAAAGACGGATGTAATGAACAGGAAGTCAAGGGTGTGCCCTCTTCGCTGGGAACAAAAAAGCATCCCCGGTGCGGAACCGGGGATGCAATATGCTTAACAAGATGCTCTCCCGGCTATACGAGCTCTTGCAGCTCGCTAAGCCCAGGGAGGGGCACCTCAGTACAAGCGGGCTTCGATAAACTGATCCACCGTGAGCTCGAGTTTTGCAGCTTCCTTAAAATAGTAGGAGCGTTCGGGGGCTTCGAGCATCTCCGGGGGAAAGACTCCCTTGGTGTGTATTTTGTCGTTTACGAACATTTTGGTAAAGAGAAAGGCCGACTGTCCGGTAAAGTAGGACTCGTGGGTAATGCCCGCCATCTCGAAGGCTTCGGTAAGTCCGGGGGCGTTGGCGTAGCTGTCTATCCGCACGTTTTTGCCGTCCTTCGTTCCTTCGGCACGTACGAGAAAGGCACCCTCTTCGGATTTCATCCCCTCATCGAGTACCGCCTTAATCTCCTCCTCGTACTTTGGCGCGGCGGGGGTGAGCTTTGATATTAGGTGCATGGGGATAATCTCTTTTCCGTCGACCTCTACCGGCTCATCAGAAAGCAAGCCCATTTTGTAGAAGTACTCGGCTATCTCGAGGCCGGGGCCTCCGTACTTGAAGTTTACGTATTTTGTACCCTTCAGGGCCTTGTCGGCCAAAAGCCCCATGGTAACCGGCTCTTCGTGCTCGTGGTCCACCATTCTCCGTTCTCCGAGTCCGCGGAAGTCCTCCATTACCGGGTTGTCGAAGGGTTTGCCCAAACGGAAATCGCCGTTTTCGTAGACTATGGGCTGAGCTGCCATATCGCCAAAGGCGGTTTCGGGGCTCCACCAGAAGGGGATGAATTTATTCGACCATATACCGTCGTATACAAAGATCTCTATCCTCTCGCAGCTGTCCAGCTGGTCCACCGCCTCCCGTGCGAGGATGTTGGCAAAACCCGGAGCTGAGCCGGTGTTAATCAATGCGGAGAGGCCTGCCTTCTTGAATTTGTCCTCCATGGCAAGAACGCGTTTTACCGCCTCTACAAAATCCACATCGCTTACCGGGCCCGAGGCCATATCCTGGTAGCAGGCGCCGGTCTGCAGTGCCGCTTCGAGCACGTTGAGGTTAAAATCCGGCGCCAGGGCGTTTACGATAAGTTCGGCCCCGTCCGCCGCCTTTACAATATCCTCTACCTTTTTTGCGTTTACCTGAACCGGTACCGCCTTCGAGAGGGATTTTCCCATCTCTTCTACCGCCTTTTGGTCGTAGTCGGCGCAAATAACCTTCTCTACATTCGGCTCTTCGTTCAATCGCTTTGCTATTGTGCTTCCCTGGGCTCCCAGGCCCATTACCATTACCTTTTTCATAGTTATGCTCCTTTTATTTAATTGCTGTTTCAACACGCTTTATTACGCGGATTCCCCACTCCTTAATGCCTTTGTAGAAGGTGTCGATCTCCTCTTCGCTAAACACTTCGGGAGGGAAGACGCCGGTGTGGCTGATCTGTCCCCTCAGCATCATAAGGGAAAATATCGACGCGGGGATGGAGGTCATCCAGGAAACATCGTTTGTCCCAGGTAGACGTGTGCACGCCTCGCTGCCGGTGGGGCTCTCGGTCCAGCTCCGAAGGGCGATCTCTTTTCCGTCCTTTTTGCCCTTTCCGTCGCAGATAAGCACAAGGCGGCTCTGCAGTTTCCCCGACTCGTAGAGTTCAACCTGCTTTTTCGCGGAGACCGTGGCGGGAGCTTTTCGAAAGAGTACCTCCCTCGGGCTCACTGTGCAGCCGTTTACGTCGAGCTTCTCCTCGCTCATGAGGTCCAGGTCCTCGACCACAAAGCGCCACATATCGATTCCAGGCTCTCCTATCTTGAAGTCGCAGTAGCCTATAGGTTTACCCGCGTAGAGGGGAATGGTCACACCCTCCTCGTGGTCGTGGTAGTAGAACTTGCCCTTCTTGCAGAAGGGGGCCGGCAAATCGTAGAGTTCCTCTCCGGTAAAGGGGGCGACTCTCTCGGCTTTGCCCTCCTTCCAGATGGTAGGGTGGAGAAAGAGGTCCTCCAGATATGTGCGCATGGACCAGAGGGCCACCGGCTCCTCGCTCTCGACCTCGCCGTAGTCCTTGATCATTATGCTCTCCACCTCGTCCATGTCGTTTATCATGTCCTTGGCCATAATGTTGCTCAGACCCGGGTCTCCGCCGGCACCGGTAAAAGCCATTAGCCCTGCTTTCTTAAAATCCTCTGCATAGTAAAACTGCTCTATCGGGATGTCCGGTTTTGGGTATATCTCGTTGGAAGCCATATCGATGTAGTGGGCTCCCGCCTTTATGCAGGCCTTCATTACCTGATGGACAAACTTGGGTATCGTGGCGTTTACCACCAAGTCGAAGCCCCCGTCTTCAATTCTCCGGGCCATTGCTCCGACATCCGAGGCGTCGAGCTTTTCCGCCCCCAGTTTTGAACTGCCGTTTACCTCCGCGAGCTCTCGGGCACGGGGCAAATCGATGTCCGTTACCAGAATCTCCGCTACATCATCTGCCTCCGCGAGAACCCCCGAGATTACGGTAGCCTGTGCTCCCGCTCCGATGATGATAACCTTTTTGTTTTTCATGAATATCGTCTCCTGAAAAGATTGTATAAGAAGACACAGACCCCGGCAGGTAATCACGGGTAAGCACGCTTCTCGAAGAGAACCTACCGGGATATGGTGCCTTTATATCCTGAAATACGGTGGGTATGTTAACCAAACACCTCTTTTACCGAGTCCTCGAAGGCGTTGAGGGTGGTATCGGCGTCGGCATCGCTGTGCGACGCGGAGACGAACCAGGGTTCCCGGGCGTCCTTGTCCGGCATAACACCCTTCTCGAAGAGCTTGAGAATTACCTGCTCATAACGGGCATGGTCGGATACGGCCCAGTCGCGGTACTCCTTTACTTCGTCCTGATCGGTAAGTACGACACCAAACATAGCCGGGGGTCCGAGAATCTTGAAGGGAACACCCCTGTCGTTAAAGACTTTGGATATACCGTCGATGAGCTTTTTCCCGTGGGCCTCCACCTTTTTGAGGGCTCCCCCTGCAATAACGTCGAGGGTTGCGTCGGCAGCCGAGGCGGAGACGATGTTTCCCGCGTAGGTGCCCCCCTGGGCTATCATCCCGGGGCCTATCTCTCCCATAATTTCTCTCTTTCCGCCTATTGCGGCTACGGGAAAGCCGTTGCCCAGGGCTTTTGCGTAGGTTACCATATCGGCCTTCACGTTAAAGTACTCCTGTGCTCCGCCGGGGGCGATGCGGAAACCGGTCTTTACCTCGTCCATTATCATCACAATGTTGTACTTGTCGCAGAGCTTTCGTATTTTGTCTATAAACCCTTTTTGGGGCATTATGGCGGCGGTGTTTCCCATAATCGGCTCAAATATTACCGCAGCCAGGTCCTGCCAGTTGTCGCGTATTCGTATCTCCAGCAGCTCTTCGTCGTTGTAGGGGATCGATTCCACCAAATTCCCTATCATATGCGGTATACCCGAACCCTGGGGTATTTTAAGGGGTGAGCGCCTGTAGCCTGCTCCGCTGAGAGGGGGATAGGTATTCCAGAGGGTGTAGTCCTGAAACCCGTGGTAGTGTCCCTCGAACTTGAGAATTTTTTCCCGGCCTGTGTAGGCGCGGGCAATGCGGATGGCGTGCATTGTCGCCTCTGTCCCGGAGTTGGCAAAACGCATCATATCGACCCCGGTCATTTGTGCTACCTTCTCGGCCACCGAAATTTCGTATTCCGTAGTCATGGCAAAGGCGTTTCCCCTGTCGAGGGCGGATTTTACCCGCTCCACCACATCAGGATAGGCGTGCCCGAGGACCACCGGCCCAAAGGCCAGTCGGTAGTCGATATATTTGTTGTCGTCCTGGTCCCAAATATAGGCTCCCTGGGCATTTTTATGTACCAGGGTCTCCTCTTCTCCCCAATATCTAAAGTTGGAGTTTACTCCCGCCGGAATAACCTTTCGCGCACGGTCGTACATCCCTCGGCTTTTTGTGCCGCTCTTCATGATAAACCTCCTATAGCTCAATAATAATTCTGCTGTACCTATTCTTGCTTTTTATATTACCCATTTAAATACCCTTTTCTGTCTCCGGTCTAAAACACGGGTAATACACCTATGATTTATAGGGTTTTCCCTCTATGAGTATTTTTAGTCTCTGTTGCATTGACATTCATCCCTGTCGGGTTGACTGATATTTTTCTTTAATCTACTCTTCATTCAGGATAAACAAAGAATCAACAGGAAATGTCTAAAACTGTACCGGAATATAAATTAAGAGTGCCCAAAAGAGACGAACGGATACCCCGCAGTCGACTGTTCGAGTACTTTCGCAGCCGAAGCGGCCGGAGGCTCATCGTAATATACGGCAGGGCGGGCCAGGGGAAAACATCCTTTGCCTTCGATTGTCTGCAGCAGCATAATAAGTCCTTCTCCTGGTATACTGTAGATTCCTGGGATGTCTCGGCGCAAAGAATAGCTGCAGGTCTGGCGGCGGCAGTTACGGGAAAAATAGCAGACCTCCCCGAGGACATGGATCGTATAGAGGAAGAGTTTATACGCCTGGTATCGGAGGCTGTTGATGATGCCGGCGAAGACCGCTACCTTGTTATTGACGACTTTGATGTGCTCGACCCGAAAAGTGAAGCCCACTCTTTTGTCCAAAATATTCTCAATAAACTGCCCGAACATGTGCATTTGGTAATAATAAGCCGGCGCCTGCTCTCTCTGGAACTTGCCAGGCTGCGGTCTGCAAAAGAGCTTGTGGAAATAAAGGATGAGGATCTTGCCTTCAAGGAGGAGGAGATCCATCTCTTTTTTCAAAAGATTGCCCGAAACTCCCTTCCGGGGGGAATTATAAAAAGAGTCTTTCAGCTTATAGGTGGGTGGATTACCGGATATGTGTACCTGGCAGAGCGTTTGGAAGGTCTCTCCAGCAAAAAACGGGAGGATTTTCTCGGCTCTTTTATAAAAAACGGGAGCATGCCGGAGGTGGATGAGTTTTTTAGAGAAGAGGTTATGGGCCGCCTCTCTAAAAGAGAGCAGGAAATCTTAATCTCCCTTGGGGCGGTAAAAGAGCCAAGGGAAGAGCTGGTTGCCCTTCTGACGGGAGAGGAACAGGCCTGTTTTCTCCACCAGCTGTGGCGGAGCCACACTTTTATAAGGCATATAGATTCTGAGAAGGACAGTTACGCTTTTAACACGCTTTTCTCCCGCTATCTGCAGAAAGAGTTCCTGCGCTTCGAGCGTAAGAAGAGGGGAAAGACAGTTAAAGCAGTTTCAGAGTACTACGAAAAGTGCAACCAGTACTCGAAACTTGTCTTCTATCTTCTTAGGGTAGAAGAGTTGGAAAAAGCAAAGGACGTTTTTGTAAAATATTCGGATGAGCTTTACAGAACCCTTGGACAGGACGAGCTGAGAATGTTGTTGGAAAGTTTTCCCGACAAGGCGAGGGAAAAGGACCAGACTCTATCCTATTACTACGCTCTTACCACCAACCTGGTACGACCTGTAAGTACCACTAACAAGCTTGTTGCCATGGTTCCTTCTTTTCTCAAAAACAGGGATTATGAAAAGATCGTTACCACATATTCCGTGCTTCTGGTAAACTCCCTCTTCTACCAACGGTCAAACGAGTCAATAAACGACATTGTCAGCCAGGCAGATGAGTTTCTCGGGAAGTGTAAAGATAAAATTGAGGACGAGCAGAAGGAGATACTCGAGTCTCTTATCCCTCTTGGAAAATGGAGAATAGGAGATAACGGGGAGCAGGCTTTTCGAATGGCTCTGCACGCGGAGGAGACCTCTTTTAAATTCCACAATCAAGAGGCATATATAAGCGCACGACTGGTTCTTTCGAGAATATACATCGAGAAGGGGGTTTTTAACGAGGCTAAACGGATCTTACAGCGCACCGAGTCTTTTTTGGAGACTCACAATGTGAGCAACCTCTTTAAGCTTCTCATAGCGTTCTATCTTGGGGATACCTTTTTTTACCTGGGAGAGATAAATACCGCTATTGAGTGGATAGAACAGGCGCTCAAGCGCTGCCCGGACGACTTTGCCTTTAGGTATTATCTGGAGTTAAATCTGATAATTTATTACCTCTATCTCGACGACATAAGCAAGGCAGACTCTCTTTTCGAAATTACCGAAAACAGGGAGACCGACGAGATACTTCTGGTAAAGTATTTCTCCCGGTATCTCATTAATATGCTTGTCGCCTACCGCAACAAAAACCGTCAGAGAGCCGAATACTACGCGGACCGTCTGCTCGAACCGCAGAACGAGTCTCTTCTAAGAACCGATTTCCCGTACAGTTATTTAGCTTTGGCGGAGGTGCTGATATTCCTCGAGAAATATGAGGAGGCGAAGCGGATTATTGCTTCTCTTCAGACCGATACGTTTAGGGAAGACCATCTATATCCGAGTGCGAGTGCCGACGCTCTGCGGGCTCTGTGCAGCGAAAAAGAGGGGGATAAAGAGGGAGCCGAGGAAGCTGTGGGGAGTATGCTCTCGATTATAAAAGAGAGACACTATCGAAACCTGGATATTGTAGACCCCGACCTTCTTGACCACCTCGCGGATCTGGCGGATGATCCCGTTTTTTCTGAATTTCCGCGCCTTACAGGAAGAAGGGAACAGGCGGCGCGTACAGAGAACACCAGCGATCTGACGATAAAGACGTTGGGAGCCTTCAAGGTCTATTTTAAAGGAGAGGAGATTACCACCTCCCTCCTTTCCAGCCAAAAGAGGGTAATGGATCTACTCAAGCTGCTTATTGTGCATCGTAAAAACGGGGTAATGAAAGAGAGGGTGTATGAAATTTTCTGGCCCAGGTACTCCTATAAGAGTGTACGGGACAATCTGAACACCATTATCTACAGATTGAGAAAATTATTTGGAAACGATGCCAATTTTCTCGTTACCGATGTAAACATGATCTATTTTTTGGAAGGGAAGATACACATCGACATAGACGACTTTCTCGACTATTACAACCGCGGCCGCGCTGCGGAGAAGCATGGAAATCTGGAGACGGCGATTTCTCTCTATAAAATTGCGGAAGAGGTGTACGAAGGAGACTTTCTTGGGGGGGATCTCTATTTTGACTTTATCCGAGACCAAAGGGAAGAGCTTAAGAACTGCTACCGACAAGTGCTCTTTAGCCTGGCTCGCCTTACTCTTTCTATCGGGGAGTACGGAAACGCAATAGACTGGTCTAAAAAACTCATAGCTGCCGATAATTTATGCGAGCCGGCGTATCGGCTTATCATGATTGCCAGCGCTTTTATAGGTAACAGAAGTGTTATCCCACAATTTTATGACGAGCTTAACCGACGTCTCCAGGCCGCCTATAGCCTTACCGTCGACGAGCGGACCCGGGAGCTCCGGGATAAACTCCTCTCCGGCTCTCCTGTAGATTCCTCTTTTTGGGAGGAGGAGCGGCTGATATAGCCTGTCTCTCCGGGAGCTCCTGTGTCTCTCTGCGGAGGCACCACACTTGTCTCGCATTATCGACCTTCGTATCATCGATTTATCAGAGCTGTTTTTGCTGCATACAGCGTATTATTTGGTACAATAGAACACATGGAAGGAATATTCGGCAAAATACTCACTATTAATCTTACGGATGAGCAAACTCGGGAAGAGGAGCTCTCGGAATCGATCTACGAGAATTATCTGGGAGGAAAGGGGCTGGCCTCACATCTCTTGCTGGAGAGAAACCCCGCCGGAGTGGACCCCCTTTCTCCGGATAATCTCCTGGTTTTTGCGGGAGGGCCTGCCTGCGGATTTGTGCTCTGGGGTGCAAACCGTTACGGTGCCTTTACCAAATCGCCCCTTACGGGGGTGTTCTCGGAGGCCTACTCCGGGGGGAAGGCGTTTTTGCAGCTTACCCGCACAGGCTACGATGCAATCCTTCTCGACGGGGCTCACAAGGAGTGGACCGTCCTCGAGGTTTCCGCGGAGGCAGTACGGTTCCGGGACGCCTCCTCTCTGATGGGGATGGACGCCTTCGAGACGGAGAGGGCCCTTATCGAGCAGTACAAAGAGGAGCAGCCAAAATCCAAAACAGCGGTACTTACAATAGGACCCGGAGGGGAGAAGCTCGTAAAGTACGCCTATATAAATAACGATTTCGGGCGTTGTCTGGGGCGCACCGGCGTTGGTGCGGTAATGGGGAGCAAGCGGATAAAGGCCATAGTTTTTATCGGCAGTAAAGACAAAACTGCTGCGGACCCCGGATTGATAAGGGAGTTTAACAAAGAACAGAGGGAAAAGGGAAAGACCGACAAGGGTGTGGCGATGTACCACGACTTCGGCACATCCCAGGTGGTTAACTTTACCACCAAGACCGACAGCTTTCCCGCACGTTATTGGTCCGAGGGTAATGTTGCCCACGCCGACAAAATAAACGGGGAGGCGATGCACCGGGAGCTCAAGGTAAAGCCCACCTCCTGTCTCTACTGCTTTATCTCCTGCTCGAGGGACAGCGAAGTTCTCTCCGGCCGACATGAGGGGCTCAAACTCGACGGCCCGGAGTACGAGACAATAAACGCCTTCGGCGGATTGAACCTTGTAGACGACATAAGGGAGATTGCCTATCTAAACGACATCTGCGACCGCCTGGGGATAGACACCATAACCGCGGGCAACACCACCGCCTTTGCCATAGAGGCGCATAAAGCCGGTAAAATAGACTACGAGATAGACTACAACCAAGTAGACCGGATTGCCGAGCTCCTGCGGATGATAGCTTACCGGGAAGGTATAGGAGATCTCCTTGCGGAGGGAACACGGGCTGCTGCCAAAAAGCTGGGTATGGAAGAGCGGGCAATCCATGTAAAGGGGCTCGAACCTCCCGGCTACGATCCCAGAGTTCTCCAGGGGATGGGGCTCGGGTACGCGGTCTCCGACCGGGGAGCCTGCCATCTGCGTACCACCTTCTACAAGCCCGAACTTGCCGGACTTATAGACCCACAGAGTAATGAGGGTAAGGCGGAGATGTTCCTCGAGTACGAGGACAGGCTTACTATCTACGACACTCTTATCCTCTGCCGCTTCTTTCGCGATATGTACCTGTGGGATGAACTGAGCACTATTCTGAAGGGAGTAATGGGTCTCGACTACACGGAAAAAGAGATGCGCCAGGTCTCAAAGCGTATTGCCATGACCATTCGAGAGTTTAACCTTCGAGAGGGCATGAGCTGCGACGAGGATTTTCTCCCGGACTGGTTTTTTGACCGCCCGGTGGGGTCGAAGCACATTACCCTCACAAAGGAACATTTTGCCGAACTGGTCGACGATTACTATCGCTTAAGGGGTTTCTCCAGGACTTAGGTTTTTCCAAGACTTAGCGCCCGGGAGAAGATGTCGAGGCCTTGGTCTATCTCCTCTTCCGAGACAACAAGAGGCGGTATCCAGCGGATTACGTTGCCGAAGGTCCCGCAGGAGAGCATCATGAGCCCGTTCTCGAGGGCATGCTTCTTTACCTCTTTCACTCTGTCGGCGTCGGGGGCGCCGTCCTTCCAGAACTCCGTGGCAACCATTAAACCCCGTCCCCGTACGTCCCCAATTACGGGATGCTTTCTCTGCAGCTCCCTAAGCCCGGCAATAAGCTGCTCTCCCCGGAGGGCTGCGTTCTCGGCAAGTCTCTCCCTGCGTATTACCTCTATCCCCGCCGCGGCGGCGGCGCAGGATACCGGGTTTCCGCCGAAGGTTCCCCCGTGGCTGCCGGGGTCCCAGTTCTCGGCAAGCTCCGGCTTATAGGCAATTGCCGAGAGGGGCATACCCGAGGCGAGGGCCTTGGCCATTGTTACAATGTCGGGCACGATCCCGTCGTGTTCAAAGGCAAAAATCTTTCCTGTCCTGCCGAAGCCGGTTTGAATCTCGTCGCAGATGAGCAGAATGCCGTGTTTTTCCGTTATTTTCCGAAGCTCCTTCAAAAATCCAGGTGGGGCGGGTACGTAGCCCCCCTCTCCGAGAACAGGCTCTATAATAAGTGCCGCCGTCTCCTCGGGAGAGGTCTGCGATTTCAATAGGCGCTCGAGTTCATCGAGGGCAAAACGGACCGTCTGCTCCTCAGTCCATCCGTAACGGCTTGTATAGTAGTAGGTATAGGGATAGGGGGTAACAAATATCCCCGAGGTGAGGGGCTGGTACTTGGCCCGGTATATGGTTTTGCTCGTAGTCATCCCCATGGTAAGGTGGGTCCTTCCGTGGAAACTGCCCTGGAAAACAATAACATTGGGCCTTCCCGTGGCCATTTTGGCCAGTTTAACCGCCCCTTCCACCGCTTCGGCTCCGCTGTTGGAGAAGAGGTAGTGGGAGAGTTCGGGGGGAAACACCTCGGACAGCTTCTCTATAAGTTCGAGGGCCGGCTGGTGGTACACAATATTCAGCTGGCCAAAGAGGAGAGATTCGGCCTGCCTCTGCACGGCCTTTACTACATCGGGGTGGCAGTGGCCGGTGTTTATTACCCCAATACCGCTGGTAAAATCCAGGTACTCTCTTCCGTCGGTGCCGTAAATCCTGCAGCCCCTGGCGTGGTCGACAATAACATTGCTTCCGTGGGTTAAAACCGGGGAAAGGTGTTTTTTAAGTTCTTCCATCTTTTGTTCCTCCTATCGGTTTTTTGTGTCTCTTTTGTTCTCCATTGGGGCAAAGAGCACGTGGTCGTCGGAATTTTGTTTATACTCGGATTCCATCTCCATCATGTGTACCGGAAAACCGTACTCTTCCATCCGCTCCATAAAGGGTTCGGCGGGAAAGAACTCCGGTCCCTCCACCCCGGAGCCTGTCCAGGCGCCTTCGGCCAGGAGCTCCATCATAATAACGGGGTTAAAGGCGGTTTGTGCAACTACCGCCTGGCTGCCGATATTCCGCATACACTCCTGGTTGTCCGCTACCTGATAGATATAGACTTGCCGCTCCATGCCGTCCTTTTTTCCCTTTACCCAGAGACCTGCCGCGGTTTTACCGTGCATGGCCTCGGCGATACTCGCCGGATCCGGTGCAGTTGCACCCACTACATCCCTGGGAGAGACTTCCACATCCCCAACCTTTACTTTTTCAGTCTTGTCCAGTCCCAGCGCCTGAAGGGTTTTGAGCATTTCGATAAAGGAGTCTTCCAGTCCGAATTTGAAGGTAACCCGCTGCAGCCCCCTTTCCTTAAAGTAGCGCGGCAGCATGAGCACCTCTTCGTGCTCCACATTAACCATTTTTACCGGTCCTATCCCCTCGGGCAGGTCGAATACCTCCGGCTCGGAGAAAGGTTCGGTGGTATACCATCCCCTTTCCCTCTCCCAAATAACCGGGGGATTGAGGCACTCCTCTATGCTCGTCCAGATGGAGAACCCGAAGGCTATATCGGTACCTTCCACTTCCAGGTTGGCTCCGTCGCGTACATTAAACTCTTCCACGGTGTCAAAAAGATGGTCCGCGGCGTACCTGGCAAATACGTTTACCATACCGGGTTCCACACCGGACCCCACCAGGGCGAGAAGTCCCGCCTTTTTCCACTCCTGCGCCTCGGCGAGCTGAAGGTCGCCCAGCTTTACATGGGCCCTGGAAAAAGGCTCTGTAGGGTGACGCTCGGAGAGGCTCATGGCCATATCGATGTAGGTACTCGATGTTTCGTAGGCTGCGTGGAAAAGGGGCATATTGAATTGAGGACTGCAGGCGTTCATTATAAGATCCACTCCGTGTTCTCTTACAAGAGCCTCTATATCCTTCTGATTTCCCGCATCGAGCCGTGCCGATGCAACCGCTACCTTATTCTCCAAAATAGAGGCTATAGCCTTTGCTTTTGCCTCGTTGTAATCGGCTAAAACCATCTTTTCCAACCAGGGCGGACTTTTCTTCGCAATAATTCTTGCAATTGCCTCGCCTACTCCGCCTACTCCCGCTATAAGAACCTTCATAACCACTCCTTGAACACTCTAAAATTTGTTAAAAATGTACTGCGCCTGCTGTTTCGGCACACAGGAGAAAGTATAAAAGATGGGGCTGTTACATCTCTGTTACAGAATAAACATGTTTCTGATATTACAGTCTATTACATGGGCAGGTTATGCAGGAGAATGGTAAATATCACCATTCCGAGCAGGGCAAAGGGATACGTGGCTCCGTAACCCACCGCCGCGTTGTCGCTCTTTACCGCGTCTATTGCGACTCCCAGGCCGGGAGTGCTTGTCATAGCTCCACATAGACTTCCCGCTAAAATTACCCAGTTGAGTTTGAAGACGTAACGGGCCAGAAGAAAACCCGCCGTTAGTGAGATAGAGGCGGTTACAAAGGATACCGCTACCAGGTAGAGGCCATCCGATGCCAAAGAGTTTATCGTTGTAAAGCCGTATCGGAGGCCTACAATTGCCAAAAAAAGGGAGAGGGAGAGCTCACGTATACCCGAGAGAATTTTCGGATCCATGGTAAAGCGGAAGGGGCCCAGCCTCCCTATATAACCAAAGAGCAATCCGACAATAAGAACTCCGCCGGTAGTCCCCAGACTGAAATAGTCTATAACGGGGCCCATGTAGAATTCAAGAGAACCGAGGAAATAGCCTGCCAGGGCAACCAGGAAAAAGGAGACAATATCAAAGCCGGGGTTATCCTCGTCCTTCTCCAGTCGTTTTCTCCGGCCGGTTTTGCCGGAGGCCTTTTCCGCTTCGTCCTGTTCCCTGAAATGCCTGGCGAGTTCCTCCCTTTCGGCGTCTACGTCTATCCCGAAAATAATGGGAATTAACTGAATAGCGAGGATTACCATTATAACACCGGGGGAATAGCCTACTGCATAGCCGAAACCCACCATGCCTTCCGCGTGTTCCCCGTATTTTGCCACTGTCTCGATAGCCGCGGCAAGGCCGGGAGAGCTGGTAAGGGCGCCGGTATAGACTCCCGACACGGCGAAGGGGTCCTGTCCGGGACTTATAACCGCCATAATGCAGGTTGTAATCGCGCCCACGAGGGGTACTGTAAAACCGAGGACCACAAGCTTTGCACCATGGCTGCGGATAACCCTGTCCAGGTCCCTGGATGCCAACAGCCCGACTGCGTTTACAAAAAGGATCAATGTAAGCAGAAAGAAGATTTGCGATACCACACCCTCGTGCAGGATTCGCTCGGCATATTCGGGGATATCCTCCGACCCCTCGAAGGGAAGGGCAATGTATTTCTGCACTGCCCAGCCGACGGGCAGCCCCACAAAAAGGCCTCCGGAGCTGCCTAAATAGAACCGCCCAATACGTATCCTCCCGACCAAAAGGCCGACGACTACGGTAAAGAACATCAAAACAAACTGATTGCTTACGAATTCGATTATAGAGAACTGCATACAATCCTGCCTTTCGCCAAAGTCACCATGCAAGTACTCCCCTATAGATCAGCGGGGGCACCCGCTTGAGCCTCATCCGCCGCATATCTTCTCTCAAAAAGGATGTGCTCTCCCAAGCCCAGGAGGTTGTAGAAAAGCCAGTAGAGAACGAGACCGGAGGGCATGTTGTAGAGAATAAGGAAGATAAGGATCGGAGTTGCATAAACCATGATCTTCTGCATTCTCCCTGCCTCTACCGGTGGTTGGTTTATTCTTGTCTGCACAATGGTCACCGCGAGCATGAGAAACGGTAGTACCCGCAGGGATGTACCGAGCAGTGGGATGAAAAAGGGGAGTTCTCCTATCATATCGGGGGTGCTCAGATCGGCTATCCATCCGGGAATGAACACAGCGTTGCGGAAGGAGAAACTCTTTGAAAAATGGTGAAACAGGGCGACAATAATGGGCAGCTGAATAAGAAGGGGAAGGACCCTTCCAAAGGAGTTTATATTCTCCTTTTGGTATAGATCCATTATCTGTCGGGTAGACTCGGCTTTGTTGAACTCGTGTTTTTTTCGTATTTTCTCTATCTTCGGCTGCAGCTCCATAATTTTCTTGTTAGAGCGGAAATTTCGATAAGATAGAGGGCTGCTGATAACTCGCACAAGAAGGGCAAAAAGAATTATAGCCACACCGTAGTTTCTTGCTATCACCTTAAGGGCTTGAAGAATCATACCGAAAAACTCAGACAATTTCCCCAAAATACTGCCGGTGTTTTCGAGTTGTGTAAATTCCGCCCCCTCGAGGGAGAAGGCGTTACTCCCTTTATCCGAATACTTTGATAGAATGGAGGGTTTCTTCGGGCCGAAAAAGCAGTAGAACACGTCTTCACGGGCATCTTTCCCCTCCCAGGGGATATGAAAATTAAGGGTGCTTTGGTTCTCTGTATTTTCCATCTTTCGGGAATCCAGATAGAGAGTAGAGAGGGGAACCTCCTCCGCGGGATGGAGAATTCCGGCAAAGTATTGGCCGTGGATCCCCGCCCATTTTATATCTTCGGAAATTTCCCTCAGCTTATCCTCATCGCCGAGATAATTTTTCTTTTTAGGTGCGTCTCCGAGGAGGGTAAAATAGCGATAATCTATTCTGCCGTCGATATTTTTTGCCGGCGGTCCCAAACGGGGACCGAGGGTGAGGTTGTACATATACCCGTCGGCATAATCCGCTCCCCCTTCTTCCGAAACCCTTGGAGATATGGTAATGGAGAGACGAAAAATATATTCATCAGGAACAAAACTATAGGTTTTTTTCATGATAAATCTATTGCCCCGGGGGTCTTCAAACTCCCGGGAAAAGGTCGCCTCTCTTGCCGAGGGGTCTGTCTCCAGAGAAAACAGAGTGTTCCCGGAGATGTCTTTCTGTTCCTCCGGCGCTTGTTCTCCCGAGGTGTGCTCTCCCGGCCAGGCAAACCCGACTTCGAAGGGATAGATCCCGGATTCTCCGCCGAGAATCATCTCCGCGGGCCTTCCCCTATAGTCGTTGTACTCTTTTAAGGTGAGGGAAGTGAGAACTCCCCCTTTTGTACTGAGTACTGCCGTATACACATCGGTATCGATAACTACCTCCTCTTCGGTAGTGGAGAGGTGCGCATCGCCTTCCGGGGGTTCCACGGGTTCGAGGGGGATGAAGGCAAAACCCTCGCCACCTCTACCCTCTTCGGAGTCCGGAGCAGCCTCTCTTGACTCAGCTTCCGAGGGGGGAGTTTCCCGATCTTCCCCCTGCTCGGGATACAGGATGTTGTTGTGCAGGTACACCATACCAGCTATTGCCGCTATGGACAGTACTCCGGTGAGAAGAATTCTCTTGTTCAGCATCAACCGCCTCTCAATAAATTTTTGATCTCTATGGAAGCCCCGTCGGGAATGAGGTACTCCTCCCGTTCCGACTTTTTTATAACTGTGCCGTTTACCCGTAGGAGTACCGGCGGATTTTGTATTGTATACCCGAGCCGTTTGAAAAGCCCCTGGAAGGTAAGCCCTTCTTCCCATTCCATAGATTGACCATTTACGATAATCATACGCTTTTGCCCTTCCATGTTGAAAAATGTGGGTCCCCGAACCCTCATATTTGAGGATTCACAAGACCCACTTGTTACCATATTTATTGGAAAAACTGTACAGTAGAGGTGCTTTCAAAAACCGAAGATTTTTGAAAGCACCAAGTCCCGGGAATATACTTTTATCCCTGTCCGTTGCTCTTTTCCTGAAGCTTTCGGACCTGTTCTTTTGCAGCCTTGAAATACCACACTATGAGGAACAGGGGGCCTATGATACAAATTGCGCCGGCTATATAATTAGCTACATCCCATCCCATTACTTTTCCTCCTTCTCTTCATCTTTCACCACTTCTTTGCCAAGAGCATTTGCAACCAAGTATATCACAAGAACTATTGGAGTGATAATAATGATTCCGTACTCCTGCCACAATTCCAGATTACCGATTTTAATTACGTAAACTTCCCAATCCTCGCTCCAGGTGCCGAAGAAGTTGGACCATATATACCATATAAGCGAGGTGATAAGTCCAAAAGCGGTAGCTAGAGTACCGGCAATCTTCTTTGGTCTTTTCTTGGAGAAAGCGCCAAAATAGACCGGTATAAGACAGGTGGTAATAATTACCGTGGCCTGAAATACCCACACCTCCATAATCCTTTCGAAGGTAAAGGTGAGGATAAAGGAGATTACCGCCGATGCTATAAGGCCGTATCTTGTAGCCCGCTCGACCTTCTTGTCTTCGGCTTTTGGATTGATAACACCCTTGTAGAGGTCGTACCCTATAACACCGCCGGCAACGAGGAAGTATGAGTCTGCTGTAGACATTGCGCAGGCAAGCACACCCGCAACAAAGAGCCCGAGCAGACCTACAGGAAGATATTGTCCAAGAATAGCGAAGAGCGCCTCGTTAGCCGCTACTTCCGGAATAATACCCAGACCGACGGCGGCTGCAGCGAGGATTCCGAGAAAGGAGACGGCCCAGTCGAAGGAGAGCCACATGGGGACACCAACTGCAAAAGCTTTTTTAATCTCCTTGGGACCGGCGGAAGCGAACATCCTCTGGAAAAATGCAGGTTCGGCCAGTACCGCAAGGGCGGTAAGAGAGTAGGCGACAAGCGTCCATGGGGTAAGATACCCCGCTCCCACACTAAAGAAATAGCCCGCCTCCTCGACACCGCCGGCAAAATCAGCCAGGCCGACCATGATCTCTTCGTAGCCGCCGATCGCTCTCCATCCTATGATAAGTCCGATTCCTACGGTTATCATCATGGCGACAAACTGGATAAAGTCGGTAAGAGTAACTGCCCAAAGGCCGCCGGTAAATGTGTAGAACACGACGATTACCGCTCCAATCAGGGTTCCCAGCCAGAAGGGAAGGCCTGCGATAAGGTGCAGCACGAAACCTATACCCATCATCTCCATTGTGTTGGTGGAGTAGATAAAGGCGGCAATAGACGACATAATACCTGCGGGTTTCCCGTAATTTTCAAAGGAGATGTCCTGCATGGTAGTTCCCTTGGGGAATATCTCTTTGAACTTGGGCGAGAGAAATGCCATTACCACGTACATCAAGGTATAGGGTATGGAGTAGGCAAAAAAGGCGGAAATACCCTCATAATACCCCACCTCCGATGTGCCGAAAAGCGTGTCCAGGCCGTAGAAGGTCGATACCAGTGTCCCTACCAGCAAGGGAGCGGTTAGCGTCCTTCCGGCCATGAAGTAATCATCAAAACCCTGTTTCTTTTTGTTAAAATAGACTCCAACGCCTATCATGAAGCCCAGGAACAGAATGATGATCAGCCAGTCCAGAAAATGTAAACGTACAATAATTTCATCCAAAATCCTTTCCTCCTGTTATTTGAATATACCGGTATGTGATACTGCCTAAATTATTGACATTATACGGTATCATGACTCTAACATTATGAGATCATGGTAATGATTTTTTTATATTTTACAAAAACCTTCACCTCCATAGTTACAATTATTCCATTCGCTCTAAAAAATGAGCTTCGCATGCTACTTGACGGGATATGCGCCTTTCCCTACCATCTGGTAACGGTTAGACCGAAAATCTCCGGTTCAGGGGCTGACATGGAAGAAATTTTTGCTACAATGCTTTTTATTCTCGTCCCCGTGTTATGGGGCGGCTTTGTACATTACGTGCTGAGTAAATTCATCTAATGGATATAGAACAGATACTGACCATAGTTGCTCCGCCCCTCGGTGCAGGGGTGGAAGGTGCGTCTCTTTACCTCGCCCTGCTTGCAATCGGGCTGGTGGTGGGTGCGCTTACCGGCTTTTTTGGTGTGGGTGGCGGGTTTCTGGTGGTTCCCCTGCTTAACGTGGTGCTGGGCATCGGTTACGAGCTGGCGGTAGGGAGCAGTTTGAGTTTTATTATAGGAACCAGCTTTGCCGGAGTCCTCAAACAGAGGGAGGCGGGAAACGTGGACTTTAGAATTGCGGGGGTTTTGGCAAGCGGAAGTGTCTTTGGAGCACTTGCCGGCGACAGCCTGCAGAACCTGCTGCTCTTTGGTTTAGCCGGCGGAAGCGAGGCAATTTTTACACCGCTTATGCACTCCATATTTATTGCACTGCTTATTGCGACTATCTTTGGGATGAGGTCCCGGGAGGAGCAGGAGACAGCCAAAGGTGTACAGCGGCTGCCCCTGCTGGTCAAATATGGTCCCGCCCCGAGGTTTTCCACTCCCGAGACGGCAGAGTCCTTCGGGGGCCCTGGCTACAGTGTTCCCCTTACATTTCTTGCAGGTATGGTCGTGGGGATAGCTACCGGGCTTCTCGGGATAGGCGGCGGGGTTTTGCTGGTGCCTGTTTTGCTGGGGCTCTTTGGACTGGCCCATCAGAGAGCCGCCGGAACCAGTCTTGCGGTAATATTTGTAACTGCGGTAGTGGGAATTGCAAAAAAAGGGATGGCGGAAATACCGAAGGTGAGCCTTCCCCTTACTGTCGTGCTACTGCTCAGCAGCGTAATCGGGGTGCAGTTGGGTGTGTTCGCGCTAAAAAAGACGGGCTCCCGGGACTTTAGACGCTACTTTGTCTACGTCCTGGTCCTAACAATTGTGATGATTGGGGCCGATCTCGGGGCGAATTTTATCTCGTTTTAACCGGGGTGAAAAACCTCCTCCAAATCTCTTGTTACCTGTGCATCAATTTTTCCCTCTCGAGCAAGTTCCCGCAGGATATTAGCCGCTTTTCCATGACTCAAGGCAGCCCGGTAGGGGCGGTCTTCGGTAAGCGCCTGGTATATGTCGAGACACATGAGCAATCTATCCTCGAATCCGAGGGAGGGAGCCTCGAGGCGGTAGGGGTAACCGCTCCCGTCCAAACGTTCATGATGGTTCGAAGCCCAGCTGCATATATCGTCAAATGTGTGCAGCTCTTCCAGGCCTTTTCGTGTATAAAAGGCGTGGGTTTGGATAAGCTCGTACTCTTCCTCCTCCAATGAACCGGGTTTGTTGAGTATAGAGTTCGGAATAACAAGCTTGCCCAGATCGTGGAGAGATGCGGCCACCAGGAGTTTATAGTATCTCTCCTCATCGAACCCGTAATATTCGGCCATTGTCGCGGCCTTCTCCTCGATTCCAGAGGAGTGGCGAAAGGTAAATTTGGATTTAGAATCGATTATTCGGGAAAACACACGGGAGATCTTCAGAACCTCCCTCCAGGTAAGTTCGGAGCTCCTGGCGGGAATATAGTCTTTTATGCTCTTATAGATAAAGGGGTTTTGCAGTTCGAGCCAGAAACCGGGGGGGTCGGAGAGCTCTAAAAACGCCTCGCCCACTTTTTTGCTGTACCATGAACCCTTCCTCTTTTCTATAAAATCGCGGATAGATTTTCGGTTCTCCACATCGGTTTTTTCGAAATGAAAGAGGTTGTCCACCGTATCGGCAAGAGCAATAAGCTGTGCAGGGAAGGGAATATTCTCCCCTTCGATCCCGTATACACCTCCTCCGTCGTACCGTTCGTGATGGTATTTTACAATATCGGTGTGATCTGTCTGAAAGGGAA
>JBKHFZ010000036.1:0-18872 GCA_046539925.1 Spirochaetaceae bacterium
ATACTGGTAATCCTCGGCCTTGCTCTTATAGGGGCACTCCTGTATCTTTTCGTTTTTATGTCGCAAACCGACGAAGAGGTGCCTCCGCTTGAGGCGGAGAGAGCCCCTGTAGAGGAGCCGGCGGAAGAAGGGCCTGAAGAAGAGACTGAAGAAGGAACTATAGAAGAGCCCGAAGAAGAGCTTGTCCAGGAAGAGTCAAGGCAAGAGGCCGGGGAGTCGCAGACTTCGGACACCCCGAGTGTAACGGAAGAGGAGACCGGAGGAGCTTCCGAGGCTGCCGAGTCGGAGGCCCCCGTTGTATCGGTTCCCGGAGAATGGGAAAATTGGGATGAAGGGGTATGGTACAGAATCCGATGGGGTGATACACTCTGGGGCATATCCAGATCCTTCTATGACACTCCATGGGCCTATGACGACATTGCCGATCAAAACAGAATTCAGAACCCAAACCGCATTTTTGCAGAAAAGAAAATTTTTATTCCCAAGCCCGACTAAGAGAACTCGCTTATTCCTCTGTATTTTTCTGGCCTTTATAACAACAGCTCCGCTTTTCTCATTTAAAGAGGAAGAATTACTGAATTACCTCACATCACAGCCTGAGGGGAGCCTCGACACCTTCATTGAAGATTTTGCCTACGATAAGGATGCTATATCTCTTGATACTGAGTGGGCAGCCGGCGGTGAGTCTTCCTTCTATATTGCTGTACATTTTCAGCACGCCGGGATGGAAGAAGAGGCTCTCCAGATGTACAGAGCGGCCGGAGAGGACTCTTCAAAAACTGTCCGGACTCTTGCGAGGGCGGGGTATCTCTCTCTTCTTATAGAAAACGGGCGATGGGAAGAAGCTGCCTCCCAGGCTTTAGGCTTTTTAGGCGAGGGCGGACCCGTGGAGGTAAGTCTGCTTGCACCTCTCTATTATTCGCTTTTTGCCCTGGAGGAATATGAAAAACTTCGTGAAGTCCTCGATTTGTACGAACCTGTTGATACTTATCACGCTGCAGGTACTGTAAAAGCGGAGGCGGATTTTTTCCGGGTTTGGAGCAGCTGGTATTGGGAAGAGCCCGATTGGGAGAGAATTCTGCTGGGTTATCTTTCCACACACCCCTACGAAGATTTGCCGGGCCTCCTGTACTCCTGGCTTGGATACAAGGACCCTGAAGAAAATTCTGCTCCTGCTCCGTCGGTAGAGGAGAACCTGGATCTCGATACATTACAAGAGGAACACACCGCTTTTATAGAAGCAAAGCTTCTGCTGGGCCGGAGTAGATATGGGGAAGCATTTTCCGAATACCGCCGTTATCTCTCTATTAGTACGGACCTCCCGAAGGACGGGGAAGATGTAAAAGAAGCGGAAAACGCGACAGATGCGGTCGAGTTATTTACCACCCATCCAGGTAAAGAGTTTATCGAGGCTGTAAGTTCCTCCGGCAGACTGAGCGAAGGGGTACGGACTGTTGAAGCTGCAAGGAAAAAGCTGGAACAGAGAAAAGACAGTTCAACACCATCCTTCAGGCTCTTGGAAACAGAGGCGTTTCTCAAGCGGAGACTGGGACGGTTTTCGGAAGTTTTGGAGCTCTACGAGAGAGCCCTCGATATAGCCCCAGAGGAAGAGAGAGAGAGAATGCGCTGGTATCGTTACGACGCTCTCATGCGCCTAGATCCATCGGACGCTGTGGAGGACCTTCTCGAGCTTTCGGCGGAGTGGGAGGACCCCGATTATTATGACGATGTACTGTTTGACCTTGCCGACAGGCTGGTTCGATTGCGACGGTGGGGAGAGATTGCCAGAGCGGCGGACATACTGGCTCGCACATCCCGCTCCTTTGCTGCGGCCCGGTTTGCCTATATAGCGGCAAGAGCTTCCGAGACGGGTCTATACTCGGCTTCGGACTCGCATATTGCTTTTTGGTATTCCCACGCGGTAAAAAGCGGATGCGGGGTGGGGGCGGCGAATTATTATCGGATAATGGCGCAGGAGAGATTGAGGCATTTTGGCGTGAACAAGGTTCCGGTAAAAGCGACCGATACCGTCGAAAAATGGTGGCCTTTCTGCGGGAATGAGGGTATAGACGGATGGCGCGAGGGCAATAATGAAAATAGCGGCGGAACGCTCTTTGAGGACGGAATTGCGGATAAGGCAAAAGTGCTTGCCGGATATCTGCGTTACGGCCATTCCGAGTATGCCTACAAGAGGTTTGGAGACAACCTGGAGACAATATCCCGGTTTTCTCCCTTTATTATGAGGCTTTGGGCTCAGGATCTGCAGAGGCGGAATAATTACCTGGATTCGGTTCGTCTCCTCTCACGATACTACGGGAATAATAACAGAGAAATACAGCCGGAAGATACTCGACTGCTTTACCCAAGGGCTTACGAAGACATAATGATGGGGATAAGCGGAAAATATGAGTACCCGGACTACCTCCTGTTTGCCCTGGTACGGGAGGAGAGTCTCTTTACTGCGGATATATCCTCCCACGCGGGGGCGGTTGGGTTGAGTCAGCTTATGCCCTCAACCGCGGAGGACATAGCCTCCCGTATAGGGGTGAGGATTACCGATCTTACGGATCCGGAACTGAACCTAACCCTCGGCGGTTGGTATCTGGACCACTTAATAGGAAGAACCGATAACTACAGCCAGGCTCTCTTCTCTTACAACGGCGGGATAACAAAGGTCAGACGCTGGGCTCGGGATAACAGGGATCTTCCCGGGGATCTGTTTTTGGAGGCGCTGCCCTATGAGGAGACCTCCCATTTCGGCAGAAAAGTCCTTGTCTCTGCGGTTGTGTACGGGTACGTTTACCGGGATACATCTATAGCGGAGATAGTAGAGTCTTTCTTCGGGGAAAATACCGAGTATAAGGAGAAGTCATGACGTATGGAGAATCCCTTTTGCTGGGAGCCCTTCAGGGCATAACCGAGTTTTTACCGGTATCGAGTTCCGGTCATCTTATATTGATGAGAAATGTAATGGAGCTGCACAACATACCGCTTCTTTTCGATGTAATGCTGCATGTGGCTACTCTTTTTGTGGTTCTAATTGTCTTTAGGGACCGGGTCGGACGCATTTTGACCGCCCTGGGCAGGACGGTTACCGGGAGAAGGGACGAAGAGGACAGGGAAAATCTGCATCTTTTGGGAATAATTCTTGTATCTACCGTAATTACCGCCGCCTTTGGGCTGGGGCTGCAGGAGCTCGAATGGTTCGGCAATGTGAAGGCGGTTTCCCTCCTGTTTATTGTTACAGGTGTACTGCTTGTTACGACCAGGTATGCGAGGGGAAATGTGGGCTACGGTACTTTGGGCTTAAAGCATGGAGTCCTCGCGGGAATTGCCCAGGGGTTTGGGGTACTCCCCGGAATTTCCCGAGCCGGTGCCACTATTTCCGTTGCTCTTCTCTCCGGGATGAACCGAGAGAAAGCCGGGGAGTACTCCTTTCTTATATCTATACCCGCCATAGCGGGAGCGCTGCTGCTGGAACTGAGGGACACGGATGCTCTGTTCTCTTCGGTCTCTCCCTTGGTAATGGCGGCCGGTTTTACCGGGGCTTTTATTGTGGGGTTGGCGAGTCTTCTGCTTTTGCTCTCCCTTGTGAGGAGGGGAAGACTCTATCTATTTAGTATATATCTCATACCCCTCGGTATTGCGGGACTCGTTTTACTGTAATGTGTGCCGTAATGCCGGTTTCCCCTTAAATGGATTCATTTTTTCTTCCGATACTGAGGAATAAGGAGGTATACGTGCGCATACGGGTCACTCTGGGGGTAACGGCCGGTCTTCTGGTTATTGCCGCTACATACACTACTGTTGCTCTGCTCTTTACAGCCCTGGAGGCAAGCGGTCTGCCCGCGTTTTTTGCCGTTCCGGGCCGGTTTCTGTTTACCAGTTTCCGTTATGCCGGGTTTTATATTCCTGTATACCTCTTTCTCTGCGCGTTTCTCCTTATACTTCCCACTCTTAACCGCCGTCTTCTTGCGGCGGGAACCCTGGGGATTGTGCCCTTTCTTACCGCTTCCCTGGTGTTTCAGCTTGCCTCGGGAGAGTGGGGCGCCGCCGCACGCAGGGCCGCCGCCGCATTCGGAGTGCGACCGGCGGGAGTAATTTTCTTTCTCCTTACTATTGGCGAAATTGCGGCTATTTACGCGCTTATGTCTCTGCTGTTTCGGGAGGGCAGGCCCCTTTCGAAACTCGGAAGAAAACTGCTTCCACCGCCCCTGGAAAAAGAGACCCCAAAGGAGAGGGCCCAGGAAAACCCCATGGTAGAAGAAGCAGCAGGAGAAAAGGGAGCAGGGAAGGCAAAATTCCCCTCTATAGAGGGGGGTATCCGTTTTCCCGAGGTGCTCGAAATGGAAGAGCTCGAGGATCCCGAGGACCACGAGGAGCTCGAAGAGCCCGAGAAGCCCGAAGACCCCAATGAGCCCGAGGAGCCCGAGGAGCCCGAGGAAGAGGACTTTGTATATCCCGAATACAGCGAGAGCAGAGACAGGCCTCTCCCCACCCCGTCCGCGGATATCTGGAACGAGTCCGGCGAATACAGAGTCCCCGAAGAGGAGCTCCTCCACGACTATCCGGATAATCACTACTGGGTCATAGACGATGAAACCCGTAACGCCGCGGAAGTCTTAAAGACCACCCTGGAGGAGTTTAAGATAAGCGCCGAGGTAACGGGAATCCAGAAGGGGCCGGTTATCACCATGTTCGAGATCCTTCCCGCACCGGGGGTGAAGCTCTCGAAGATCGTAAATCTTGCCGACAATATTGCCCTCCGCCTGGCCGCAAGCCGGGTGCGTATAGTGGCCCCGATACCGGGAAAACACGCCGTAGGAATAGAAGTGCCCAACCGTAAGCGCTCCCTTGTAAGCTTCCGGGAGATGCTGCGCAGCGAAGAGTTTGTAGAGTCGGATAACGAAATACCGATAATCCTGGGGAAAGATATTACCGGGGAGACGCAGCTCGTGGATCTGGTGCAAACCCCTCATCTGCTTATAGCCGGGGCCACCGGTTCGGGAAAATCGGTCTGTGTAAACTCAATTATCTGTTCCATCCTCTACAAGAAGAGCCCCCAAGAGGTGAGGTTGATGCTCATCGACCCTAAAATTGTGGAGCTCAAACTCTACAACGACATTCCCCACCTCCTTACTCCGGTTATTACCGAGCCTAAGCGGGCTTTTCAGGCGCTGCAGTACTGTCTCTACGAGATGGAGAGGCGCTACAGCCTGCTCGACAACATGGGGGTAAGGGATATCCAATCCTACAACCACAAGGTAAAAAAGCGGCGTCTCGCCAATGAACCGCTTCCCTATATTGTGGTTGTGGTGGACGAGTTTGCCGATCTGATGGCCACCAGCGGAAAGGAGCTCGAATCGACCCTGGCCCGGCTCGCCGCGATGTCCAGAGCGGTGGGGATCCATCTGGTGCTTGCGACTCAGCGGCCATCTATCGACGTAATTACGGGTCTTATAAAGGCAAACATACCCTCGCGCATCGCCTTTATGGTGGCGAGCAAGTTCGACTCGCGCATCATAATAGACGCGGTGGGGGCGGAAAAACTGCTCGGAAAGGGAGACATGCTCTTTACCTCCGCCTGGAATCCTCATCCAACAAGAATACAGGGCTCCTTTATGGCCGAGGAGGAGGTGGAGCGTGTTACCGAGTATATGCGGAGCCTCGGGGAGCCGGATTATATAGACGAGGAGATCTTTTTTGCAGAGGATGAGGAAGAGGATGATCTTTTCGGCGGAGAGATGAACGACCCTCTGATAGATAAAGCTGTTGGAGTAGTGGCAAGTGCCAACAAGGCCTCTGCGAGCTACCTTCAGCGTCGTCTGAAAATAGGATACAACCGGGCCGCCCGTCTGGTGGAAGAGATGGAGATGCGTGGAATTGTGGGACCCCAAAACGGCAGCAAACCGAGGGATATTCTCCAGATTCCCGAGGAGTATCGAGAGACTTTCGGATACAGAGGAGAGGAGTAGGTGCCTCAGCACTCCTCTCCTTCCTACGCACTACTTCTTTTGCCTCTTATCCTGATTGTTGGAGGACAGAGCTGTGCGAAACTTGCCGGTACCACCTTTGGCGATGCGCCCATGCCGGGACTGCTCTTCGGTGTGGGGACCTATCTTTTTTTTGGTATCCGCGGAGTTGTCTGGGCAATTATAGTTAAACGGTTCAAACTCTCCGTTGCCTACCCGGTGCTGAGTCTCTCCTTTCCCCTGGTGCTTCTTGTCTCATCCTTGATATTCGCAGAGCATGTATCCCTCTACAATATTCTAGGCGCCTTTACCGTTGTTGCCGGTGTGCTCCTGATCTCTCTTGGAGAGATAAAACTTGCAAAGGAGGAAGGGAGGAGGTGAACGGTTATTGGGCGCTGATGCTGATGGTTATCCTTACCACGACGGGGCAGCTGCTTGTAAAAAGAGGTTCCGCTTCTATCGACTTTGCAGGAGGTATACGGAGAGGAGTTGTTTCGATGGCCAACCCCTATACCATATCCGGAGCCGCGGCTGTGGCGGGAGCTCCCCTCCTCTATATGTATGCTCTTTCGAAATTGTCTCTTTCCGTCGCCTACGGATTCTCGGGCTTAAGCTACCTGGGGGTGGTTGCTGCCGGCCGGTTGTTTCTCGGGGAGCGGATTACCCTCTACCATATTTCCGGAAGCCTTGTTATACTTGCCGGGCTCGCTTTATGGAACGGCCCATCAATATTTCTGTAGTAGTACCGGTATACAACGGCAGCACTCTTATTACCCCCCTTTTAGACCGCCTGCTTCCGGTGTTGGAAGAGTACCGCGAGTATGAGGTGCTTCTTGTCGACGACGGCAGCAGCGATACCACCCCAGCCGAAATACAGGCTGCAGCAGACAGATACAGAGAGGTGCGGGCTCTCCTTCTCGAAAAAAACGCCGGGCAGCAGGAGGCAACCCGCTGCGGTATATGCAGGGCAAAGGGCCGAATAGTTGTTACAATGGACGACGACCTTCAGCATCCCCCCGAGGATATTCCGAAACTGCTCGAAAGTGTCGGCAACGGTGCGGGCATTGTCTTCGGGATACCGGAAAAGGCGAAGAGATCGGAAAAAGCGAACAGACCGGCAGAGGCGAAGGGATCGGAAAAGGTGCGGCGCTGCTTGAGAAAGTGTGGATCCCGATTAAAGGACACACTTTTTCGCTGGGCCGTGGGTGCCCTTCGAAAGAAGCCCCTGGAGATAAGGGGAGTCGGGGAGCTGCGCCCTACAAGTTTTAGAGCCTTTACCTCCTCCATAGCCGCGGAGGTGTGCGAGGACAGAAGGAGTGTGCCGTACCTTTCGGCACATCTACTGAGGTATGCAGAGGCAGTCGACCATGTGGAAATTCGACATACGGGAAGTGCCGTCCCCTCCCCCCTGCAGCGGGAAGGTAGAACCTTATCCCGCTATCCCATAGCCAAACTCGCGGGAGCATTTTCGAGACTTATACTCTCCCTGCCGTGGATCCCGTCCTGGATTCTCCGCTTTTTTTCCCGCAGAAACTACACACTTACAGAGGAGTATCCGGTGCAAAAACGGCTTCTTGTTATCGGCGGAGGCTATGGGCAGCTTCGTGGAATTCGTTATGCAAGGGAGAGGGGAATCATCGTCGGAGTAACGGACATAAACCCGGAAGCTCCCGCTGCAGGGGATGCTGTTTTTTTCCGAACTGCCGATACCTTCGATTGGGAGGCCACAGCCGAGGCTGCCCGGGAGTTTGCCGCGGACGGGATAATGACCTACGGTACGGACCAGCCGGTCTTAACCGTTGCCCGTGCCGCCGAAAAGCTGGGGCTTCCGATGACTATTTCCAGGGAAACCGCCCTTGGAGTTACCAACAAAAGGGTGATGAAAAAACTCTTTACCGAGCACGATATACCCACCTGTCCTTACGGAATAATTAAAAACGGCGCCCCTCGATCTGGAGAGCTCTCGGAGACCCTGACAGGACTGGTGCCGCCCTATGTGCTCAAACCGGTAGACAGCCAGGGCCAGCGCGGGGTGGTTAGAGTTGAGACTGCAGCGGAAGCTGCCCAGAGGCTCCCCGAAACCCTCTCATTCAGCCGGGAGGGGTCGGCGGTTATCGAGGAGTACTACCGGGGAGGGGAGGTGACCCTGAGCGGGTGGGTTGTCGACGGCAGGCTCTGTCCCCTCAGTATTACCGACAGGGTAACGGTTGCCCAACCGCCTCATATAGGAGTCTGTGTGAGCCACAACTACCCCTCCCGCTATTTTAAAAGCCATGGTGAGAGGGTCCTCTCCCTCTCCCGCCGGATTGTCTCGGCCTTTGCTGTCGAGAAGGGGCCGGTCTATTTTCAATTTTTGATAGGAGAGGAGGGAGTGAGGGTAAACGAGATCGCCTGCAGAATAGGCGGTGCCTACGAGGATGAGTTTATCCCCATGCTTACCGGAGTTGAGGTGCTCGACATGGCCTTTGACGAGGCGCTTTACGGAGCACTGCGGCAAGAGAGCAGGAGGATGCTCGAGAATTTTCGGTACCCCGCGGAGGGCTGCGCTTCGGTTCTTCTCTTTTTTACCAAACCTCTTACAGTGGCCTCCGTCGGGAGTATGGAAGAGGTTCTGCAGCTTCCGGGAGTACGGTCCGGGCGATACCTCTTAAAGCCCGGACGCAGGATAGGGCCGATGGAGAACTCGACGGGACGGGCCGGGTATGTCATTATTACCGGAGAGAACGCCGCAGAGGTAAACGGCACGATCCGTAAGGTCTACAATCGTCTGGGGGTATACGATGAGAAAGGGCGAAACAGGCTCGCCGATTATAAAGAGAAGAGTCTCCATATTGTCGCTGCCGGGAACACGGGGAACCCTTGTACTGCTCTTTCTCCTCCTTAGTATTGTGGCTGGATGCGGAAGCGAGGAGCAGCGGGAAAGAGAGGAGCAGCGGGAAAGAGAGGAGAATGCCCGTGGGGCCGACACGGCTGAAGCCACCGGCGGGAAAGCTCCCCGTGAGAAAGTCTCCTTTACCATTGCCGAGCAGTACGGCCTTGCCTACGCTCCGCTCCAGGTAATGCGTGCGAAGGGGATCCTGGAGGAGCGGCTGGAGAGAGAGGTTCCCGGGAAAAAGGTGGAAGTCTCCTGGGTACGCCTTGGAAACACCGCGGCCATTCGGGAAGCGGTCCTTGGCGGCCGTGTAGATGCGGGGTTTATGGGTATACCGCCTTTTCTCATCGGTTACGACAGGGGCATGGAGTGGAGGATTGTAGCCGGGCTCTCCAGGGCGCCCCTGGGGCTGGTAACCTGGCGGGATGATATACGGAGTCTTGCCGATTTTACAGAGGGAGACCGGATTGCCCTCCCCCAGCCGGGGAGCATCCAGCATATCCTCCTTTCCATGGCCTGTGAGCGCGATTTGGGGCAGGCGGATGCCCTGGACGATATGCTGGTTACTCTCAACCACCCCGATGGAATGCAGGCCCTCCTCGGCAAAAGGGAGATAACCGCCCACTTTACATCTCCTCCCTACATAATGGAAGAACTCTCTCTGCCGGGTATGCATCGGGTACTATCCGGAAAAGAGGCGATGGGCGGAGACTTTACCTTTATAGTGGGAGCTGTAACGGATAAGGCTCTGGACCGTTTACCGGAGGTCTGCGAGACATTTGTATCCTCCGCAGCGGAGGCGGCCCGATGGATAGAGGAGAATCCGGAGGAAGCTGCACAGCTGCTTTCCAAAGAGTACGATATAGAGAGGGAAAAGCTGGCGGAGTACCTTGGTCACGAAGAGCTTGTCTACGGTACCGAGGTTCTCGGGATAGAGAGGTTTATCGGTTTTATGCATCGACATGGGTATCTGGAGAATCGGCTTGCCGTGGAAGAGGTATCGGTTCAATGAGGAAAAGAAGTTCCCGCTTCCTGGGCCATCTTGTGTGTATGGTAATTGCAGGTGCCGCGTGGGAAGTGGGTGCCCGGTGTGCAGGCGCTTCCGAGCTGCTCTTTCCCCCTCTCTCGGTGGTACTGCACTCCCTGGGGAAGTCGCTTATAAACGGGGAGCTGCCCGGCAGAATAGGTATATCCCTTCTTGTTATAGTCGAAGGGCTCGGGATAGGCATTCTTCTGGCGGTTCTGCTGAGTCTCGGAGCAAAAGCGGACAGTCGCCTCGCCTCCGCTTTGGACAGTCTTGTGGCCTTCCTTCATCCTCTTCCCGGCATAGCTCTTCTTCCCCTCGTTATACTTTGGGCCGGAACCGGAACTACAGCGGTGCTGATAATAATAGTGCATTCTGTAGTGTGGCCTCTTGCTACGAACCTTATTGCCGGACTCAAGTCTGTATCGAAGCATCTCTACGACGTGGCGCGTAATTACGGTCTCTCTTCGCTGGAGCTGTTTTTTCATCTGCTTTTACCTTCGTCGCTCCCCTTTCTTATAGCGGGACTCCGTATAGGGTGGGCACGGGCATGGAGGGCGCTTATTGCCGCGGAGATGGTCTTTGGAGCCATTGGCGCTGGTGGAGGTATCGGATGGTTCCTCTTCCAGAAGCGGGTTTTTATGGATACCACCGGTTTGTTTGCCGGAATTATTACCGTAATGATTATCGGTGTGGTGGTGGAGGAACTGGTGTTCGAGACGCTGGAGAGGGTAACAGTCCGCCGATGGGGAATGACGGTATGAATGCTGAAAGCGCCTTCGATGGGGAGATTGTCCTGGCGGCGGAGAGTATCGAAAAATCCTTCGGGGGCTCTTCTTCCGGCGGCTCCGCCGCTTCCCGCTCTGCTCCGCTCAAGGTGCTGGAGCAGTTCTCCATAAGTGTACACACCGGGGAGTTCGTAACTCTGGTTGGGCCTTCGGGATGCGGAAAGAGCACGCTTCTACGGGTTTTGGGGGGCTTCCTTCCCCCCGATGCGGGAAGGGTTCTCTTCCGCGGGAAAGTAGTGGACAAGCCCGGACCGGAGAGGGTGATGATGTTTCAGGAGTTCGATCAACTCTTTCCCTGGAAGAGTGTGGCACAGAACGTGGAGTTTCCCCTCAAGACGGGGAGCTCATCACGCCGGCTCGGCGTTCAAGCCCATAGAGACGGTACTCGGGAGCGAAAAAGGCGGGTAAAGCAGATCCTCGAGGAGGTTGGGTTGAGGGGGTACGAGGACTACTATCCTCATCAGCTCTCCGGGGGTATGAAGCAGAGGACCGCCCTTGCGAGAACCCTCTTGGGGCAGCCGGAACTTGTACTTATGGACGAACCCTTCGGCAGCGTGGATGCTCGAAAGAGGGAGGAGCTCCAGGCCCTGCTTCTCTCTTTACAGAGAAAACACAACTTTACGGTGGTGTTTGTTACCCACGATATCCAGGAGGCGGTGTATCTTGCCGACAGGGTGCTGGTAATGGAGGCGTTGGGAAAGCCTGTGCAAGAGACAGTCCCCGTGGAGGTCGAACGACCACGAGATCGGCAGGATAGGAGACTCCAAGAGTGCTGCAGGCGGATTAGCGTCTTACTCGATACACGGTAACTTCCCAGGGACGGGTGCCGCTGTACCTTGTTATTCGCATCCCGTAGGTGGGAGAGCTAAAACTGCCGGCGACGGTACACTCCTCCTCCAGGAATTCTTTCATCTCTTTGTAATACCCCGTAACATTCCCGTAGAGGATATTCCACACGGGCCGGTTGCGGTAGATAAAATCCATCTCTTCCGGATAGATAATGTACTCTATCCCGTTTAATTCTATATACTCCGAAAAATCAAGACCGGCCTCGTCGAGGTGTGCAAGGTTTCGGTAATCCCTCACACGACCAAAATCAAAGGCGCACAGGCTGTTGAGATTGGCAAGAACCATTGCATCCGCGGGTACAAAGGAGCGGATATTACGATTGTACTCTCTGTAAGACTCGAAAGGTGTGGTATCTTTCGGGGGTAGAAGGTGCATCTCCTGGACAACATTTACACCGGTGGAGATGAGGAGAAGTCCAGCAAGAATCGATAGAATACCTTTTTTTATGTGCGCGGAGAAGAAGAGGTGCCCGGGAACCTCCTCCAGTACTGCAGCCAAAAGCATATAGTAGAGTGGAAAATGAAAGATAATGCTCGGCTGACTGTATTTGCCGAGTACCAGAGTGCCTGCGTTGAGAAAGACAAGTGCCGTGAGGAGGGAGACAATCAGACGCCTTCTCTCCGCCTTACACACTGCAAGAGGAAGAGATACCGCGGAGACGAGGGCAAAGAGAAAGAACTGCAGCCGAATATCCGGAGTGTAGTAGGTTCCGCTTATACCGTAAAAGAGCTTGAGGTAGAAGTCGGGAAAACGGAAAAACTTTATATATAGGGGCACCCCCACTTCGAGCCGTTCTCCGGCTGCTGCGTAGTGGGAGAGAAAAGCCGGGTCCATAGTAAGGCTTATAGCGGTAAAAAAGAGGGCACAAAGAAGAAGTATTCCGGCATATTCAGCTATATCCCGGAGGGAGCTCTTGTCTCTTTCGAAGAGAAACCGGACACAGTAAAATGCCCCGACAGGAAGGGCGATAAGGAAGCTGTTGGGGTGAAAACCTATACTCAGCCCGATTACCATTGCCGCGAGGCGAAATTGGCTCCTTTTACCGGATATGCAACCGCCCTGGAATAGGAGAAGGGCAATAATTAGAGCGGTAAAGAGAATTATCTCCTGTCTGGCAAAACGGCTTGCATAGACAAACTGGATATCGAGCATGAGCAGTATGCAGATTCCTGTCGGGACGGGGCTCTTGAAGAAGCCCTTTAAAAGGCGGTAGAAGAAGTAGAGGCCTGTAAAACCGGTTATAAGGGATATCAGTCTGAGAGAAAAGGGGGAGAATCCGAAAAGAGTTATAAAAGGCATGTGCACCAGGTGGAAAAGCGATTTTATTGCATGGGGGTATCGGGGTATCAGATCAAAGAAAGGCTCGGTCGTCGAGAGGGAGAATGTGCGCATCATCCCACGGCTTAAGCCTCCCAGCCATACTTCATCGCTATGTATAAACGGAAATTGTGAAAGGCATATCAAGTTAAATAAAAAAACGAGAATAAATATTAATTTTTTTCTAAAAAAGTGAAAATTGCTCTGTAAATTCATCACTTTCATGTATATAATAACGACAATAAAAATAAAACCAGTTAACAGGAATCTTCTTATATCTTTTCCGTATTTCTGGTCACATTTTCGGAGGTGAGCAATGCAATTGAGAGATTTTGTTGTTACTGCATTAACAGTGTGTACTCTCCTGGTACTCACTGCGTGCGGCCCGGACTTTGCAGAGTCTGGAGGAGCAATAATCGATGCGGAAGAAGCGGTTGAGCTTGTAGATAATGATGGTGTTGTGTGGATTGACGGACAAGCCGGCAACTTCTATCAAATGGAGCATGTGGAAGGGGCCGTAAATATTGCCCGTGCCGACATTACCGTGGGTGAACCCTATCCGAATATGGTGGGAACCAAATCGCAGATAGAAGAAGTTTTGAGCGACGCGGGAGTAGAGAAAGACTCTACCCTGGTGATGTACGACGCAAACAAAAATATGGATGCAGGAAGGCTCTGGTGGACATTCGCAGCGTACGGGCATCCTGAGGATAAGCTCAAGGTGGTAAGCGGGGGGTTAAGCGCTCTCACACAGGCCGGCGCCCCTCTGAGCAACGAAAAGGTGTCGGTATCGAAGACAAACTACTCAGCCTCCGAGTTCGACGAGTCCATGCTTGCCACCCTCAAAGATGTAAAAGCCCAGGTAGACGATCCGGCTAAAGATACGGTTATAGTAGATACCCGCACCATGGAAGAGCGGAACGAGGGGACAATTCCCGGTTCGATTCATCTCAACTTTGAAGGAAACAACTTTTCCGACAATACCTACCGTCCGGTCGATCAGATTCGCATCCGTTATCTTGAAGAAGAAGTTACACCGGAAAAGACTGTAATTACCTTTTGCAAGTCGTCTATTAGAGCGGCCCAGACCTATGTGGCTCTCTACAACGCCGGATACAGGAACTTGAAGATATACGATGGGGCATGGTTGGAATGGTCGAGCAAACCGAGTCTTCCTGTGCAGAAGCCGGAGACGGGAGGACAACCCGCACCGACAATGCAGGACGGTTCGTAAAATATAATACATTTTAATATGGAAAATTGGAGGATAATGAGAATGAAAAAAAGACTTTTAAGCGTGTTGCTGGTGTGTATGCTGCTCTTGGTCTCGGGTTTTCTCTTTATAGGCTGCCAGGAAGATGGGGAAGCTGAGGCCGAACCCGAAAAACAGCAGACCGCCTCTAAAGCGGAGGTTCTGCAGGGGGCAATCGATTCCCATTTCAACAACCTCTCTGCAAACGGGAACGATATTATTCATGAAGAGGAGTTTATTGACCAGGTAAAAGACGGAGAGGATATGCTCATCCTCGATATACGAAGAGCTGAAGACTATGCCGAAGGCCACGTAGAGGGGGCGGTTAATGTTCCCTGGGGTCCAGACCTAGCAAAGAGCCTCGATTTTATGCCCACCGACAAGCCTGTTATGATCTACTGCTATACCGGTCAGACGGCAAACCAGGCAAACGCTGTCTTCAACTTTGCCGGTGTCGATGCAAAGTCTGTTCGGTTTGGGTTTAACCTTGGAATTTCTAAAGTAGAAGGGTATGAGGATGTTATTACCACCTCGGAGAGCGAGTTCTCCGGAACAACCGGTATCGAAGTAGAACCCGCACTGCAGGATGCCTTCGAGAGTTATTTTGAGGCTTTGGGAGATGTTGCCGGAACTATGTACGCGAGCAATATCATCAGCGAGGAGAACCTCAAAAAAATAGTTGACGCGGAGGACGACAACGTCCATATCCTCTCCATTCGTCAGGAGGATGACTATAACGATGGTCATATCCCCGGTGCGGATCTTATCTCCTGGGGTGACGGAATGCAGAGTGAGTTTGCCAATCTGCCTACCGACAAGAAAATCGTAGTGTATTGCTACACCGGTCAGACAGCCGGCCAGACAGTTGCCGGACTGCGAGTGCTCGGCTACGACGCTGTTTCCCTTAAGGGAGGTTTTGGAACTCCGGCTAATGATCCTCAGGGTTGGAGCAATCAGGATTATCCGGTAGTGAGCGAATAGACGCAAAAAGCAGCACAATAAATAGTGTAACCCGCGTTTTTCAGGAAGCGCGGGTTTTTTTTATCTCTTTTCTGCGGTATACTTCCTGTCGTTATGGCAAGAGTATATGTTGTAGAAGACAATGAGCTTATTCGAGGTGCGGTACAGGAGTACCTCGAAGTAAGCGGATACGAGGTAGCCTCTTTTGCTACAATTGCAGATACCCGGGAGGCTTTTGCCCAGAGAAAGCCGGATGTAATTATCCTTGATGTAATGCTCCCCGACGGCAGCGGCTTCGTCTTTGCCAAGGAGATTAGACGGGAGGGGAATACTCCCATTATCTTTCTTACCGCCAAGGAGCAGGAATCGGACAGAATAATGGGGTTTGAGGTAGGAGGAGACGATTACGTTGTTAAACCTTTTTCCAATAAGGAGCTGCTCTTAAGGATAGAGGCCCTTCTCAAACGGGTATCTTCCCCCAAACAGGAGGATAAGACAATCTCCTGCACATACACACTCAATTCCGGAGAGAGTAGACTCGAAATAGACGAAAAGGCGCACAAGGTATTTCTCAATGGAGAGGAACTCCATCTTACCTCCACCGAGTGGAGTCTCCTCACCTATCTTGCAGGCAGGGTGGATCAGGCGATTTCCAGAAGCGCTTTGTTAGGAGAGTGTCTCGGTTATCTGTACAGCGGTTCCGAGAGAACAGTGGACACCCATATTGCAAATTTAAGGGCCCATCTGGGAGAGGGGGAGTGGATAGAGACTATCCGCGGTTTTGGGTATCGCTTTGCAGGTGTTCCTCTTTCCGAGGACCTGGAAGAGTGAGGATTACGTGGGTTCTCTCGTTTTTCTGCTCCATTCTTGCATCTCCCCCGTGGGATCGCATAATGGCTCTGGTAATAGGAAGACCCAAGCCGGCACCGGGTTCGGTCCTCGATGAGCTGTCCCGGTAGAGCCTGTCGAAAAAGCGTTCCGTATAGGCCGGGTCCACTTTCCCCGGGTTGGATATATCAAATACCGTATACTTCCCATCCTGATATACCTCAATATAGATATCACCGTCTCTTCTGCCGTGGCTCAGGGCATTCTGGATTACGTTGGTCAATGCCCGGTGGAGAAAGTGCCTGTCGCCGCTGCATTTTTTAACGCTCGTGTGAATAACAAAATCGGGATTCTCCGTCTCCGTGCTGTCTGATTCCAAACCGTTTGCAAATTGTGCCGTAACTTGCTCTATAAAGGGTTCTATAAGAATCTCCTCCCGATTCAAGCTCATCTCTGGGGATTCTACTTTGTTCAATTCGCGGAGATCCTGCACAAGGGATTCGATTCTTACGGTTTCCCTGAAAAGGGAGCTGAGCCGATCGGCACTGGGGGTAAATATTCCCTCCGCCAATCCCTCGAGCTGTGCTTTTAGTGCGGAGACGGGAGTCCGCAGATCGTGTGCCACGTCCTCGGCCCACTGCCTCCTCAAGTCTTCTTCCTCCTGCAGACGCGATTGGAGAACCCGGGCAGAATCTGCAATTACCTTTAACTCTTCGGCATGGGGATTTGGAAAATCCACCTCCCGGTGTCCGGCGGTTAATTTCTGAATACCCACAGAGAGAGCTCTGGTCTGTCTGGAAAGCATTTTGGAGAAGATGAAAGATGAGATAAGAGCTACCAGGACCGCTATTGACCCTCCCCAAATCATAAACGAGAAGAGGCTGTTCAAGAATCTTCTGTTTGCTACGTCGTGGGAAAAGCCGACAGTATCTGCCGCTAAATAGCCGATAACTTCTTCGTTTCCAACTACGGGTGTAAGCGGTCTGTTGCGATCCTCCAGGCGTTCGATAGAGGAGATGAGCTTCTCCTCCTCGTAAAGGGGAACCCTGCCGCCGTTGGAATATATGTAGATAGGTCTGTTCTCCGAGTCGAAGACATAGGCGAATACGTTGCTGGTAAGAAAGGGTGAGAGAGTGTGGTGGATCGTAATCTCTTCGAGCTCACCTGTTTCACGATACACCTCGCTGAGTAGAGGAAGGATAAGATTCTCCAGCTTCTGCCCCCGGTTAACGTTCCACGCCGCCACGGATCGCCTTATGCTAAAGAAGAACACACTGGAGAGTAGAATAACCACCAGAATTGTGGCGGTAAAGACATACAGAAAGGCCTGGGAAAAAAGACTCTTCCTCATCGGGTTTTCTCCGACCGGTAGGGGTGGTATTCGATTTCCCTGCTTTCGATACTGGTCCGTTTTATCTTCTCTCTGTCCTTTCCCGGATTTATAAGCAGAGTCTCCTCTCTGTAAATCCACGCTCCCCTTTTGTCGGTGTTATATTCAAACAGATACTCCTCCTCCCTGTTCTCTCCGGGGAGAACTTGACGTACAACTTCTATCTGCCCGTTAGGAAGATACTCTATCCACACCCTTCTGTGGATCTCTTCTCGGTGATTGTACACTTTTCTTCCAATTACTCGATTCAGCTCATCGTATTCTGTCTCTATTCTTCGAAAAACCGCTCCTATCTCGTCTATATGGGTTTCGGCGACAATTTTACCCCTGAAATCATACTCTGTGATAATTCCCTTAATTCTGTTGCCGTCGGGATAGTAGTAGTAGGTCTCTTTGGAACTTCTATCGGAATGCGTAATTTCGGTTCGCCGCCAACGTAAAGACCCCTTTGGACCGTACATGAGGGTTTCGGTTCTGTTGTCCAGATACTCATACACCTTAGTGTACTCGGGTTCGTCGTTCTTATCGTATTGAACCTCGCGCAGCACTCGTCCTCCCTCATCATAGGAATAGGTGGTTCTCCAGACCGTTTCTCCTTCTCTGTTTTCCGCGGATTTTTCAAGTAGACGGTGGTTTTCTCCGTAGGTGTAGTGCACGTCCCATTTAAGGGAACCGTTGTCGTGGTAGAGTTTTTTTGTCTCGATATCCCCGTTTCTGTTGTAACTGAGGGAGGAGACGGGGTATCCCTCCCCCCTGTTCTTGTGTTCATAGGTTGTAATTTCTTTTACCCCAGCGGGGGCGTCCTTATGCGGGATCTCTATCTCTACTCCGTTTAATTGCAGGCTGCACACAAAGAGAAAAGTAAATACGTGGATTGTATTGATGAACATCCGCATTGCACGTCAGTATAAATGGATAAAATCGGAATATGCAAGTGTGGCCCTATAACTTTGCACAATCTTAACACTCTATAGATAAAATCGGGATACTTGCTTGTTACCTTTGGGACCGTAGAAACCAATTTTTTAAGGAGGAGAATACATTATGTATAAAAGGATCATAATATTATCCATGATTACCTTTTTTCTCGCGGGTGCTGTGGGACTCACGGCTCAAGAACAACAACAGCAGCAGCCTGAAGGGCAGCAGCAACAGCCTCAGCAGCCGGAGCAGGCCGAAGATGTAACAACGGAGGACTTGGAAAAATTTTCAGATGTATATGTTGAGGTCCAGAAGATTCAGGAGAATCTGAATGAGGAGATCAGCGGTATGATCGACGACTCGAGCTTTGACGAGGAGACTTTTCACAATCTGTTTCAGGCTCAAGCTACGGGAGATCAGGAGGCTACATCCGATCTGAATGACTCGGAGAAGGAGGAATTCCAGGAGCTTACAGATGAAATTACCGAAATGCAAAGCTCCCAGGAGGAGAATATGGTAGCGGCTGTAGAGGAAGAGGGGCTTACGGTACAGCGCTTCAACGGAATACTTTCCGCTATCCAACAGGATTCCGAACTCTACGAGGAGTTTCAGGAGATACACCAAAACTAAAAAGTCTTACTCATTTATCCCTCGCTTTTTTCCTATACTCCTTGGTACCGGTCTTAGTGTAAGGCCGGT
>JBKHFZ010000037.1:0-18830 GCA_046539925.1 Spirochaetaceae bacterium
AAAGTTATGGCAATATCAGATTTTCTCACCAGAGAAAGAGTTATTATCCGAAAGAACCCTGACAAAGAGGAGATTTTGGATGAGCTAATCCATATAGCCTGTGCCGCCGCACCCTTTCTGGATATGGAAGAGGTCAAAAAACGCATAGAGGAGAGAGAAGAAGACGTATCTACCCACATCGAACGGGGCATAGCAGTTCCTCACGCAATAGTTGAAGACACACCTTCGAGCATACTCGCTGTTGGCCTGTGCAGAGAGGGGGTAGAATGGGAGAAACAAAACGAAGAACGGGTCTACCTGGTGGTTCTTCTTCTTGGCAGCAGGATGTCTCACCTTTCGGTTTTGAGCGAAGTAGCGGGGCTTCTTAAAAACGAGAGCGATTATCACTCCATCCTCACCGCTTCCACCGAGCGGGAAGTCTTTGAAATACTTACACGCCACGATTATCGCCCATCGGAACCTATCCCCGACCGCAATGCAGATGCTTCACAGGTAATTTTCGAGAATGCCTGGGACATCGCGCGAGCCGTCGGTGGAAAGGTGGTGCTTCATGCCGATGCGGTGCTCGATACCGACTATATAATACGCCTCGTCGGCGATACTGAAACTATTGTTGTTACCACCGATACCGCCAGATTTCCCGACACCTTCTTTTCATCTCACAAAATATTCGAGATCCCCTTTAAGGGAGTCCGCCGATCGGTGCATGTACAATTCTCTCTTCTTTTCCTCCTCTCCACCCGGTTTCTCAAAGCAGGGGAGGTGGTAGTAAACGTGTTCGGGATACCGGAAAGCGGACTCTACGACTCAATCCGCATTACCTACACCGACGAGAGTTTCGACTTTACCTTTCCACTGCAGGCGGAGGGTGTTGGACATGAGTTCGGCAGACATATACTTACCAGGGTACTACAGTTGGCGGGGGAACTCGCCCGGGAAGGTCGGGAAGGAAAACCGGTGGGGGCTCTTTTTGTGGTGGGAGACCACGAAAAAGTAAAACCCTACACCCGTCAGCTTATTGTAAACCCCTTTAGCGGATATGATGAACAGCAGCGCAACATCATCGACCCGAGTTTGGATGAAACGGTAAAGGAGTTTGCCAAAATAGACGGAGCATTTGTTATACGCGATGACGGGGTTATACTCTCCTGCGGCACCTACATTACAGGCACTCCAAAGGGCGAGAGACTTCACTCAGGCTTGGGAGCGAGGCACGCGGCGGCCCTGAGCATAACCACCGTTACAGGGGCATTTGCGGTTACAATTTCCGAGTCGACGCGAAAAATTACCGTATTTCACGCAGGACAACGGATCGTGGAGATGTAGAATTTTCCATACCGGGGTTACTCTTACCGGCTCAATATCCAGAAATTTTGACGAAACACCAATAATAGTATTATATTAAAACTCCAAAGGCATTGTATGGGTATATATGAGCCCATAGACTGCTTAAAACTGGATAAGGAGAATGTGTATATGAAACGGATAGTCATAATGACCTTAACCGTGCTCATACCCTTCATCATCCTCTCTTGTGCTTCTACTCCGGAGCCGGAGGAAGAACAGGAGCCTGTTGAAGAGACTGAAGAAGCGGAGGAGGAATTCCCCGCACCGGAGGATGAACGCGAAGAGGCCCAAAATCTGAGAGCACTAATCGAAGAGTACGAGTTTTCCCAGCATGCCGAGAAGGAATATGCGGAAGGAGAGACCTCGTACAATCGAGGGGAAGAGATGCTGGAATCGGATAATCAATCGGCACAGCAAAATTACGACGAAGCCATTAGCTCTTACAACCAGGTAATCCGCACGGCTGTAGATACTCTGCATAATGAGTGGGAAGACGATTTGGAGACACAATTCGACGAAGCGGAGGAAGTAAAAGCCTCCAAGGCAGTTCCCGATCGATATAAGGCGGCGGAAGAGAAAATAGAAGAGGCGCGAGACGCCTATGAGTCGGAAAATTACGAACAGGCCGTTTCCCTCTACAGAGAAGGAATAGAAGATCTTGAGGAGGCCGTCTCCGATGCTCGGAAAAGAAGAGAGCAGGCACGCGAGTCTCTCAAGGAGACGGACACGAATTTAGAGGATACCGAGGAGGAGCTGCAAAACTTTCTGGAGGATGCGGAAAGCTTCGACCCCGAATCGGAAGAACCCGATGAGGACAATTCTTAAAAGGGGGTCAGAAAATGAAATATAGACACGCAACTACACTACTTATAACACTGATACTATTCACGGTAGCTTCTCTCACCGCGGGGGCACAGGACCTTTTTAGGGAGAACGAACACTACAAGGAGGCCCAGGAGCTCAGACGTGAAGCGGAGCAAGCGCTCGAGGAGGGCGACTACGACCGTGCAACGGAACTTTCAGAGCAGGTGAGGGAGTTAACGGAAAAGGCAAGGAGTTTCGCGGAGAAGCAGGTTCGCATTTACAAAGCCCGAGGCTGGAAAAACAGAGCAGAAGACTTTATAAGATGGGCAGAAGGGATAGGTGCCGAGGAGAGATATCCCGACAGGTGGGAAGAAGCCTCAGACTCCTATGACGAGGCGGGAACACTCTTTGACGAGGAGGAATGGGATGAGAGCATCAAAGCCTCTCGCAATACTATTTCTCTAGTAGAAGAGATGGAACCCAGATCGGATGTAAAACCGCGCTACTACGAGGTCCGGGAGATTCCTGAAAACCGGGACTGCTTCTGGAGAATTGCCGCCTACGATTTCGTATACGATGATCCCTGGAAATGGGAGGATCTTTACGAAGCAAACAGGGACAAAATTCCCGATCCGGATAATCCGTCTCTTATCAAACCGGGAACTGTACTCGAGATACCGAGTATAGACGGAGAAGAACGGTCCGGCACCTGGAGCCCGGAGGACTAGACTAAATATCTCGAGATATAGACTCTGGGGTATAGATTTTGATGACACCGCCTGCCTCTATCTACACACGTAGATATTGGGCAGGCGGTGTCTTATGCCGGGGTATTTTGAAAAAAATGTCGATTTTACACGTACCTCAGGTACGGGCCTGCACCCTAGTTTACCACACTGCTGTCGGGCAGCGCTACTTTTACCTTGTGAAACTCGTTCTCGATCTCTCCGAGAATATCCACAATTACCGGGTCGAATTGTTTTCCCCGCTGACGGACAATCTCTTCTATCGCACTTTCATGAGACCACGCCTCCTTGTATGGGCGCTTTGATGTAAGTGCATCGTAGACATCCGAGACAGCGGATATACGGGCACTGAGGGGAATTTTTTCTCCGCTCAACCTTTTAGGATATCCCATACCGTCATACCGTTCGTGATGGGACAATGCAATCCGAGAAGCGAGGGTAAGGAAAGACTGCTCGCCGAGCTCGTGGTCCGCCTCTTTAAGTAAATCCCATCCCCACAGTGTATGTTTTTTCATTATCTCCCATTCGTTTTCGGATAAAGCTCCGTGTTTGAGGAGTATCTGATCGGGAACTCCTACCTTTCCTATATCGTGAAGCATTCCCGAGAGATAGATATCCTGGACATACTCTTCTGCAATATGAAAGGAGTAGGGCTGCTCTTCCTTTACCCTGCTGCTTAGAAGACGATTAAACTCACATATTCTGTGAAGATGATTTCCCGTCTCCATATCCCGGTACTCCGCAAGTTTGGCCAGGGATTTCATCGTGGTAGTCTGGGTTTTTTGCAGCATTGCGCTGGTAGAGGAGAGTTTTTCGTTAAGAGTTTTTAACTCGTCCACCGTTTCCTGCAGCTTCTCATTCCAATTTATGTAGGGGGTTATATCGAAGAGCACTCCCATAGTGTCTCTTCCCACCAGTACGGCACTCTCTTTTACCACCATAGTAGTGCCTTTCCCGCTCCTTACCTTCATAGTGAGCCCCTGGGAAGGATCTACACCGGTTATCTTCCTTATTCCCTTGGACCAACTGTCTTTATTGATAAAGAACGAAGCCTGCCGGTTTAGCTCATCTACTCCGGAGTAAGAAAAATCTCTGCAGAATCGATGGTTTACGAAGCTGAAATTTCCTGAACTGTCGGTAATATACAGGGGAAGATCCATATAATCCATGAGTCGTGCGAGCATCTCCCGGGATACTCCATCCGTCTCGTTTTTCTCGTTACGGTATTCCCAGATTGTTCGCTTGAGGCTGCTTATCTTCAGTTCATCTCCAACCTTCGATGCAACTATCCCCAACTCCTTTCTGTTTCTCTTGAGAAATTGTTTAGGCCGACTACACTTGAACAGAATCGCCCCCTCGGGCTCACCATTTTTCTTCCTGAATGGGTAGTACACCGTCACTTCGTGTTGTAACTCTTTTGGAAAGATCTCCTTCGGGATAGCGGAGCGTCCGTTTAGAAGCGCCGGCTCGGCGGGAAAAAGAGAGGGGTTACCCGAAGAACAGTAGTGAATCAGTTCTGCGGAAGTGTCGGCTTCGCTGTAGGAAAAATTGATAATCCGAAAGTCGTCTACTTCCTGGGTATCAATAAACCACTGTCTCAGTTTTTCCAATTTTGCCTTGATGTGGGCTTCTTTATCCAACTGCATTAAGAGAGAGTATACATCATCGGTTTTAATCATAGTTTCACTCTTGTTTTATAGTGGTACACTATTTGAACTATCGGCAGGTATACTTTTATTTGTGACACCAATTTTCCAAAGGTTATTCCTTTTTTATCTCTTTTACGATAAAATCAACTCACATATATCAGGAGGCTTTAATGAAGACCCAGGACGGAACCGCGGCGGAAGAGTTGTTTAATTCTTCCCAGGGAATAGCATACAACGATTTTATTCTTCTTCCGGGCTATATCGATTTTATCCCGCAAGAGGTGGATATAGAGACGAGCCTGAGCCGTAGGATAAGGCTGAAAAGACCGCTCATCTCCAGCCCGATGGACACGGTTACCGAAGGAAGAATGGCCATAGCCATGGCCCTTCTCGGGGGAATAGGCTTTATCCATTACAACAACACCCCCGACGAGCAGGCCGAGGAGATAAAAAAGGTTAAGCGATACGAAAACGGCTTTATTTCCGACCCCATGGTACTCTCTCCGGACTCCCCTATTGCGAAGGTAGACAAAATCCGCGACACCTACGGTTTCTCCGGTGTACCTATTACCGAAAACGGAACTCTCTTTTCCAGACTCTTGGGGATAGTGACAAACCGGGACATCGACTTCGAAAAAGACCGGTCAAAACCCGTTCGAGAGGTAATGAGCAGCGAATTAATAACGGCAAAAAAGGGAGTTACCCTCTCCGAGGCAAATGACATATTGAGACGTTCCAAAAAGGGCAAGCTGCCCATAGTAGATAACAGGGGCAACCTGGTTGCTCTTATGAGCCGCAACGATCTGCTTACGAACCGGGAGTTTCCCTACGCCTCCAAGGATTCCAACAAGCAGCTTATGGTGGGTGCGGCGGTCTCTACAAAGGAAGAATCCCGGCAGCGCCTCGAAAAGCTGGTTGACGCCGGGGTAAATGTCGTAATAGTCGATGCTGCCCAGGGAAACTCGATCTACCAGGAGAATATGATTCGGCGAATAAAGAAAAAATATCCCGACATAGATGTTATCGGCGGAAATGTGGTAACCGAAGGACAGAGCAAAAACCTCATCGATGCGGGGGCCGACGGGCTGAGAATCGGGATGGGGCCCGGTTCTATATGTACCACCCAAACAACCATGTCCGTGGGCAGAGCCCAGGCAACGGCGGTCTACCGCTGCGCCCTGTATGCCAAGGAGCACGGTCTGCCTGTTATAGCCGACGGCGGCATTGCCAACGCGGGACACATAACCAAGGCGCTCTCCCTCGGCGCGTCGACGGTAATGATGGGATCGATGTTTGCGGGAACCGAAGAGGCTCCGGGAGAGTACTTCTACCAGGACGGTATCCGCCTAAAAAGGTACCGGGGCATGGCCAGCCAGGAAGCCATGGAAGCGGGGGGAGGTAAACGCTACTTTACCGACAAGGCGTCCGTAAAGGTTTTCCAGGGAGTTTCGGGGGCGGTAACGGACAAGGGGTCTATGTACGACTACCTCCCCTACATTGTGCAAAGCCTCTCCCACTCTTTTCAGGACTTGGGAGTAAAAACACTCGCCCTGCTCCACGAAAAACTCTACTCGGGGGAACTTCGTTTCGAGTTGCGCTCGGTCTCCGCCCAACAGGAGGGGGGAGTTCACGACCTCCACTCCTACACCAAACCCAAGTATATGTAAGCTTCTCAATAGAGGTCCATAGAGGGTCTACTCCTCTAAAAAGAGCTCGGCCACCTCTTCGGCGCTATCCGCCTTTAGAAGCATTTTACAAAAAGCCCTGGACTGGGTAATTTTTGCAATCTCCGAAAGCGCCTCTATATGCGGCCCGGACTGGTTGGAAGGGGCAAGGAGAAGGAAAAAAATTGTGCTCGGATTACCGTCCATCGCCTGAAAATCGATGCCCTCCGGCGCTATGCCGATGGCTATAGAGAGATCATGAACGGTGTCTGTCTTTGCGTGGGGCACCGCTATTCCCGCCTCGAGGCCGGTACTCCCCTTCTGCTCCCGCTCTAAAAGGGCGTTGTAGGCCGCATCAAAATTGTCTATCTCCCCTGCATCGATAAGCAGCTGCACCAGTTCTCTCAATACTCCCTCTTTCGACTTTGCCTCCAGAGGAATTTTTATAACCGAAGGTTTTATATGATCAATGAACGCCATGTCTTACCTCTCTCCTATACACGTAGAACTTACACATCGGGCATCTCATCGTACAGATCCCATACACGCTCTTCATCTTTTACCATAAGAACCGAACAGGGGACAAGACGCATAGCCCTTTCGGTTTCGTGGTAGAACTCATCCCGTCTACTCCGTACCTGGGAGATCTCTCCTATTACCAACAGGTCCGCCGGTATGTCTTCTATGTGGCTTTTGATCTCCTGATGCACCGTCCCGCTCACTTTATAGGTCTCCACATCCACCCCTTTTCGGGAAGCGAGCTTGGAGACATGTTTGAGATAGCGCTCCGCATCGGATTCCAAGTCGTCCCTGTACTCCTCCTGCTCCGAGGAGAGAAAAATACGGGCTTTTACCAGATCGTTTAGCGCCCTGGTATTTACCACGTAGAGGGCGTGCAGTTCCGCACCGCTGGAGCCTGCAAGACAGACAGCATACTGAGCAGCGGTAACCGACTCTTCGCTGCCGTCAACATATACAAGGATTTTACGTATCGGTCCTTCCATATTCACTCTCCTTTTTCTTTTCGAGACGATCCTTTACCATCTTCATGAGCACAAACATATCCCTTTCGCTCTCCTCGAGCCTGCCGCGGATAAACTCCACAGTCTCCTGTAAGTCGGGAATAGCGATTTTCTCAAGAGCATTAACCTTTCGGATCGTCTTTTTAACCTCCATCGCCAGCCTCATAATAGAAACTTTTAACTCTGCGAGCCGTCCCATTAATTCGAGGGCGTCACGAAAGCCTTTAAATGCTCCGTCCAGCCAGAAACTCGTATCCGTGGGGCTGTAGTAGGGAGGATGTTCGGTAAACTCCGTCTCCACTATCGGCAGGCTTACTCCCATAACCCGGCGCTGTTTAAGACGGAGGGATGTCTCTATATGTACCGCCCGGCTCAACTGCACGAGCTCCAGCTTCCCCATCTCCAGTGCCGATTTTTTTAACGCGTCAAAGGCCTGGGCAAGCGCTTTTTCCACCCGCTCCTGGTAATCGGCAGCCTGATCTACCAGGTTCAGCAACTCGAGGATGAGAATATTCCGCTTCTGGTCCAGCAGATCGTAACCGAGGCGGGCGAACTTGAGCTCATCCTTCAACTTGATGAGGTTGGTCTTTGTCGGCGCAATATTTCGCATCTGCTTTCCTCTCCCTAACTCTCGTAGTAGAGTTCGAGCTCCTCGTCGGTTACCCGGTGCAGTTCGTCCGCCGGCAAATTCCGCAGAGCCTGCCACCCCAGGTCCAGGGTCTCCTCTATTGTGCGGTCTTCATTCTGCCCCTGGGATACGTAGTCTCGTTCAAAGGCCTCGCCAAACTCCATATACTTATGATCGAGGGGGGTCAACTCCTCCTCTCCTATAACCGAGGCAAGATTTCTCACATCCTTTACATAGCTGTATGCGGCAAAGAGCTGACTTGATAGATGGGGGTGATCCTCCCGGGTCATGCCCTTGCCTATTCCGTCCTTCATAAGACGGCTTAGAGAGGGGAGCCCGGCGACGGGAGGGTAGATGTTTCTTCCGTACATCTCTCTTTCGAATACTATCTGTCCCTCTGTAATGTAACCGGTAAGATCGGGAATGGGGTGAGAGATATCGTCGTTCGGCATAGTAAGAATCGGCAGCTGTGTAATAGAGCCGGAGTATCCCTTGAGCATCCCCGACCGTTCGTATATTTCCGCCAAATCGGAATAAAGATACCCTGGGTAACCCTTTCTGGAGGGTATCTCCCCTCTCATGGTGGATATCTCTCGGAGAGACTCGCAGTAATTGGACATGTCCGTAAAAATTACCAGTACATGCATACCCCTCTCGAAGGCCAAGTGCTCGGCTAGAGTGAGGGCGGACCTGGGGGTTATGAGCCGTTCGATCGAAGGATCGTCCGCCAAAGAGAGAAACAGGGCCACATTCTCAAGAACTCCAGCGTTCTCAAAGGAACTTATAAAGTAACGGGCCACATCGTGCTTTACCCCCATTGCGGCAAAGACTATTGCAAAGTTGCTCTCCCCTCCCCGGATCTTTGCCTGACGGGTTATTTGTGCGGCAAGCTCGTTATGCGGAAGGCCGTTGCCGGAAAAAATCGGCAGCTTCTGGCCGCGGATGAGGGTATTCATCCCGTCTATAACGGAAATGCCGGTTTGAATAAAATCCCGGGGATACTCCCGGCTGGTCGGGTTTACCGGCAGTCCGTTTACATCCTTCTCCTCCATCCCAACAGGGGGAGGACCGTCGTCTATCGGGACTCCGAGGCCGTTAAACACGCGTCCGAGCATTCCGTCGCTCACCTCCAGTGTCAACGGTTGTCCCCGGAATCGTATCCGGGTGTCCGGCATGGTAAGCCCGCTGGTCCCCTCGAATACCTGAACCACCACAAGATCCTCCGAAGTATCCAGCACCAGCCCCGGCCGGGTATTCCCCTGCCCGTCCCTTATCTCCACCAGCTCCCGGTACCCTACCGGGTGGGTCTTTCTGACAAATATGAGGGGCCCCTCGATCCGGTCGACCCCGGCGTATTCTCTCCCGGCCAAGAGGGCCCTGTCGGTTTCTCCTCTCTTTCCCGTCATTGCTGCATCAGGCATATAGGGACTCCAACTGGTCAAAGGATCGCTCCAGCCGTGCCTGCAGTCTGTCGAGCTGTTTTTCGTCGTCATTTGGAATAGTATACTTCATCTTGATTATCTCCTGCACCACCTTCATCTTCCTAAGCCGCACGATGGTGGCGCCCTCCTTAATCGCCTCCTTTCCCCGTCTCCAGTAGGTAACTATAAGCTCAAGCATCCTGGCCTGCTTTTCTACCGTGGTGTAACGGTCTATCTCGTCAAAGGCATTCTGCTGGAGAAAGGCGTTCTTGAAGAGGGTACACACCTCTATAATAAACCGCTGGCTGTCGGGTAGCGCGTCGGGTCCCACCAGTTTTACCACCTGCTGGAGCCGAACCTCCCGCTGGAGCAGGTCCATAATTTCCCTTCGGTTTTCCATCCACTCCAGTCCGGCGCGCTCGTTCCACCACCCCACAAGATTATCGAGGTATTCGGAGTAGCTCTCCAGCCATCCTATGGCGGGATAGTGTCGCGCGTTGGCGAGCTGACGGTCGAGGGCCCAAAAACCGCGGACAAAGCGCTTTGTATGCTGGGTAACCGGCTCGGAAAAGTCCCCCCCCGGAGGAGACACCGCACCTATAATGGAGACCGAACCCTCTTTTTCGGAGAGAGTAGCCATATACCCCGCCCGTTCGTAGAACTCGGCCACCCGCGTGGGCAGATAGGCGGGAAAGCCCTCTTCCGCCGGCATCTCCTCCATACGGCCGGAGAGCTCTCGAAGCGCTTCGGCCCAACGGCTTGTGGAGTCCGCCATAACGGCTACATCGTAGCCCTGGTCCCGGTAGTATTCCGCAATTGTTACTCCGGTGTAGATGCTCGCCTCCCGGGCGGAAACCGGCATGTTCGAAGTGTTGGCTATAAGGATGGTCCTCTCCATAAGGCTGGTCCCGGACCGGGGATCTATTAGTTGAGGGAATTCGTTCAGCACGTCGGTCATCTCGTTGCCCCTTTCGCCGCAGCCAATGTATACAATAATGTCCGCATCGCACCACTTTGCCACCGCGTGTTGGGTCATCGTCTTGCCCGTACCAAAGCCTCCGGGAATTGCCACTGTTCCTCCCTTTGCGAGGGGAAAAAGGGTGTCTATAACCCGCTGTCCGGTTATAAGGGGTACCTCGAGGGAGAGTCGCTCTTTTACCGGACGGGGCACTCTTATAGGCCAACGCTGTACCATTGTAACGGCCGTCGACCGCTGCGGTGCCCCGTCTCCGTCGATATCGATCTCCGCTATCGTCTCGTCTACCGTGTAGGAGCCCTCGGGAACAATAGTCTTTATTACCCCCGAAATCCCGGTGGGGCAGAGAATCCGGTGCTCCACCCTCTCGCTCTCCTGGACCGTTGCGATAATGTGTCCCCCCTCAATACGATCCCCGCTCTTTTTAAGAGGAGTAAAGCTCCATCTTCTGCTTCTCGACAGGGATGGTTCTTCCATCCCTCTCTCGATGTAGACACCGCTCTTCTCACGAATCTTTACCAGGGGGCGCTGGATACCGTCGTAGATCTCTCCCATAAGTCCGGGGCCGAGCTCCACGGAGAGGGGCATACCGGAACCGTAGACGGGGTCTCCCGGAGCAACTCCGGTAGTATCCTCATACACCTGGATAACCGCCCTTTTGTATGCGAGTTTGACTATCTCTCCGACCAGCCGAGAATCTCCCACATGGACGAGCTCCATCATCATCGCGTCGTCTATATCTTTCACTTCTATAACCGGACCGTTTACTCTGCTTACACTACCGATAATTCTCTCTTGCATTCCCTACTCCGGCTTCTCTTGTATCTCTTCGTAAATCATCCTGCGCACTTGGGGGGCGTACCTCTTTAGCCGGGCTTCGACCCGGTTATCAAAAAACAGCCTTCCATCGGGCTCCTCCAGCACTACCCCCTGGCCTGAGAGGGGGTCTTTGCCCGAGACCGAGAGCTTAACGCCGCCGCCCCGGCTGTCTACTTCCTCTTCCGCTCTTCCCAGCAGAGACTCGGTAAGGTATTTTCTCTCTTCGACAGATCCGTTTACCTCCGCCTTCTCCGCGCCAAGGCCCAGCGCCGCCTCGGCAATCCAGCCCTGTACAATGTCCGGATATCCTTCGTCCCCCTGCAGCTCTTTAAGTCGCGACCGCACTATCTCCAGGGTCTCTGCAAAGAGTTTCTCCTCCGATTTTAGCCGTATTTTTCTCTGTTCCGTCTCGACGGCACGGCGGTTTCCGGCCTTAATCGTCTCGGCCTCTTCCAGACCACGCTCCTCCGCATCGGCGACAATTTTTTCCGCTTTCTCCTTCGCGCCCTTCATAATTTCCCGGGCCTGCTTCTCCGCCTCCCCAAGAATTGTATCTGCCTCCCGCTGAGCCTCTTCGGCAATTCCATCGAGCAGTTTGTCCTCTTCGGCTCTCTCCTCTTCCATTACTCCTCCTGCAGATACCTCTATAAATTTATACCTATTGCCCGATTCACCATCTCCCTCAACTCGAGTCTCCCCTCCATAGGACCGTCCCGGTCGGGGATCTCTACAATAAGGGGAAAACTGCGGGAATAGAGATAGGTATCGACCTTCGAACGGATAAGCGAGGCAGCCTGCTCGGTAATAATGATAATGCCGACATCCTTATCCCCCAGAGCCTCGCTAAAGGCCTTCTCGGCATCCTCCGGGTTCCCCGCAATGCGCCCATCTACGCCTACCATACCAAAACCGAGAACCGCATCTTCTCCGCCTATAACAAAGTACTTCATAATGCTGTAGGACCTAGAATTTCCCCAGTATCATCAACGCCGTAATAAACCCAAAGACTACAAGCCCCTCGGCAAGGGCGATAAAAATAAGAGCCTGTCCGGCCAGTTCGGGCTTCTCGCCAAGAGTACCCATGGCGGCGGAACCCACATGCGCAATTGCTATACCGGCTCCAAGAGCTCCCAGCCCAAAGGCAATGGCTGCGGCCATAAACCCGAACTTCTGCACCCCCGCCTCCTCTGCAGTAATTGTCTTCTCACTCTGTGCAGCCCCTTCGCCTTCCTGGGCCGAAAGGTGGGTCGTAAATACCAACGCCGAGAAAACCATCGCCGCGATCATCACAACAATGCTCATTCCCACCTTAGAGATAAACCGTCTCTTCTCGTTATTCTGCTTATCCATTATGACACTCCTTGTCTTGTTTTGCTGGGGTACCCGATTTGCGGTATCCAATTTATGCTTTCCCCCCGGTGCTGTCGGCCAAACCGCTGGGCACTCCCCCCTTGAGGGAGACCGGCGAATACGCCTTTCCGGTGCCGGAGAAGTACTTGGAAAAAAATTCGTAGTAGTTGAGCCTGAGGGACTGAACACCCGCGGAGAGCCCCTCCAGACCTATTACAAGGGCGTTTCCCGCCAGCAGAATAAGGTAGGAGGCAATCGTGTAGGTACCGCCCCCCGCGGCCATATCGGCTATCTGGAAAAACGCCGTCATAAGGCTTACATGGGCAATTCCCAGGCCCGCGACACGCATAAAAGAGAGGGTGTTGGAGAGATAACCGGAAAATATCTCCAGCAATTCCACCAGCCACTCCATTATAAAAGTTGCAGGCTGAGCTTTCTCCGGGGACCCGCCTTCCGCCTCTGTCCCATAGTTTCCGCCGCGGCGGTGTTCCAGGTAGGGTTTTACCGCTAAAAGCAGCACCGGTACGCCGACGAGCAGCATTAAGACTTTCCCCTCCGGCAACTGACTGTAGTCGTGCCGAACAAAGTAGAAGGCGCAGTAGGTACCCGCCGCGTACAGCCATCCTACTATGAGGCCGCCCTCTTTCCACACCAGGGCGAACCAGTCTTTAAGCCGAATTCGGTTTATCCAATTGAGCAGGAGCCCGACGGATATAACCGTTATTCCGAAATAGATGGTTATAAGCAGTATATCCTCAATACTCTCCACCCCACCGCCGCCGTGGCCCGCCACCACTCCGTGATAATCAAACCAGAGAGGAGGGAGGAGGGACATACCGAAATAGGATCCGAAGAGCACCCCCGCAGCCATAGCGGCACAACCGCACCAGATAAAGAGAGGAAACAGCATGGACTCCTTCCCTCTCCTTTGCAACACCTTTTTCCCGATAAGCCCCGCTAAAAAGACCACCCCGCCGTGCCCCGCATCCCCGAACATAAGTCCGAACATGGCAAGATAGAACACAGCTACGAAGGGAGTGGGATCTACCGTTCCATAAGCAGGAACAGCATAATTCTCCACCAGTTTTTGAAAGGGTCCAAGAAACTTCGGGTTGTGCATCTGTACAGGAGCACTGTGGGAGACCTCGGGATCCTTGGTGTCGGCAGGGTTGTGCCACTCGATCCGGCATTTGCCTTCGCAGGAGCCCATAATAGCCCTGGAAACTTCCTCCATCCTCTCTTTGGGAATCCACCCAGAGAGAAGATAGGTACGGTCGGTTTTTCTGTAAAACCTTTCCACCTCGAAGCTCAGTTCTCTCACACGCATGGCAGCCCACAGCCGGCTCAACTCTTCGGCTCTATCGGCTACTATCTTCTCGGCACTCTCCTCGAGCTCTTTCTGCCGCGTGGAGAGCTCCCGCTGCTTCTCCTTCAGGTGCGAGGCGGGAAGAGTTTCGGTCTGCGAGACCGCCAAAACTTCTCCCTCCCGGTTCTTTTCCGTCTCCCCGGTCTTCCCGGTCTTTTTCGGCGGTTTCCTCTCCTCCCAGCCGAGTTTTTTGAGGAGCTCCAGTACCCTGGACTCGTCCCGACGCAGAGTAAGGAGGTAGTCCACCCGTTCATCCTCTCCGCCCTCGCCTTTGATGTATACGGAGGGATAATCTTTTAGGGAGGATTCGAGGAGATCCCTCTTTTTATCCCCCACAGTGCCGAAATGGATACTGAGGTAGGAATGCGAACCTTCGAGCCGGGTATAGTCTATCCCGTCGGAGGGGAGCCGTCTCTCTATCTCCTTGAGCCTCAACAGTTCATCCTGCAGCTCCTTTTGTTTCTCCCTGGTTTTTCGAACTTTCGAAGCAATCCCTTCTATTACCTTCTCCGCCTCCTCGGGGGCAACGCTCAGCTCCTCCTCGGCGCGCATATCCATATACTTTGACGGATTTATCCCCGCGGAATGGAAAAACCCTTCGAGCCGCCGACGCAGCTCCTTTGCCTTTTCCCCTCCCCCTTCCGGTCTGTGTTCCTCGAGGGAGCTTGTCCATTCGGCGGAGAGCTCCCGAATATCTATAAAATGGATAACCCCTGTTTCCAGGAGGGCACGGGTAACCGCGTCTTTATCTTTCTCCAGTATAACCGCGAAAAGCTGTCTCATTGTGGTTGTGGTTATCATAAAACTTCCCGTATACGCTCTTCATCCAATCCGTACTGTTTTGCATTCAAAACCCGAATTACAGAACGAACTTCCTTCCGCTTCAGAAAAAGATATGCCAATATAGTACCAACGGTAAAGGGATTCCCCCACAGCAGTCTCTCCACCTCATCATACAATATCCTGCGCAGAATATCTTCCACCCCCTGCAGATAAGTAAAGGGGTCTCCTCCTCCGGACTTTGCAAAAGCCCGGTACTCGCTGTACTCTTTGGAAAGCAGCACCGCCAGGGCATCTTCGATATTATCCTGCGTATAGGCTCTCTCGAGGAGCTCCTTCTCTATCCTCCCCCCCGGCAAAAGAAGGTTCCATCTCCTTCTCTCCTCGCTCCGGTAAAAGGAGACGAAGCGGACTATCCTGTCTATATTCAGCAGGTCTACCTCCATTCCTATAACCCTCAGGGCTATCTTCCTGTCCTTGCCGGGAAGAGCCTCCCCAGAGCTCAACAATCGGGAAAAGTAGTAGCTGTCGAGGGCAATCTCCAGCGGGAAGAGGTGCCGCTCTGCTTCAACCGCAGAAACAAGGGGTGCGACGATTTCGCCGTAGGGAGTACCTCCAAGTATCTCAGGCAGGTCGGCGGCGCCCTCCGCATCTACCAGCGCGTCACAGGAAATATCGTGGATAATCCTGTGGTTATAGAGATACGAAGAGCCTCCTGCAATATTCCTGCCCCTGAAAGTACGTTCGAACCAGAGTCTCAAAGCGTTTTTCAGATTCTCCACCTCGTAGCGCAGCAGAAGATTCTCGGTAAATTCCGCCGGTCTGCCAAGGAGGTTTTTAAGCAGATCCCGCAGAAGATGTATTTCGCTTACCATAAGAGCAAATTCTACAGCCCTTACATCTCCCGTAGCCCCGTATTCGGCAATTTCATCGGCGTATGCCTCCTTCTCCCGGAGAATCTGTACCGCCTCTTCCGCGCTCCCCGCCCTTATTAACTCGGAATAATCATCCTCGGTAAGAAGTACCGAGAGTTTTGCGCGAATTTTCGCATTTATATATCCATAAGTCTTGAGCCTGCCCGGCATTTTTTACTTCTCCCGCCTGTGAACAGGAGTAATTATCAGTTCTACCACCCTCTCCGCCACTTTTTTCAGTTTTTCGACTTTCTCCTCTTCCAGTCTGCGGGACTTCTCCTCCGCTTCCTGCCGAGCTTTCTCCAGCTCCGCTTTTGCTTCCGTGCGGGCGGCCTCGTTTAACTCTTTAATCCGCTCCTTCGCTCTCTCCTTCGCCTTATCGGAAATTTCGCCGGCCTCTTTTTCCGCCTCTCTCACTTTTTTTGAGGCCTCTTCCCGAGCGGAACGAACCAACTCCCGGGCTCTCTCCTCTTCCTGGAGAATTCTTTCTACCGTTTCCTTCATACTTTTTTATATCATGATATTGAGAAAGAAAAAAGCGCCGCCCGTGCCCGACGGTAAATTCTCCCCCCTCCTGCCCGATACCCCCGGAGGGAACCAAAAGAGCAAGACGGGCCTGCCTTTCTTGACATGCCGGGATACAGGGGATATAAAAAAGGTATGAAACCTGAAGTATCTTCACTTATGTCTCCCTTTAGTTTTATTCTTCCCACGGCTATTCGCTTCGGAAGAGGTGTTATCCGCTCCCTGCCCCCGGAAATTTCCGCGGAGGGATTTAAAAGGGCACTTATTATTACAGATGCCGGCGTCTCCGCCCTCCCCCTCTTTAAGGATATGGTGGAAGACTTGCACACCCGGGGAATATTTGTCCGGATCTACGACGGGGTCGAAGCCAACCCAAAAGACCGAAATGTTCGTGCCGGTGCCGAAGAAGCCGAAAAAATGGAGGCGGACTGTATTGTTGCCGTCGGCGGCGGAAGCCCGATCGACTGTGCAAAGGCCGTCTCCGTGGTAGCCGTCCAGGGAGGAGAGCCGCGGGATTACGAGGGTGGAGCCGGTATAGAGACCACCCCTCTCCCCCTCTACACAGTCCCCACAACCGCGGGTACAGGCAGCGAGATTACCTTTAGTTCGGTAATTACCGATACAAGAGAAAACTTTAAGTTTACCGTAAAATCTCCCCTTATCGCGCCGAAAACAGCCTTCCTCGACCCCGAAGCAACTCTCTCTATGCCGCCGGCGCTTACCGCGTCCACGGGTCTCGACGCCCTTACCCACGCGGTAGAGGCATATACCGCCAAAAACGCGGAACCCATTGCCGACGCGGCCGCCCTTTACGCTGTAGAGCTTATATCCGCCTACCTTATACCCGCGGTAAAGGAGGGGGCCGACATAGAAGCGCGTACAGCCATGCTTGCCGGCAGCCTCCTCGCGGGTATGGCATTTAGCCATTCCGATGTTGCAGCGGTTCACTGTCTTGCCGAAGCTCTCGGGGGAATATACGACGCCCCCCACGGAGAGTGCAACGCCATAGCTCTTCCGGTAATGATGGAGTACAATAGATCTTTCGCACTGGAGCGTTACGCCCGTATTGCCTCAGCCATGGGCTTGAACTATTCCAGCCCCGAAGAGGGAGCACAGCTGGCGGTGAACAAAGTGCGATCGCTTACCACCGAGGCGGGGCTTCCCTCATTTAGAAGCTTGGGGGTAAAAGAAGAGGATTTTGAAATGCTGGCGGAGAAGTCCGAGCACAACGGAAGCAATGCCGACAATCCACGACCCATGCAGAAAGAGGATTACCTCGAGGTGCTCAGGCGCCTCTATACACTGTAATTATTATAGTAGCAGTAAAAAGGAGGCATTTATATGCATACCGGCGATAACATCAAGAGAATTCGCGCAGAAGGTGGAATCGAAATCGAGGAGCTCGCCGCAGAGATAGAAGTCGAGCCGGAATACCTCAGCCAAATAGAGAACGGCGAAGAAGAAGCCCCGGTATCTATACTCCTCAAACTCGCATCCGCTCTGGGAACCGATCTTTCCGCACTCATCTACGGGAAAGAGTTTACGGAAAAATCGGTAATGGTAACCGATGTAAACTCGAGAATGAAGGTCGAGCGTAAAAAGGATTTTGACTACGAGAATCTTGCTCCCTACTACAGCGGTAAGCATATTGAGCCTTTTCTTGTCGATGTCTACCCAACCTCCGACGATAAACTGGAATACTCCACCCACGAGGGCGAGGAGTTTCATTACGTAATGGAGGGAACCGTAAAAATTGTGGTAGACGGAAAAGAGCATATCCTGAACAAGGGAGACTCCATCTACTACGACTCTTCCCTTCCCCACGCCCTGTCCGCGGTCGACGGCAAAGCTAAACTCCTCGCCGCCATATACAACAGTATGTCCATGTCGCATCTTGCCCGCAGCAAAAAGATGAACGAACTCATTGCGGCGGCAAAGCACCTGGGGGGAATGGACGTCGTGGTGGTAATCCCCAACGAGACCGCAATCGGTGCGGTAAACCGGGCGATGGAAGAGCGGGTTATACAGAACGCCTTCCTGGTGGGGGCAAAAGAGGATATCCCCGAGGCCTATCGAAAATACAAAGACCGTTACAAGATTCACGACGTGCCTAAAAGCGGAGAGGACTACGAGATGGCCTGCGCAATGAAAGGGGTGGAGCTTATTAGAGATGGAGAAGGGCAGATGTTTATGAAGGGCAACATAAACACCGCCGTCTTTATGAAAGCCGTTTTGAATAAGGAGAAGGGCATAGGGACAGGACGCCGGCTCTCGCTTGTTGCAATATTCGAGCTCCCCGAACTTAACCGATTCGTCTTCCTTACCGATCCCGGCATAAACCCGGAACTTACGATTAAAAACGACATAGAGACGAGCAAGGACATTATATACAACGCCATCGACGTAGCGAAGAGTATGGGGGTTAATAGACCCAAAATCGCAATACTCGATGCCAACGAAAAACCATCGGACAAAATTCCCACAAGCATGATTGCCCAACAGCTTACCCAAATGGACTGGGGAGACGCCATTGTAGAAGGCCCCCTCTCCTACGATCTTGCACTCTACGAGGAGTCGGCACATCACAAGGGAATAACCGACAATCCGGTGGCGGGAAAAGCGGATATCCTTATTGTTCCCCACCTCTCAGGGGGAAACTTTCTCTACAAGTCCTGGGCAATGACCATGGGGGCGGATGTGGCAAACATAGTACTCGGAGCCCAGGTACCTCTTATTATCACAAGCCGCAGCGACAGCGACATGACAAAGTTTCTCACCCTCTGTGCAAGTGCGGTTTACAGCGGGTACAGGCTGGAGTA
>JBKHFZ010000038.1:0-18539 GCA_046539925.1 Spirochaetaceae bacterium
ACCCCAGGGCGAGCTTACACCCCGGTTAATCCTCTGAAGTTCTCCATCTATGCTTTCGAGGTCTTCTCCATAGTACTCGCCGCTGATTCTCACCAAAAGACCGGGAACTTCGTCGGACAACCACCAGGTGAACATATATTCCTCATCTTCCTCTTGATACTCTTCGGTATCGAAGGATCCAGCCGGCACTCTAACTGTGTCTCTTCCTACGGAGCGCTCCGCCAGTGCTTCGGCGTCGTAGAACCGCCCCTCCGGGTCATCTCTATACCGCTCCCAGTATGTCGGGTCCTCCGGCTCGTACACCACAACATCCTCCGAATCCGGGTCTATGAAACGCACTTTGAATATATGATGGTCCTCGTTTACGAGGTACTCGAACCGGCGGGGCCACGACTCGTCCCCCTCTTCTGCCTCTATATCGGATTCTCTAATCTCAAAACCCCACCACGCGGTACCGTCCGTATTTCTGTGCAGCAATGCTCGAGAGAGGACCATCTCCTGTTCCTCCCCGTCTTGATCCCTAAATGTGTAGTGGTGTATTGTCTCGTCCCCTACTTCATAGCTCTGATCATCAAAATATCCTCCGGCAAGGACCAGGGACATCCAGTAATGGGTAACAAAATAGTAGTAGATAGGCTGGACCATAAAGTCACCGGTAACCGATGAACCAGTGCGCACCTCGGTCTCCGGAGGAGCCCCCAAGCGCTCCTTCGGGCCGAATTTCAACAGTACGCCTAATCCGTAGCTACGATATCCATATGTTCCCCACTCGCCGGAAGTGGAAAGGGTAAGGGCAAAATTGTCCGAGAGGAAGTAGTTTATCCCTGTATGATCTATACCGGTGAGAAAGTCCCGCCCTCCGACAAAGTTGGCCATGAGTCCGATATGGGCAAAAAAGTCCAACGGCTCCAGGTACTGCAGCCCCTCTATGCCCAGGCCGCCGAAACCGCGGTACCCCAGATGAAACGACATATAGGGCCCCGCACCTAACCTGAGAGGTTCAGAAACACCTCCGGTGGTAAAACCTATAGCTCCTTTCCCCCCGACTCCCATGTCTACGGCAAAGAGATTACCGGGGCGCCATTTGAATGCTTTTACCTCTGCCCCCGGGTAGAGGGTAAACGTTGTCTCGTTTCCCCAGTACGATCGGGCTATTCCCATGCCGGCCGAAACAGATACATTTCCCGGCATATAGTAGCTTCCCCACCAGGGCAGCTCATCCTGGGCCGCCAGCGGAGCGGCGCAGAGAACGAGCACTAATAGACCAACAACCCAACTGATTCGTGTGCTTTTTAAGCCCATCTTATTTTCCCCCTTTTCCATAAAATGACTAATACTTTGATACACTTCTATTATACCACGGGAAAAGGGGGTGCAAAATTTATTCTTCTATTTTATCTCCAGCCAAAGCGTACAGGGCGGAGGCAAAAATACGGGTTGCGCTTATCAGGTCCTCGATCTCGATATACTCATTTTTCTCGTGGGCACGCATCTCTTTTCCCGGAAACAGAGCTCCAAAGGCTACCCCCTTGGGAAGTGCCCTGGCGTAGGTGCCTCCTCCAATGGTGATGGGCCCGCTCGTGTAATCTCCAGTTTCCACTTGGTATGCTTCCATAAGCTTTTGTACCAACTCGTCGTCCTTGGGCACAAAGAGAGGTTTCACATCTCCCACACTCCCCACCTCTACTCCTGTACCTTCGAGAGCCCTTTTAATTCCTTCTATTACCTTCGCTCCTTCTAAAGAGATGGGGTAGCGGATATTTACCGATAAATCGATTTTCTCTTTATCTCCCGCTGCAACTCCTGCATTGAAAGTAAGGGGCCCCGAAATATCGTCTTTAAATTGACAGCCAATGGACTCCCCATTCACTTGAAAACCGATTTTTTCTCTGTAGTTTTTCGAGAACTCCCCAGCCGAAGCATTTAAACCGGGGCACTGGGAGAGAAAGTCAAACATAAAGGAGAGTGCGTTTGTCCCCTTCTCCGGCGTACTCGCATGAACGGAGACTCCCTTCGCCCTTAATACTCTTTTCCCGTCCTCCCGTTCTTCCAGGGAAAGAGGATAACCCGATTTTTTAATGTAGCTGTGAAAATTATCCTCAAATTTATGTCGAAAGGATTCATCCACCGTTAATTCCGCCTCACAATAATCCGGTACCATGTTCGGCGCATTCCCGCCTTTTAAGTTCTCGATCTGTACTGGAGAGTCGTCGGGTGTAAGTGTACGATGTAAAGAGAAATTCAAAAGCCCCTTCTCCCCGTATATTACAGGAAACTCCGCATCGGGACTAAAACCTGTATCCGGCCTCGGGTATTTTGCAAAGTAATAGTTTAGATCGGACCATCCGGAGGTAGCCTCCTCATGGGTGCCGAAGATAAGACGAATCCTTTTTTTCAAAGGAAGAGCCGACTCCTTTAATGCCTTCATTGCAAAGAGAGAAGCAACCGCGGGGCCCTTGTTGTCGACGGCACCGCGCCCGTATATCCGATTTCCCCTCACCTCGCCTCCAAAGGCGGGCATATCCCAGCCGGTCCCCTCGGGTACTACATCGAGATGGACCAGAACCCCTACCAGGTCATCACCGTCTCCTATATCCGCATGACCGGCAAATCCATCTGCATTTGCCGTTTCGAACCCGAAGGACTTTGCCAAATCCAGCATATAGCTCAGGGCCTTGTCCACCCCTTCTCCAAAGGGCTTTCCAGGCTTCTCTTCCCCTTCCACGCTCTTGATCTGTATTAATTCCGAGGTGTGGCGAACAATATCGTCTTTGCAGCTATCTACAATTTTTTTTATCTTTTCCACGAGCACATTCCTCCATTCTTGTGTTCTTAAAATCGGCTTTTCTGAAGTGTCTCCAGGTTCCCCTCCGCCTCGAGGAGGGTATAATCGAGAGAGCCGAGACCGTACTCTGTAGCGGCGGCAAACTGTCCCATCTCCTCGAGAGGCACATTTAAGAGATTGTCGGCGGGAAAACTCTTTATAGTTTTTATAGCTTCCGCATCTATGGCTACCATCTCTCCGGAGGCGAGGACGGTGTTGGGGAAAATATATTTTCCGCGGCCCGATTGGGAGTTGGTAGTGCGACGGAGATCGATAAATACCAAATCGGGCTGCCAACCCAGGTTCAATTCCGGTATCTTATACTCCACCAGAGACCTCTCTTCGTGGAAAAAACCCCTGTAATCCGCATCTATCCAGCCGACGCTCAGTTTTTGGCTTGCGGAGAAACGGGCGGAGTTGTGGCATCGTGCGTTTGCAAGATATACCCTCTTATCGGCTTCGTATATAGTTTTTGGAACCCTGAGCTTCTTGAAATATCTGCCCGGCACCTCCATTTCGACCCACCGGTCTTTTTCAAAGTCTACAAAGGGGACACCGTAACGCTCGAGAACAGGAAGCAGCTTCAAGTCCTTTACCACCTCTTCGGTAGGGCCGTCCGCCTTCCCTGAGCTCTCCGCCACCGTCACTTTCGCCCCGTGATCCTGGAGCAGCTCTATTACCGAGGTCAAAAAGGCAAGATGAGTCGACAGAGGCATAGCAAAACGGCAGTTAAAATTGGGCTTCAGGATAACCTCGTCACCCCTTTTAATCGATTTCTCAACTCCCCCCAGCATTTCCGCGGCCTGTGCCACGGTCTCCGGCAGATAGTCGCCGTTATAATGAGGAACTTTTGCCACCAGGGGTTTATTGTCCTGTATATATACATTTTTTGTACGTTCACGCGGTTTTACCATTACTTCTCTCCTTGTATGCTCATCATATAAAATATATGAGCAAATGTCTATCTTCAATCGTATAAAAATGGAATACCATGCCATTATATAACATTAAAGTCTTTGTTTATTTGAGGCGACTCAATATCCCCCGATTGACTACCCTCATGCCTTTTATTACGATGCCGATTATGAAGATAAAAAATTCCCTTGTGCTTTTCGTAGTCGCGTCGAGAACCTGTTTTGTCTCATGCGGCCCCTCCTCCGGGGATTCGTTTTCCCATGCTCCTGTACAGCAGACCCTCGGTGTGAAGAGGGGAAACCTCTTTATAACAGAAAAAATAACGGGATGAGTTCTGCTATGCTGACGGTCTTTTTTGCGGGGTTGAGCGCGGCAATGGTGGCGGTGCATATAGTTATCCTCGCCGGTGCAATTCTGAGTCTGTTGCAGGAGCGCAGAATGGCAAAAGACTCTCGCCGTATAGATACACACAGAATCAGCGTAATCGTTCCCGCCCGCAACGAAGAACAGATGCTCCCCCGGCTTTTAGAGAGTATCGAAGGTCAGGACGAAAAAGGGTTCGAGGTCGTCCTTGTCGACGACCGTTCGCAAGACCGCACCGGCGAGTTAATGGAGCGCTTCTCCTCCCGGTTTTCCGGTTCTGGAAAAGCAAGGATAGTGCGCGTCAAAGGTAACCCACCACAGGGAAATCCCAAACAGCACGCTCTGGCAGCGGGAGCCGCCGCAGCTCGGGGGGATATTCTCCTCATGACGGATGCCGACTGCCGTATTCCCCCAGGCTGGGTTCGAAATTTTTCATCTTTTTTTTCAAATAATAAGGTAGGACTGGCCTTTGGAACCGTAATACCCGGTGTAGAGGGTCTTGAAAGACGATCCCGTCTGTGGGATTACTACCAGGGCTTCGACCAGGTTTTTCGGTATCAGTATACAGCAGCGGCGGCCGGCCTCGGCATGCCTTCGGGAGGGTTCGGCAACAATCTCGCCGTGAGGAGACAGGCCCTCTCCGAGGCCGGCGGCTTCGAGGGTTTGCAGTTCTCCCTTACCGAAGATGCACAGCTAATCTGTCAGGTGAGGGAGACCGGAAAATGGAAGATACTGGCTGTACGGGATCCGCGGATATGTGTAACACCCGCTCCCCAGCCGACACTCTCCGGGATGGTGGGACAAAGTACCCGCTGGAACGCCGGCGGCCTCTTTGCACCGGACATCTCAACTCGCATAGGTTACGGCATGGTTATGCTGTACCTCTGCGCAAGCACCCTTCTTCTTCCCCTTGCCCTCTTTTTCCCACCAGCAGGCTTACCCGCCGCCGCTTCGCTTATCAGCATGGGTAGTGCAGCCGTCACTGCGGGAATCTTAAACAAACCGGGGCTGTGGTACTGGGTGCTGCTAATACCGAATATCGTGTTTTCCATGTTTTACTACAGCCTTATAACCGTACTCACCCTCCTCAAAGTTCCCGTCTCGTGGAAGGGTTTACGGCTTCCGCTTAAAAAAACGAAAAAGCCCGGAAAATCTTAAAAATAGAGAACTCTTTAATCCGGCCGCCGTGAGAAGCACCACGAGGAGAGCTGCAGCCCGGGGAAACCAGTCGCCCAGTCGTGTATAGAGAGTAAAGGGAGGATCATGAGCCACCGGAAACTCGGCAATCATGTACTGTTCGCTGTACTGGGGGCGAGTCTCTATTACCCTGCCGTAGGGGTCCACGTGGGAGGTTACCCCGGAAGCGGTAGAGCGCAGGAGAGGTCTGCGGTTTTCCACACTTCGAAAAATGCTCCCCGCAAAATGCTGTTGTGCCTGCACCTCCGTAAGGGACCAGTAATCGTTGGTTAAATTGAGGATGACCTCGCTGCCGGACAGCACGAATTGACGTATTTCGTTGGGAAATACATCCTCAAAGCAAATAGGTGTGGAAAAAGTAAATTTTGGGTGTTGAAACACCGTGCGCTCCTCTCCCGGTTCCCAAAAATAGACATCGAAATCCTGCAGTGTTTTATACACAAAGGGGAGCTGTTCTTCGTAGGGAAAATGCTCGGTAAACGGCACGAGTTTTATTTTATGGTAGGTTTCTACCCGCCTGCCCTTATCCGAAAAGAGCACCGCCGCGTTATAGTTCAAGCGGTCAACTTCTTTCTCCTCTCCGTCAAACACACGCTTATAATCGTCGTTCCCCGTTAGCAGCCACGCAGACGTGGATTCCTGGTAGTCTCTGAACTCATGGATCAGGCGGGCAAGACTGTGGCGCTCCGGATTCTCCTCTCCCCATCGCCTAATATTAGGCACAAAGGCGGTCTCCGACCAGGCAACAAGATCCGGATCCTCCTCGAGCGCCCTGTCGGTTAAGGTTTTTAGAGACTCGAAGGTGCGGTCGTAATCGTGTTTTCTGGGGTCGGAGTTCTGCTGAATGAGGGCCACAGAGGCAAAGGTATCTGCTTCGGGATATCGGTTTTCGGCGAGCAGGATATATCCTCCATAGACATGAGCCGCCGCCGCTACACCCGCTGCAAAGAGAACCGCCCTCTTCAGCCTTTTTGCCGTTTTCTCTCCCCCGGGATACGCAGAATCCTCGGGGTATCTCAGAAGTTCGGCCAAGGCTGCGTTAACCAGCACTACAACAAAGGTAACTCCCCACACAGCGGTGAGCTCGGAGATCTGGATAAGCGGGACATTGGCGTACTGACTGTGTGCGATAAGGACCCAGGGGTAACCGAGAAAACCGCTGCTCCGGAATAGCTCAAAAACCGTCCACATAGAGGCTGTCAGAACCATTCGAACAAGGGGGGAACTCCTCCTTGCCAGGACAATTACTCCGCCGAAGGGGATCATAAAAACAAGATAAAAAAACAGAAAAATAAGAAGCACCGCCATTAAAGAGACCAGGCTGAAGGTCCCCAGCCAGTAGTTGGACATAAGGGTGGCAAGCACCCCGTAGCTCACCCCGTAAAAGACGATCTTTCCGTATGAGCTCTTCCACAGCAGATACACTAGGGGTGCGAGGGAGACCCAGCCGAGGAATCCGAAACCTTCGAGTTTTACCATGGAGGGGAAAGAGAGGGTTGTAAGACCCGCAGCAAGAAACGTAAGAAGAAGGCCGAACTTGCGCAGCCGGACTGCAAGATGGATGTGGAGGAATAAAACCGGAAGCAGGATAGGCAGAAGCCTCGCCGAAACTATAGCCCTTTCGGTACCCGTATCCATGGCGAGCCTCAGCTCTCCACCCGTCTCGATAAAACGCTGCACGTAGTCCAGCCCTGCATTAGCGGCAAAAATGTAGGAGAAGAGAAACAGGAGCAGCGCATAGACCGTTAAGAGTTCGGTAAAAAAGAAAAACTTCTCTTCTTTCTCCCGCCGCCCGGCATCCGCCGGTTCCCTGAGGCGGAAGATGAGGAGCCCTACTCCCAGAAGTGAGGCACCGAGGGCAAGAATAAAAAAGGGCATATCCAGAAACCCGACTTTGGACACCGCAATTAGTCCGAAGAAAAGCATGAGTGTTTCAATAGCGCTAAACAGGAGGAGAACAATTCCGGCGATAGAATATGTATCAGGTCTAAAGGGTAATCTCATTTTCATGAGGAGATAATATGAAATGCTTCTCACGATATCAAGTGATAATACCGGCAATTCGCATTCTCGAGCTTGGCTCCAAAATGCGACTACTTACAACCGGTTAGAGAAAGCGGGTACGGAAACAGCAATCGCTTCCGTACCCGCGGTTATCTATCATGTGCTTACAGGGGTGATCTCACTCCTCGTCGTTCCTGTCGAGCCAGAACTCAACACGGCGGTTTCTCCAGGTGCGCCTGCCGCTGTCGAAGGGTACCTCCGGTCGGTCTCCTCCTATCGCCTCTATTGTCATTCGTTCGATATCCACACCCAGTATGGCAAGAGCATCCCGTACCGCCCTGGCCCGGGAGCGACTGAGGGGAATCAGGGTGTTTCGCTGCTCCGCGGCTTTACGGTCGGCATCCTCATACAAAACATGGTTTGCGTGCCCCTCTATTATGATGTCGCGACCGTCGAACCTGTTGAGTATTCCAGCGAGATTTCTGAGAGTTAAGAGGTTCTCCATCAACCGCTCGTCAATCTCCTCGAAGAGATACCCGGTGTTCGGCTCGAAGTGGATGCTCGGCACAACAATACGCAGGCGGTCGCCCTCTCTGCGGACCATTATATCAACAAGAATCTCAAAACCTTCGGTACCGCGGTTTTTCAATTCGTCCTCCGCGCTAAATTCCGCTTCGTATCTTACGCCGCTCTGCAGATAGGAGTCGTCGTCTATCCGTCCGTCCCAGGTTATTTCCGAGGGAGGATCTCCTTCGCCGGAGAACTCCTTAACTATATCCCCCGCAGGATCCTCAACTTGCAGACTCCACTGGCTAATTTCGGAGTATGAGTCTTCCGCATCAAGACCGAAGGTCAACTCCTCCTTCTCGTCGTCCCCGTTCTCATCTAAAGAGGCAGGGGAAAAGGGAATTGGATCGGCGGTAATCTCCAGTTCCGGAGCGCTTGCATCGAGGAGCACTCTATCCTCGAGGGTATATTCCACCTCGCCGCCGCCGTCATATCGGAGGAGTACGCCTATTCTATAGTGTCCGTCCACTATCTCTCCGAGATCGTCTCGTCCGTCCCACTCTATAGTATCGGGAGGCGTTCCCTCTCCTGCAATTGTACGGTGAGGTTCTTCTTCCTCTTCTCCCCTCCGGTACACCTTCATAATCCACTCGTCTACCTGCTCTTCTCCTTCCGGCTGTACTTCAACAGGGAGGGTATCGCGATACCCATCGTCATTTGCCGCAAAGGAGCTGTAGGGCACCGAGAGTGATACCTCAGGTGCATCGCGGTCCACGAACACAGGTCCCTCCGACGCCGTCGGTTCATTGCCGTTACGGTAAAAAACCTGGATCTCTACCATGTATTCACCCTCTTCTACCACTTGTCGGCGATCGTCCAGTCCTTCCCAGAGAACCTCCTCGAAGGCCTCGTCACGGCTGAAGGTGCGAAGGCTCTTGCCGTCTTCATCCTGAATGCTCACACGAATCTCTTCGATACCGTCGCTTACCTCGAGGATGGGTCGTATTGCAATCTCGTCGTGCATATCGGCAAACTCCGGGGCTACTACATCGTCGGATATCTCTACATCGATGGGAGTCTCCCTGGTATCTTTTTCTATCTCGAGTTTCTCCGTCCGCCCGCGATTGCCGGCCCTGTCTTCTCCTTCGAGCCAAAGGGTATATTCGCCGTCGGGAAGTTGATTTCCATCCAGGTCGCTGCCGTCCCATGTATAGGGGAGGTCATCCGGTGTAATGTCGTATTCCTCCAGTTGCACTTCATACATCTCGCCATTCATCTTCGCGACGGCAGTCCACTCCGCATCGGTATCCCAATCCCCGTCGATTCTCACCTCAGGCTTTGCAGACCCCCCGAAGACTTCATGATTCGAACTGAGCCGAGCCACAGGCTGCTCGGTATCTATGGTAATATCAAGGGGCCGGGAGCTCTCTCGTAAACCGTTTTCGAAGAGCACGGTTAGCTCCGCACTGTACGTTCCGTCGGAAAGAACACGGCCTGTCTCGTCGGTGCCGTCCCACCGGAATTCTGCCGGTGGTTCTCCTTCCCCCTCGACCTCGTAGTACACTTCCGACTCGTCTTCCGGTTTTGTAACGGCGGCCTCCCACTCCATAACTCCTACCGGAGAATCTACGGCCGTTTCGAAAGTAACATCGGGTACAGGCCCCTCCGGAGAGAAAGCGCTACGGTTAGCACTCAACTGGACGGAACCGCCTTCGGTAACAACCTGCAGATTGTCTATTGTCTCACTGCTCCTGTTACCAGCCCTATCGCGGCCGGTGAGCTCATACCTGTAGGTTCCGTCCGGAACAATCTCTCCGTCGTCGTTCCGGCCGTCCCAGCGAAGAGCCTCGGGTTCTTTATCTTCCCGCGGCTGTTGCTGTCGGGATTCGGAAGGATCGTACTGAACGGGGTTTTCCCACCGATACTCTCGTACCACATCGCCGTCTTCATTGTAAAAACGTCCTGTCCAACGCACCTCCCGGCTTCCTTCCTGTCTAATTTTAAGCTCGGGACGCTGTCCATCGACCCCCGGAGAGAAGCTTCTATAGTCCGCTTCGAGATTCGTTATCTCCGGAGCTTCCGTGTCCACCGTTACTGTTTGGGGGGATGTTCGAAAAACCTCCCCCTCGTCGTCCTCGATAAAGAGCTGATATATGTACTCTCCATCCGGTACAATCTCTTCGGAATTGTTTCTACCGTCCCATTCCAGCTCTTCGATAACGGCGGGATCGATCTGCGGACGCTCTCCGACATCAAAAAGACGCCCGAAAAAACCTCTCCTGCGTGTCTCCTCGGCGGAAATGCTCCTTACCTCTTCACCGTCCGTGGTAAAAATGACAAGCTCGTATCTGAGAATAACCCTGTCGGGGGCAAGCTTCAAATCCGGCCGCAGGGTAAGAGTCTGGTATTCCGCATCCTCTTCTCCAGGGGCTATATACACTCTCGTCCTGTCGGGTACATCTATAACAGATGCTTCCTCCTGCGCCCCCCCTGCATACACCGGCACCGCCGCAGCCAAAAGAAGACCGGCCAACAGGAAAAGTGCTGTTAACTTTTTTGAATTGTTACATATAGACAGATTTTTCATACACACACTCCACATTCATTATCTTTGATAACTTCTCAGCTCACGATAATTGTAGCATACCTTCAAAGAACCGTAAAACCCTTTTACCGGAGAACAATGCACCGCCCCTCCCGGGTGAACTGCCGCAGGAGGGAAAAGAGGAGCTCATGAGGCTGTGTCCGGGTTTCCCCCCTCCGAAAGCTCGAGCTCCATCACCTCGAATGAGTCTGCAAGTTTATCCGGAGTAATTTTGAGTGTATATTCGCTCACCTCCAGCACAGCTTCTCCCTTCCCCTCTTCCGAGCGTGCGGAGAGGACAGCCCAAACTCGGGAAATTTCCTCGTGTACAGGAAAACGAAAGCGTAGGCGAAGCTTTCCCCCAGAGGGGATCGAAGGAATATCTACATGGGGAAACTCCTTATCTCCCGCAACTTGTAGGATCTGGGAAAAAACCTCCGCTCTCCCCCTAAGAGAGTGCGCTTTGAGAGTTATGGTAACCGTTGAATTTTCGGGAAAACTGAAGTACTGGCCGCTTGTCAAAGTCTCCCCTGAGGGGGTCAATTCAAATTCATTCTTTCTAAGAAGGTGGTACTCTCGCGGCCCTGTTACTTTTTCATCTCCTTCACGACTTTGAGGGTCTTCTATCTCTTTCGATCTCGAGCTCTTTGTTTGGGGAAGAGAATAAGCACTCGATAGAAGATTACTAATCAATTTGCCTTTTTCCTCTCCTTCGCCGCCTCGCAGATGCTCTTGCTCGTAGGAGGAGTCGAACATCTCACCGTTTGGAGGCGTATAAGAGACCACTGACTCCGTTCCGGCCCTTTCCATAAAAACACCCTTCTCTTCAGAGTAGCAGGAGCCGAACAGCATCTCCCGACTCTTGCTCTCCGGTCGCATAAAACTGTAGGAGGAAAAGTGCGGAGGAAACCTCTCTATCCCAAGATAGTCGAGAATGCTGGTTGGAATGTCGATAAGACCAAAGACCCCTTTGTTCAGCTCTAACCGGCTCTCCGGCGCCAGAACCGCAAGGAGGCCCCAAAATCTCCCATGGGGATGGCCTGCTACTCCGTGGGACTCGTCGGAAGTTACCACTATAAGGGTCTCTTCCGTTATTCCCTCCTCCTCAAGACCTTGAAGAAAATCACCAAGGGCCTCATCGAGGTATGCCACCGCCGCCTCCCGAGGGTTTGGGTATGAATCTGCAAGATGTTCGGGGACGGCATAGGGATGGTGTGTACCGGCGGTAAGCAGAGTAAGAAACCAGGGGTGGGATTCCCCCCGGTTAAGCTCTTTAATATATGAGAGGGATTGCTCCAGATAGGATTTATCGTCGGGGCCCCAGACGGAGTCCACATACCGATAATCGAAGAAGGACTTACCAAGAACCTCTTGGTAACCTGCGGCGGGCATAAACCGGTCTTTGGACATATATCCCAAACCTGCAGCCTGAAGATAGTGGGTTCTATAGCCCTCTCTGCGAAGAATTTCCGGAAACATGAGGGGGCGCTCCTCTTCGGGAAGGGCGAGATAGTCATACACCTTGGGTGTGGCTGCGGTGAGTCTGCTGTAATTACCCGAAAGCATTGCGTAGAGACCTCGAATAGTCTGACGACTGTGGGTAAAAAAATTGGGAACTATAAGTGCATCCTCTACCGCACTGGAGAGTTCTTCCATAAGCACAGGGTATTCCATACCCATGTACTGCTGTACCTGCCGCAGATAGGCTCCGGGTATGCCCTCGAGTACGAGGAGGAGCACATTCCGCTTTTCCCCCGCCGGCTTTTGGATGTATGCCGACTCTCCCGCGTTGGAGAGACGAAACTGCTCGTCTGTTTCAAGCCGCCCTTCGTTCTGTAGGCGTTCGTCTTTTCCATCCACTAGTGTATCCTCCCTGGCGTGGGAATCGTCAAAGACCCAGCTCACGGCGGGAGGGCTCACGGTTTTTCGCAGAGAGAAATAGCTCAGATCCGTCGACCGCCAGGTAGCTCCAGGAGGTGTAAGGAGTATTACCACAAATAGAGCTGAGGCTGAGGTAAAGAAAGAAATATACAGCACCCGGCGCGTTTTAGGCATCTTGCGAAGCATGGAGATAACAAGACCGCAGGATAGAAGGAGAAGGAGGAGATAGCCGGGGAAGGAGAGATTGAAGGCGCTTCCGGTAAGAAGCTCACCCCGGGCAAATCTGAGATCCCAGAGGTTCGGCACCGTCGACAGGGAGAGAACCGTCTCCATACTTACGACCCGGTGCAGCACGAAAAGAAAGAGGAGCAGCGCCGAGACAGAAATATGGAAACGACTCACGACCATGGCAAGGGCAAGAAGAAAAAGCGCAAAAAATCCTTCGATTGCAAGGGCACTTAGTTGCAGCTCTTCGGCAGATATACGGCTAATAAGCAGCGGTCTACCTATAACGTAGAGAGAGACAAAACACAGGTATGCACACAGGGGCAGAACCTTTTCAAGAATCTTTTTCACATTTGGAAGGTATGGGATGTTCATACAAGTGTCAAGTTGGAATTTTCAGGTGAGGCAATACGGAAGCGGGGAGAAAACCCGCAGCATCACTCCCAGACTCTCTTTATAAGTCTTCCACCACCCTTGTGCATAGTCTCTTATTTTTTTATACTCCCTCGGGTAATGGATAGTCAACCGGAGGAGAAAGTAGAGTTTACCTCCCGCAGCAGTGTGCGCTTTGCTGCAGCCCTTGCTACCGCGGTAATCGCTATTGCCGTGTTGAGTGTATTATTCTCCGAACAACTCTCCGACAGCATCGTGGAGATGCGCAAACAGGAACTCAAACGCATCGTCACTCTCGGTGTAAACGCTATAGAACCTATCCGCGATAAATTCGAGAAAGGAGAATTGAGCCGCGAGGAGGCTCTGGAAGAAGTACGGGATACGGTAAGGAGACTCGTATACGACGACCCTTCGACCCGGAATTATCTCTTTATGAGCTCCTACGACGGAACCATGCTCGTTCAACCCTTCGAGCCGGATAAGGAGGGTACCGACCAGTGGGACCTGCAAGACAGCAACGGCCGCTATATTATACGCAAACTGGTCGAGGTCGCCCGAAGGGGATCGGGTTTTGTCGAATACTATTACCCTCCCCCCGACCGTGATACACCGGAACGCAAAATTTCCTATGTAGTGGGTATAGACGAGCTCTCGTGTTATGTGGGAACGGGTTTATACCTCTATGATATTAACTCTATGCTCTCAGACTACTTTAGAAACACCTCCCTCGCGGTACTTCTCATTATTATCCTCTTCTCTTTTGTGCTTATTCTGCTCTTTAGGCCGTACTACTCTGTCTACCATCAACTGCTAAAAAATTTTAACGAGATCGCCCGTAACCCCGACTATCTCCCCCAAGTGGCGGCCTCCCCCTACAGAGAGAATTCCGAAGTCTGGCTTCTTATGAAGAATTTCCGTTCCATGCTCGAACAGCTGAGGCAGATGAGAAAACAGCTCGAAAACTCGATTGCAGAGAAGGAAAATCTGTTAAAAGAGGTTCATCATCGGGTAAAGAACAACCTGCAGATTGTCTCTTCTCTTCTCAATTTGCAGTCTTCCTCTATGGAGCACGAAGAGCAAAGAAAGATACTCCAGCAGAGTGTTGTGCGGATTCACTCGATGGCTCTTATTCACGAGACGATCTATTCCAGCGAAGTATTTGAAGAGATCGACATGGCAAGGTACATACAGAAAGTGACCCATGCCGTCTTCCAGGGTTTCGAGAATCACGACAGAATGGTTAATCTGCGGTTTGAGCTTGATGAGGGTTTTATCCATATAGACCAGGCAATTCTGTGCGGTCTGGTTATTACCGAGTTAGTGAGCAACGCCCTCTCCCACGCTTTTCACGGGTACTCCGAGGGTACCATCGATATCTCATTCCGTCGTTCCGGGGAGGCGGCTCAAATATCTGTTGCCGACAACGGTAGAGGGGCGAACCCGGAATTGCTCGACTCTTCGACGGATACCCTCGGCATCACCTTGGTAAAAACCCTCACCAGCCAGCTCGAAGGTACGGTAGAACTGCATGTACAGGGGGGCAGCACCTTTACCGTAACTTTCCCTCCCAAAAACAAGCCTTGAGCTTTTTGAGCTTTTCCCTTGACAAGTTTTTAATTACCCGTTAGTGTTTCTATCAATGATAACGATGTCGAGGGTTATACATCTAACAACAACTCGCACCTTGTGGTGGACTTGGCGGAACTAGCCGGGTCGCACTGTTAAGCGTGCATTAGTGCCGCAGACCCGGTCGAAAACGGGGCTGCGGCGGTTTCAATCCGCCTAAGAGGCGGTTTTTTTATGCCCGCTGCCCTGTTTTCCCGCCGGAGAGCGGAAAAGGAGGTTTTATGGGCACATCAAATCAAGTAATCAAGATTCTCTCGGGGGAAAAGTTTACTCCCTACACTCTGGCGCGTAAACTCAGCGCAAAGGCTCTGCTTGAATCGGCGAGCTACGCCGAAGGAAGATCGCGCTATTCTCTACTCCTCCTCGACGAAGCCTTCCGAGTCTCCCAGGAAGGGGGAAAGGTGATTTTTAGACAGGAGGGACTTCCGGACAAAGAGCTGCAGGTAGAGAAGGACATACTCGATGCGCTCCGCTATTTTGCCGACCAGCACACCGCGCCCTTTCAGGATTTTCCCTTTCCCGCGGGGGGGCTGGGGTTTCTCTCCTACGAATTCTGCCACAGGTGCGACACCATCGCCCTTAAAGAGAGGGAGGACCCCCTCGGGCTCCCGGAGGGACTTTTTATCTTCGGACATCAGATTTTGGTCTTCGACCACTATACCGACCTTCTCTACCTTATCGGTCTCAACTACAGAGAGCACGAAATCGATCTGTCGGAGGCCCTCGAGAAAACCGAAAAGAGAATTGCGGACCTCGATTTTACCTATCTACAGGACGAAAAGGCTGTGCTGGCGGAATTTCCCCCCGTGAGCAGGGAGGGGTATGACCTCTTTTGCGAGGGAGTTGAAAAAATACGGAAGGAGATAATCGCCGGCAACCTCCTGCAGGGGGTACTTTCCCGGCGAATTTCGGTAAAAAGCACACTCTCCGGTCTCGAGGCGTACAGACGTCTGCGGACGGTAAATCCCGCCCCCTACCTCTTCTATCTCGATTTTACCCGCTTTCAGCTCTTCGGCGCCTCGCCGGAGGTGCACGTTAAAGCAAAGCAGCACGAGGCGGTACTGCGCCCCATCGCGGGAACCAGGAGGAGGGGTAAGGACCTTTTGCAAGACAGGGCTCTCGAAAAGGAGCTGAGGGAGGACGAGAAGGAGCAGGCGGAACACCTCATGCTGGTCGACCTGGCGAGAAACGATTTGGGAAGAGTATGCACTCCGGGTACGGTAAAGATGAGGGAATTTATGGAGGTAGAGCGGTACGCGAAGGTAATGCACCTGGTCTCGGAGGTGAGCGGAGAGCCCGCGGAAGGGGTCTCCGGGGCGGACATTATAAGGGCAAGCTTCCCCGCGGGCACCGTCTCCGGGGCCCCTAAAATACGAGCAATAGAGACAATAGATGCCCTCGAACCCCACCGACGAGGATTCTACGCCGGGCTTGTCGGCTATATGGAGCCAGGAGCTTACCTCGATACCTGCATAACCATTCGATCCGCCCTCAAAATGGACGACACATTTTATCTGCAGGCGGGAGCCGGGATTGTCTACGATTCGGACCCCCAGAGAGAGTTCGAAGAGACCGAGGCAAAGCTCTCGGCACTTGTCCACGCAATGGAAAAGGAGAATTAGAATGATACTGATACTCGACAATTACGACTCTTTTACCTACAACCTGTTTCAGACCTTGAGTGAAATAACCGTGGAGGAGATATATGTAGTGCGAAACGACCGCATTACAATCGAAGAGATCGGGGAGCTCTCCCCGTCATCGATCATCATCTCCCCCGGCCCGGGCAGACCGGAGGAGGCCGGAATCTGTATAGAGGCGGTACACGCGTGTGCAGGAGAAATACCGATTCTCGGGGTATGCCTCGGGCATCAGGCAATTGCACAGGCCTTTGGAGCGAAGATCGTACAGGCCAAAAAGATAGTCCACGGAAAAACCGAAGGGGTTAACCCCGACGGAAGAGGGCTCTTCCGCTCCATCGACCCCGCCTCCGTCTTTACCCGGTATCACTCCCTCGTCGTGGAAGAGAAGACCCTCCCCCCGGAGTTCGAGGTTACCTCACGCAACGGAGAGGGCGAAATTATGGGTATTCGCCACCGAAGCCTTATACTCGAGGGGGTGCAGTTTCATCCCGAGTCTATCGCCAGCGATTCGGGGAGAAAACTGCTCAACAACTTTCTCCACTACCACCGGGAACCCTTCGTACCCGCCCAATACCTCGGTCGTCTCCTCGCGGGTGCCAGCCTGAGCAGGTCGGAGGCTTCCAATTTTATGGAAGACCTTACCGACGGCAACCTCTCTCCCGCTCAAATTGCCGGTTTTCTTGTAGCCCTCAACGCAAAGGGAATTACTCCCGAGGAGATCGCCGGCTGTGCGGCGGTGCTCCACCGAAAACGCGTCCCCATAGAATCGGAAGCCCCGGTACTCGATACATGCGGCACCGGCGGAGACGGTCTGGGAACCTTCAACATCTCCTCCCTTACCGCCCTCGCCGCCTCCGCCTGCGGAGCGGTGGTGGCAAAGCACGGCAACAAGGCGGTGAGCTCCAAAAGCGGAAGCGCCGATTTTTACAAAGCCCTCGACATTGTGGTGGATCTGCCTCCCGCCTACAGCGCCCGGATGCTCAAAGAGAACAACTTTGCCTTTCTCTTTGCCCCTATCTACCACAGGGCGATGAAGTACGCCGCGGCACCCCGTAAAGAGCTCGGGATAAAGACGATTATGAACTTGATGGGCCCCCTGGTAAATCCAGCGGCTGCGGATTATCAGCTTATAGGTGTGTATGCCGAAGAGTTCTGCGAACCCGTTGCCGAGGCTGCACACATTCTGGGTATTAGACGCGCAATGGTCGTCCACGGCCTGGATGGTCTGGACGAATTATCCGTATCGGCACCCTCCAGGGTGGTCTTTGTAGACGAGGAGGGAAATCTTGAAAACTTCCTCATAAAACCGGAGGAGCTGGGTATAGGCCTCCATCCACTCTCCGCCTTGGCCGGTGGATCGGCCCAGGAGAATGCCGCTGCTGCCAAAGATATTTTGACAGGAGGCGGTTCGGCGGCGATCCTCGATGCGGTTATCCTCAACACTGCCGCTTCTCTCAAGGTCTACGGAATAGCTTCCACATTAAAAGAGGGAGTTGAGCGCGCACGGGAGGCCTTTGCATCGGGAAAGGTTGCAGAAAAGCTGCAGGAGAGCGTAGAGATAAGCTCCCGTCTGGCCGAGAGGGCCGAAGAGGAGGCCGTCCATGGAAGCCGTACTTGACCGCATCGCATCACGAAGGAGAGAGCGTATTCAGATGGAGGGGCCGGCGCTCTCCACGGCTGTCCCGGGGGCCCGCACAGTCCCGATAGTGCCCTTTTTACAGCAGCCGGCCCTTATATGCGAGGTAAAACGTTCGAGCCCCTCCCGGGGAACTATCGCGGGGGAAGCGGATCCGGTGGAGCAGGCTCGAATATATTCCGACTACGGTGTCCCCACAGTCTCCGTACTTACCGAGGAGGACCATTTTGGGGGTTCTCTTGACGATCTTATGGTAATAAAGGAGCGCTTCCCCTCCCTTGCTCTCCTGAGAAAGGACTTTCTCTTTGATGCCGCCGACGTGGAGGTCTCGTATCGGGCGGGGGCGGATGCGGTTCTCTGTATAACCCGTATGCTCTCCGACAGGGAGCTGGAAGAGATCCTTGCAGCCGCCGGAGAACTGGGAATTGCCGTTTTGGCGGAGGCCCACTCCGAGGAAGACATAAAGAGGCTGAGCTGTTTTGAGCCCTCTTACGTGGGGATAAACAGCCGAAATCTTGCAGATTTTTCCGTGGATATGCTTATTCCGCCGGCAATAGCAGCTTCCATAGACTGGAGGACGCAGCTGGTATTCGAATCGGGAATTTTTTACCCCGAGCATATACGCCACGCTCGAGGCGCCGGCTTCGATGCGGCCCTGGTGGGGGAGGCTGTAATGCGGCACCCCGAAGTTATTCCGCAGCTGCTGAAGGAGTACGAACGCAGAAGTTCAAAGAAAGCCGG
>JBKHFZ010000039.1:0-18323 GCA_046539925.1 Spirochaetaceae bacterium
GATCTGCTCTGCAACGTAGGTGAACTCACCGGAATTTTTCAAAACAGCACAAATATACAGGGGCTCCTTCATCTGATTGTTAAAGTTATTGCCCGGCACATGGAAACGGAGGCGTGCGCCATATTTCTCCTCGACAAGGGGGGAAACCACCTTATTCTCCGGGCGGCGGTGGGATTCAATCCGGAGGCTATTGGAAAACTCAAACTGGAAATAGGAGAAGGTATTACCGGAACTTCTCTAAAACAGTTAAAACCGATATGCGTGCCAAAGGGTTCGGAAGATCCAAACTTCAAGTATGTACCCGGGATCCTCGAAGAAAAATACGAGAGTTTTCTCGCCGTACCCATCCTTCACACCAGTAAGAAGCTCGGAGTAATTATTCTCGAGGACTCGAGGGCGGATTACTATTCTCAGCGGGATATTCGCGCCCTCTCCACCATAGCGAGCCAGCTTGCAAATTTTCTCGAAAACGCAAAGATGCTTATGGAACTGAGAAAAGCCGACGGCCACACGGAAAAGAGCGAAGAAAAGCCGAAAAAAGGTCAGGGCAAGAGGAAAAGCTACTACAATGGAAAAGCCTCCTCTCCGGGAATAGCGATGGGTAGAACCGTAACCATTTCGGATGCCGACGAAGCGCTCTTTATGCAGTTAAACTCAAACCTGTACTACAAGGATATAGACTCCTTCGAAACGTCTGTTGAGAAAACCAAAAGGCAGCTCGAAGAAATCCAGGCGCATATGGATGAAAAACTTTCCGAAGCAGGTTCTCTTATCTTCGGATCTCACCTTCTTATGTTGAGCGATACGGATTTTACCGGCTCCATGCGTTCGCTTATAAATAAGGGCTTTTCCGCTCCCGAGGCTGTAGTGGAAGTTGTAAACGATTATGTAAAACTCTTTCTGCAAAACGAGAACGTCTATGTGCAGGAGAAAATACACGACGTAAAAGATCTTGGACACCGTCTTCTAATGAATCTCTCCGGAGAGAGCATGGAGGACGGAGATTATACCGGACAAATTGTTATAGCAAAAAACCTGCTACCCTCGGAACTGGTAAAACTCTCGGCCCAGAATGTAGAGGGCTTTGTTATCTACGGCTCCGGAGTTACCAGCCATGTCTCCATTCTTGCAAGATCCCTTAATGTGCCCTCGGTACTGCTTACGGAAGAAAATCTTTTTGTAGGAGATCCAGGCACTTTTCTTATCCTCGATGGGTATCAGGGAGCGGTAATCCTGGATCCGGAAGAAGAGGTTATAGAAAAGTACGCCAATTTGCAGGAAGAGATGGAGACCCGAAACTCTGCGACCGAAGAGTCCGCTCAGCCGGAAATTACCTGCATTACCTCCGACGGTTCTCGTGTAGAACTGCTCTCCAATATTAACCTGCTCAGCGATGTGAGGTCGGCACGAAAAGCAGGAACAGGGGGAGTCGGCCTTTACAGGAGCGAATACCTCTTTTTGGTGAGAAACGATTTTGTATCCGAGGAGGAGCAGCAGATTATTTATCGCAGAATCCTCTCGGAGATGGAACCGGTTTTTTTCCGAACCATGGATATAGGGGGGGATAAGAAAGTTTCCGCTTCCATGGATTTGGAAGAGGAAAACCCGGTTATGGGTTTAAGAGCCTCAAGGTACGCTTTAAAGCATCTCGACATTTTCAGAACACAGATCAGGGCGCTACTCCAGGCAGGGGTTGGGCGTAAATTGAATATCCTTTTTCCCCTTATTTACGGGGTGGAAGAATTTTTTAAGGTAAAACACTTTATTACCCAGGTAATGGAAGAGTTGAAGAAAGAGGGGCTTCCCTACAACGGGAGTCCGAAATACGGCGCGATGATAGAGCTTCCCTCGGCTGCAGTAACCGCGGGCGTTATAGCTCGACACGCGGATTTTATCTCGATAGGAACCAACGATCTTGTGCAGTACCTTCTTGGAGTGGACAGGGCAAACGAAAGCGTCGAGGATATATACAATATCTACCATCCTTCGGTGCTCAGGACCCTCGAAAATATCGCAAAAGCCGCGCAGTCGGAAAAGTGCCCCCTATCGGTCTGTGGAGATTCCGCGGGGGACGAGACGATGCTGATGTTCTATATTGGAATAGGGATAAGGAGTTTTAGTGTAGATTCGAGAATGCTCAATACCGTGCGGAGTTTTATCTCCACAATAGACACAAAGAAGGCCGAGGAGAAGGCCCGCAGAATGCTCCGAGCCGAAACGGCGGATGACGTATTGCATTAAGAAGACTAATATTTTAGCATGGCCCTCATGAGCCCTATACTCACCCAAAACAGAAGAAACAAGAGCTACGTAATCCGCGCAGGGAGAATGACAAAACTCCAGGAGCGAGCTCTTAGAGATCTTTATCCGCTATACGGTATCTCTTTTTCCGAAAATATGCTGGACTATTCCGGAGTGTTTGAAAGGCAACAGCCGGTTATTCTGGAAATAGGCTTTGGTATGGGGGAGGCTACTTTGCAAATTGCAGAGACCCTTGGGAATTACAATTTTATAGGTATAGAGGTCCACCCTCCAGGGGTAGGTAAGGTGCTCAACGAGATTCACACACGCGTACTGGATAACCTGAAAGTTATACAGTACGATGCTGTTTCCGTTCTCGAATCCATGATCCCGGAAAACTCCCTGGCCGGGGTCCATATATTCTTCCCCGACCCTTGGCCAAAGAAGAAGCACCATAAACGCCGCATAATAGACCGCGACTTCTCTGCTATGCTCGCACAAAAGATATCCCCCGGAGGGTATCTGTATGTAACCACCGACTGGGAGGACTACGCCTGGGGCATTGTACACACCTTGAGCGGAGTTGCGCAAATAAAAAACATGTACAAAGTCTTTGCTCCTACCCAGTCATGGAGGCCGAAGACAAGCTTTGAACAAAAGGGTTTGAAGAAACAACATACAATACGAGAAATACTCTTTAGGAAAGAGTAGGAGGTTTTCACATGGACACGAAAAAAGATATGGATATAGGTGCATATGCCGCATCTGTAGAAAAAAATACGCAGATCGACCCGGCCCTTTACAGCAGGTACGGGGTAAAACGTGGTCTTCGAAACGAAGACGGCACGGGGGTCCTTGTCGGGTTGACCCAGATTGGAGACGTACACGGGTATATTGTCGATGAGAAGGAGAAGGTACCCGTAGAGGGGCGGCTGCGATATCGGGGCATAGAAGTAAAGGATCTGGTGAGGGGGTTTCAGGAGGAGAACAGGTTCGGTTTCGAGGAGACGGTATACCTTCTTCTCTTTGGACGGCTCCCGAACAAGGAAGAGCTCGATGCGTTTTGCACTCTTCTTGGAGAGAACAGAAGTCTTCCCGGAACATTTACAGAAGATATGATACTCAATATACCGAGCAACAATATAATGAACAAGTTGGCAAGGAGCGTTCTTGTATCCTACTCCTACGATAAAGATCCGGAAAACAGCTCCATAGAGAATGTGCTTCGCCAGTCCATCGAGCTTATCGCCCGGTTCCCGACTTTTATCTCCTACGGATACCAGGCAAAACAGCACTACTACAACAAAAAAACTCTCTACATCCACAGTCCGGACCCGGAGGCGAGCACTGCGGAGAATATCCTGCGACTTACTCGGCCGGATGCCTCCTACACGAAACTCGAAGCGGAGCTGCTCGATCTTAATCTGGTGCTCCACGCGGAGCACGGAGGCGGTAACAACTCCGCCTTTGCCATTCATGTAGTTTCCTCTTCGGACACGGACACCTATTCCGCGGTAGCCTCGGCGGTCGGTGCTCTAAAGGGCTCAAAACACGGCGGTGCCAATATCAAGGTCCGCGAGATGATGGCTAATATCAAGGAACATGTGTCCGACTGGGAAAACGAAGATGAGGTAGCCTCCTATATAGAACAGATACTACGAAAGGAGGCCTACGATCGAAAGGGTCTGGTCTACGGGATGGGCCACGCCGTATATACTCTTTCCGACCCCCGGGCGGTACTCCTCAAGGAGAGGGCTAAAGACCTCGCTTCGGAGAAGGGGTATGAGATGGAGTTCGACCTCTACGAGAGAATAGAGCGGCTTACTCCGGAAATTTTCAGGAGAGTAAAGAATTCCGACAAGGACATTGCGCCTAACGTCGATTTTTACTCCGGTTTTGTGTATCACATGCTCGATATCCCGGACGATCTTTTTACCCCGATATTCGCGGCGGCGCGCATCTCCGGTTGGGCGGCGCATCGGATCGAAGAGTTGATAAACGGAGGGCGCATTATACGCCCGGCCTATAAGCATATAAGGAAAAATGCTCTCTCCTATGTGCCTCTTAAAGACAGAAAGTAGGCAAGGTTAAAAAAACGGGGCTCGACGTGTAAGCGCGACACTTGCTTAAGCGCGACACTTGAGGTGGAGCCCCGTTTCTGCATCCGGGAAATCTATTCTTCAGCTTCCGCCGCTTTCCTGGCATCCTCTATAACAGCCTCGGCTATTTTGCCCCTTATCTCTTCGTAATGGTCGAATTCGAGTTCAAAAGAGCCGGTACCGGAAGTTATGGACCTGAGGTCTATTGCATAACGGAGCATCTCAGACTGGGGGACTTCGGCGTTTATCTGGGTTATCCCGCCTCCGAGGTCTTCCTGTCCCTGTACCCGTCCACGCTTGGAACTGAGATCGGATAGAATGTCTCCAAGAAACTTGTCCTCTGCAAAAACCTTGAGTTTCATAATCGGTTCGAGAAGGACAGGGTTTGCCTTTTCCACCGCGGTCTTGAAGGCCCCCTTGCCTGCCTGCTTAAAGGCCATCTCGGAACTGTCCACCGGGTGTTCCTTCCCGTCTACTACGGTAGAGGCCACGTCGACAATCGGATATCCGGCTAAAAACCCCTCTTGCATTGCCTCGTGTATTCCCTTTTCTATTCCAGGCATATAACCCTTGGATACCGCCTGTCCCCTAATAGCGTTTTCAAATTGATAATCGCCTCCACGTTCGAGGGGTTTTATCTCCAGCACTACCCGACCGAACTGCCCATGGCCTCCGGACTGCTTTTTGTGGGTGTACTCTGCCGAGGCGGGACCGGTAATAGTCTCTCTGTAAGCAACCCTCGGAGTTTTGGTTTCGAGTTCTATTTTCTGTTTTTCCTTTATTCTGTCGAGAACCATATTTATATGGAGCTCACCCATACCGGATATAACGCTCTCCTTGGTCTCGCTGTTAAAGCTGACTTTAAAAGTGAGGTCCTCTTCGGTTATGCGGTGAAGAAAATCGTTGAGTTTGTCCTCGGATTTTCTGTCTTTTGCAGATACCGTAAGGGCGTATACAGGCTGGGGAAGATCGAGTTCCTTTAGTTTTACTATCCTGTCGGGAGAGCATAGAGTGTCGTTGGTGTTCACGTTATCGAGCTTGTTTACAACTCCGATGTCGCCGGCCTGAAGCTCTTTTGCATCTTCCAGTTTTCTCCCGTTTACCTTATAGATTTTGTGGAGTTTCTCTTTCTTCTGTTCCCTATAGTTATACACCTCCATTTCCGGTACAAGCTTTCCGCCTACAACTTTAAGAAAAGAGAGTCTGCCGGAGAACTGGTCTATACTTGTCTTGAACACAAAACTGCTCATGGGCTCATCTACGGATATAGGAAGTTCTATCTCTTCTCCATCTTCGGTATATCCGGTTTCCGGTTTGACCTCCGGAGACGGAGCATTGTTGCCGAGAAAGTTCAAAAGACTTGCTATTCCGTTATTCTGAAGCGAGCTGCCGCAGAGAACGGGAACTATTTTGTTATCCCTGAGCCCCTCAAAGAGCCCCTTGCGGATTTCGTCCTCCGAAAGTGTTCCCTCTTCAAAATATTTCTCCAGGAGATCATCGTCCCCCTCTGCAGCGGATTCGATCATGGAGAGCCGGTAGGATTCTACCAGTTCCATCATATCCTCGGGTATATCCGCGGGTTCATCTTTTTTGGAAGGATCGTGTATAAGGTATGCCTTGTTTTCGATGAGGTTAATCATTCCCTTAAAATCTGCACCGTTACCAATGGGAAGGGTAACCGGAACAAAGGTTTTGTCGAATTTATCGTTCAAATCGTTAAACACGGTATCGAAATCGGAACGTTCGATATCCATCTTATTTACAAAAACTACCCTGGGCATCTTTCTGGCGTCCAAGCGCCGCCATAATTTGATGGTCTCTATCTGAACTCCGGAACGTCCTCCTACAACCATAAGGCCGGTGTCGGCAATGCGGAGTGCCGCCACTACTTCTCCGACAAAGTCGGCTAAGCCGGGAGTATCGATAATGTTTAATCGATGTGTCTGCCAATCCACATGGGCAAGACTTGCGTGAATAGAACTTTTTCGGTCGATCTCTTCGTCGGAATAGTCGCTCACGGTCTTGCCGGAGTCGACTGTTTCGGCTTTTGGAATAACACCCCCGTTAAACAGCATCTGTTCTAACAAGGTGGTTTTCCCGGTGCCGCTGTGGCCGATTATGGCAATGTTTTTGATGTCAGCGGTGGTAAAACTCATTTTAAGCTCCTTACTCGTATTGTGGGATTGTTTACTTTAAAACCGGTCTGTGGAGTTGTCAACATAAATGAGTATTCTCTTGTAAGCTTTTCTTATAAACCCTCCGTTTTTTCCGCAAAATGGCTGAATTCCATGGCGAAGGTTGCCCGTCCCTGGGTAATGCTTCTGAGGGCGGTGGAGTATCCGAACATATTGGCCAGGGGCACATCGGCGCGAACGTGCTCCATTGTGGGTTTGCTTTCCAGACTCTCTATTACCCCGTTTCTACCGGTAATATGGCTCATTACCTCGCCGATAAAATCCTTCGGGCTCATAATATCGACTCTCATAATCGGTTCGAGAAGAATCGGTGCCGCGTCTCTGCACGCCGCGTCGAAGCCCATGGAACCCGCCGCCTCGTAGGCAAAGGCGGTTGCCGTCTGCTCATCGTACTCCGCGTCTACCAGGGTAACCTTTACATCTATAACAGGATAGCCGTACATAATTCCGGAGTAAAACGCGTTGGTAACACCCCGCTCTACGGCATCGCGAAACTCCCTCGGCAGAACAGACTCATCCACTTCGCATACGAAGGCATCTCCGCTTCCCCTTTTGAGTGGTTCCACCTTGAGGGTTATCCGTGCGTTGTTTTCCCTGTTAGCTACAATTTTGTGAAACTCTTCGGTGTGAGTGTGGGGTTTGGAGATGGACTCGCGATAGGTAACCTGGGGTTTTCCTATTTTTGCATCCACCTTGAAATCTTCGACTATTCTGGTAACAAGCACATCCAGATGAAGCTCTCCCATACCTCCAATAATCAGTTGTCCGGTCTCCTCGTCGTCTTTTACGGAAAAGGTGGGATCCTCCTGCTGGAGGAGCTCCAAAACCTTCTTCAGCTTATCCTGGTCCGACATGGTCTTCGGTTCTATTGCCACCGATATTACCGATTCCGGGAAGCGCATGCTTTCGAGGAGGATGTTCTGCTTCTCCGAGCCGATGGTATCTCCCGTCTGGGCGATCTTGAAACCTACTACTACCGCAATGTCCCCCGCAGTTACCCGGTCCAGGGATTCGTGGCGGTTGGAGTGCATCCGCAGCAGCCGGTTTACCCGCTCTCGCTTCTTCTTTGCAACGTTGTATACCGACGCCCCTTTCCGGATCTCTCCAGTGTACAGACGGATAAAACTGAGGGATCCCGCTTCTCTGTCCGCCTGAATCTTGAATACGAGGCCCAGGGGCTCCTCCTCCTGATCTACATGAATAACCGCCTCTTCTCCGGTTTTCTGGTTGATTCCGTGTATAGGGGGAGCCTCCCAGGGGCTCGGCAGGTAATCGACTACCCCGTCGATAAGCGGTTGAACACCGATGTTTTTCAGACTTGCCCCGACAAATACCGGGACAATTTCCCGGTTTAGGGTTGCTTTACGTATTGCCTGCATAAGCAGTTCTACGGGAATATCTTTCCCCTCTATATAGAGTTCGGTTACCTCGTCGGAGAAGGGAGAAACCGCGTCTATGAGTTTTTCCCGCCACTGCTCAGTGTATTCGCGGTATTCCTCGGATAGAGCACTCCTTTTTACTTTGCTGCCGTTGGTAGTCGCTTCAAAATAGAGCTCTTCCATGGTTACCACATCGATAATACCGATAAAATCCGATTCTTTTCCTATTGGAAGGTATAGAGGCGTCGGATGTGCGTTGAATTTTTCTTCTATCTCTTTTACCACGGAAAAAAAGTCCGCCCCTAGACGGTCCATTTTGTTTACGTAGGCAATTCTCGGTATTTTATAGTACTCCGACTGATGCCACACCGTTTCCGACTGCGGCTCGACCCCGCCGACAGCACAAAAGACTCCAATAGCGCCGTCGAGAACACGAAGAGAACGTTCGACCTCTGCGGTAAAGTCGACATGCCCGGGGGTATCTATAATATTTATCTGCGTATCGTGCCAAAAACAGGTAGTGGCGGCGGAGGTTATGGTGATGCCCCGGTTTTGTTCCTGCTCCATCCAGTCCATTACCGCCTCGCCGTCGTCCACTTCTCCTATACGGTGACTTTTTCCGGTGTAAAAGAGGATTCGCTCGGTGGTGGTGGTTTTGCCGGCATCGATATGCGCCATTATTCCGATGTTTCTCATCTTCTTCCGTGTCATTGTGCTTTGTACCTCATCGGCGGTTATAGTAGCACAACAGCGGGGGGAGGAAAAGAGGTTTCTCCTACAGAAAAAAACGTAAAGAACCATAAAAAAAACGCCCCGCTATCTATAGGGCGTTTAATGGCAGCAAGTTTTATGGAAATTATTATGGGCGGTACTGGACTTGAACCAGTGACATCCTGCTTGTAAGGCAGGCGCTCTCCCAACTGAGCTAACCACCCCCGTGTAACGAAACGGAACATACCATACTCCGAAAAAAGTGTCAATAATAAGCGACAAAACTACCGTCGTACTTCTCTTTTTTTTTAGCCGGTGTTATCATTGCGGTATGTCACAGATTATGTCACAGATAGAGAAACGATTAGAGACCATAGGGCAGCGTATCGACTCGGCAGCCCGCAGGGCGGGCAGAAAGCCGGAAGAGATAAGCCTCATGGCCGTTACAAAACTGCACCCAAAAGAATCTATAGAAGCAGCCTACCAGGCGGGGATACGGCTATTTGGAGAGAACAGGGTACAGGAGGCGGAGGAGAAGTACACCGGTTTTTATCCAGACGCGGAACTTCATATTATCGGACACCTGCAAAGCAATAAAGCCAAAAAAGTGGTAGGTCTTGCCTCCTGCGTGCAGTCTATCGATAAACTGAAGACAGCCATGGAACTGGAAAAACGGTGTGCCGCGGAAGATATCTCCATGGGAATATATCTCGAGGTCAACACCTCCGGCGAGGAGTCCAAGAGCGGTTATCCTTCTTCAGAGGCTATGTACTCCGAGCTCGAGGAGATAGCCCTACTTAAACACCTGAGGGTAGAAGGACTAATGACTATAGGGCCTCTAACGGAAGAGGAGAAGCACATAAGAGACGCCTTTTCCGGATTGAGAGAGCTCTTTGAAGAGACCCGAAACCGTTACCCCGAGCTGCCCCTGAGGGTACTCTCTATGGGGATGACCTCCGACTTCGAAACGGCGATAGAAGAAGGATCGACGATGGTAAGAATAGGTTCGGCAATTTTTGGGCAAAGAAATTATTAAGAGATACAGTGATGAACCGCATACACGCAAAAGTTGCGACATTTTCCCTTTTTGCTGTGATCTTTTGTCTGCTATTTACTCCTTCCTCAATGCTTTGCGCGGAGGAGAGCACAGGGACGAGGGAAGAGTATTCCTACGAACCCTATACCAAAGAGGAATTTCCCCAGTGGGTCAGAGATCTGAGGCGTTTTGAAACTCTTCTTATCGGCTCTCTTCCCTTTGCCTTCTTCTTTACCAATACCGGTTTTGAAACATACGCCTACGTCTCCCGGGGTTTTGACGAAGGTTACTTGCCCCTCTTTTTCGGCTCTTCTCCGGAAAAGGAGGAGTATCGACAAGACACACGTATGCAGCGCCTTGCGGTAAGTATTTCTATTTCGGGTGCAATAGCTCTGCTCGACTATTTCTTGGGGGTTTTTGGCACGGAGAAGAGCGAATAATCTATGGATTTCCAGGCTTTATCGGATTACCGGACTCTCTCCCATATTGTAGACGAACCCGAGGCGGAGGGTCTGAGGGCGGACAAATACATAGCCGATTTTCTTGAACTTTTCACGAGAAGTCAGCTCAAACAGAGAGAAGTTCAGCTGCGTATGGACGGTACGGCGGTAAAACCCTCAAAACCGGTAAAGTACGGCACCGTTTTGGAGATAAGCTATAAACCTCTTCCCCCGCAACGTATTGAAGCGGAGAAGATACCTCTGGATATTCTCTATGAAGACGCATCGGTTGTGGTAGTAAACAAGCCGGCGGGAATGGTGGTGCACCCCGCCGCGGGGAACTTTAGCGGCACCCTCGTGCAGGGGCTGCTCTATCATGTGAAATCCCTCAAGGAGCGTTTTCCCGATCAGGAAGTACGACCCGGTATTGTACACCGACTCGATAAAGATACCTCCGGTGTAATCGCGGCGGCAAAAAACCCGGAAAGCTTTGCCTTTCTCTCCCGTCAGTTTGCCGAGAGAAGGGTAAAAAAACACTACCTCGCCGTGGTGAGGGGTTTCCCGGATCCCGCTGAAGGCACAATCCGTTACCCGATTGCACGGGATCGACACAACCGGAAAAAATTCACCTGGAAAAGAACCGATGGAAAAGAAGCTTGTACAGAATACAAAACCTTACGCCGGCTCCCGACATTCTCAAACTTGTCGCTTCTCCTCTTAAAACCGAATACCGGCAGGACTCATCAGCTTCGGGTACATATGAGCTCTATAGGTTATCCTATTGCGGGAGATCCGCTGTACGGAAAATCCAGGCAGGGGGAACGCGAGTGGGGGCTTATGCTTCATGCGTACTCCCTCACTCTTGAGCTGCCGGAGGGGGGGAGGAAGACCTTTCGCGCACCTCTGCCCGAGGGGTTCCGTACTCTTCTCGTACACTGTTGAGGCACTATTGATGGAATTGCCCTATTCGGGTACAGCAATTCTACCCGTCTTTGTCGAGGAGCGGATCCTTTTCGAGGAGCTGCAAGTCGGGGTTAAACATCTTTTCGGCCTTTAACAGGGAGGGGGGACCATGACCCGGAAACACCAGGGTTCGATCCGGAAGAGGATAGATCTTTTCACGGATGGAACGGAGAAGCAGGGCCCTCGAAAAACTGTTTTCCGTATTTCCGACCCGACCCGCCGCGAGCACATCCCCTGTAAACAGCATCCCTTTTATATGGTAGACCAGAGAGTCCGAGGAGTGACCCGGCACCTCGAGAACTTCGACTTCGATTCCGTTGCAAGTGATTCTGTCTCCATCTTTAAGAACGGTAACATTCCTGGATTCAACATTAAAGGCGTTGGCATAAATCCGGGCATCGTATATTTTGCTGAGGGTGGTAATTCCCTTTACATGGGATGAGTGGGCGTGTGTGACAAGGACGTGTCGGATATAGTAGTTATTCTGTTCTATAAGGGTGAGCAGCTCTGCGTCCATCGTTCCGGGGTCTATAAGAAGGGCGTCTCCGCCATCGTCGGGGCCGACAAGATAGGAATTGGCAAAGCCGATAAGTGCAAAATGGAAGAAAAGTTTCATATCGTAGTGTCCTGTTCGAAGCGTGCCTCCTCGTAGTTACTGTACTTAAAGGAGACCCCCTCTCTGGTACTTTCAAGAAAATCGGCCTTTTTCACATTGCAGTCCACAAAGGTTACATCCCTTAGATAGGAGTTGGTAAAATTTGAATAGTAGAGATCCGAGTTATTAAAAGTACACGTGTGCGCCTGTATTCCGAGGAAGTTACTGTGAACTATATCGGAATGCGAGAAGGTGCAGTGAGAGAAAGTACTCCCTGCGAAGACCGAGTATTTTATGTCGGAATATGAAAAATTACAGTCGATAAAGGTGGAGAATTGAAAAAAACAGATCTTAAGCCGGCATCTGCTAAAATCTACATTTCTAAATGTACTGTTGGAAAAATTGCACACCGTAAAGTTGTAGGAAGAGAAATCTTCTCCTTCCATTGTTATGCACGAAAAATTGAGATCCTTGTGCATATAGGAGCTTCTTAGATAATTTCGAATATCCTCTCCGCACTCCTCCGGATTATCCACATGGTGCATACAGTACTCTTTTCCTGTAACGGAAAAGAGTTCGCAATCGCTCTTGCCGCAGCGAGAAAAATCGAACATAGTATATAGACTAGACATTTTGCATCAACTGTCAAGATACAGAGGCAAAGATACAGTTGTTTATCGTTGCGGAAGATTGAAAAGATGGGTAGTATTGGACAATAAAATGAAACCGAAAGAATCGCAGCCCGTGGTGGTTTTCGACTCCGGAGTAGGAGGTCTCCCGTATCTGCAGCGGCTAAGAGAAATGCTGCCAGGCGAGTTTTTTGCCTATGTGGCGGATACGGCTAACTTCCCCTACGGCGAAAAAAGAGCCGATGAGCTGACATCTATACTGCATACACAGATGAGGCTGATTATAGAGCGACTTAACCCCAAGTTGGTTGTAGTAGCGTGCAATACTGCCTCGGTGGTAGCTCTCTCCGGACTGAGGGATGCCTTCGGCATACCCTTTGTAGGCGTTGTCCCTGCGGTAAAACCTGCAGCGGAAGGAACAATAAACGGGAATATAGGCCTGCTCGCTACCAGGAAAACGGTGGAAGACCCCTATACCGATCGACTGGAAGAACAGTTTGCCTCCCACTGTCGGGTGTACCGATTTGCCGGAGTAGACATTGTCGACCTGGTGGAACACCGTTTTTTTACCGCTTCGAGGAGAGAGGTGGAGCATGTACTACAGCCCGGGATTGAGTTTTTTCTCTCCCGAGAAATTGATCATCTTATTCTCGCATGCACCCACTTTATCTTTCTGGAAGAGGAGCTCAAAAAAGCCCTTGGCAGCAGGGTGAAAATAGTGGATTCCAGGGAAGGGGTGGCACGGCAGACCGCCAGGATTTTGGAGAGGGAAAAACGGAGAGACAAGTCTGGTGGAGTTAAGCAGGGGAGGTTTTATGTGACAGGTCCGGCAGATACCGATACGTACAAGAGGTTTTCCGAAATGTTTCAATTAGTCCCGGAGGGAGTGCTGTGAGAACACAAAGAGATAAAGCTCCTTCCACAAAAGCGGCGGATTCGAGCACAACAGCGCACTCTGCTAAAGCGATGGATTCCCAACAAGGTGTACACACCAAAGAAGGTCTCGTCCTCTACGGGACAAATAATATTTTTACCGTTATTTCGGAGAACGAGCGGTTTCTCTGCAGAATAAAGGGGAAAGTATTGAAACAGGAGGAGACTTCCTACAATCCTCTTGCCCCGGGGGATACAGTACTCTTTATTCCTTCCAATCCTTCCGACGGGAAGGGTCTTATTACAGAGAGGGTAAACCGGAAAAACGCCTTTATACGCTGGAACCGGAAAAAAGCCTCCCCCCAGACGGTAGCCGCAAATATAGATATTGTTATGTGCGTCGCCTCTATAGGAACTCCCCCTTTTCGTCCCCGTTTTATCGACAGGGTTCTTGTGGCTGCGGGAAACATTCCGGCGGCGGTGGTAATAAACAAGGATGATCTCGCCGGACAAGCCTGGGAGGAGGAGCGGATAGAAGATTTCAGCCGGATCGGTTACCCGGTCTACCGCAGTTCGGCGGAGACGGGAAAAGGGATAGAGGATTTAAAAACACTCGTTTCCGGAAAGCGGAGCGTGTGGGTTGGACAGTCCGGAGTGGGAAAGAGCTCGCTGCTCAACCATATAATACCCGGTGGAGGGCTGGAGACTGGGGAGGTGTCCGTAAAATACGACAGAGGGAGACACACCACTAAAAACGGCCGGCTCTACTTTACCCCGGGTGCGGAGGTAATTGATACACCGGGGATACGGCAGATCGAACTGCATGACATTCTTCCGGAGGAGTTGCAAAATCACTTTCCCGAGTTTTTACCCTACGTCGGTGAATGCGCCTTCCAACCCTGCTCGCATAGAGAGGAGCCGGACTGCAGGGTAAAGGCCGCCGTAGAAGAGGGTTTAATTCATTCCGATCGTTATGTAAGTTATATAAGAATCTATGAAGAGCTTTATGAAAGAACACACTAAGATGGATCCCCACACTCTCGATTTGCTTGAGTTCGGCAAAATCCGGAAAGAGTTAACCGATTACTCCCTTTCGAGCAGAGGAGCCCGGAGGGTGCACAGTCAGCCTTTTATATTTTCCCGGGAAAAGCTGGAAGAGGTTCACCAAAAGGTGGAGGAGCTGCTGCAGCTTCTCGAACGGGAGGATGCCCCCGCTTTTGAGTTCCCCCCAATAGAGGATGATCTAAAGCTCCTCGAGACCGAGGGAACGGTTATGGAGGGAAGCGTTCTGTACGGGGCTTCGCGTTATTTTCTCTCCGCGGACAGACTGAAAAACTATCTCCAAAAAGGAGGGGAGTACGGATACGAGCAGCTTCCCGCTCTTTCGGAAAATATCCCCGTACTCACACACATCTCCAAAGAGATAGAGAAGGTCCTCGACCCCGACGGCACGGTTAAGGAGAGCCATCCCGAATTAAGGGAGTTGAGAAAGAGACTCGGCCGGACTCGAAACGAACTGAACAGGTTGGCCGGCGGCTACGTACAGAGCAGACCTCACCTATGGCAGAGTCAGGTTCCCGCCCAACGGGACGGCAGACTGGTGCTGGCGCTAAAATCGAACTACCGCGGGCAAGTGGACGGGGTGGTTCACTACGTATCATCCAAGGGGGCTACCGTATTTATCGAACCTCCCGAGATGCTGGAGAAAAACAACGAGGTAGCCTACGTACAGTATCAGATCGAGGAGGTGGTACGTAAGATATTGAGGGAGATGACCGACCTGCTCCGCCTCTCTACCTCGGATATTGCAGATCTTGTAGAGGCGGTATCCGGAATAGATACCTACTACTGCCGTGCACGGTACGCGGGAGTCCATCGGTGCCGTCCGGCAAAAAACGCCGATTCGGGCTTTTATTTGAAAAGTGCAAGACATCCGCTGTTGGGAGAGAGCGCGGTACCCATCGATATAGAGACGGAAGAGGATATCTCCGGAATTATTATTACCGGCCCGAACGCGGGAGGAAAAACGGTTACCCTGAAGACCGTCGGCATTTTTGCGCTGATGAACCAGTTCGGCATGCACCTTCCCGCAGAGGAGGGCAGCAGGATGGCGGTATTCGACGGGGTGTACGCGGATATTGGAGACGATCAATCCATAGAGGGATCGGTATCCACCTTCTCAGGACATATGAACACTCTCTCGAGGATACTCGCCGCTGCAAGCAGGCAGAGTCTCGTTCTTCTCGACGAAACAGGTTCCGGTACCGACCCAAGGGAAGGTGCTGCCCTTGGGATGGCCGTGATAGATGAACTGATTAAAAGAAGATCCACCGTCCTCGTCACGAGTCACCATGGCCTACTCAAAAACTACGGTTATACCACGGAGGGTGTGGAAAACGCCTCCATGGATTTCGACGACGAGACGCTTTCCCCCACTTATCGCGTCGTAGTGGGAGTTCCCGGGGACAGCCATGCCCTCGATATTGCCTCCAGAAGCGGCCTTGGCGCCGAAGTCCTCGATAGCGCAAAGAGGTATCTCTCCGGAAAAGGCGCGGAAGTAAGCCGGATGATACGGGAGCTCGAAAGGAAACACCGGGAGATGCAGCAACAGGAGCGGCAGCTCAAAGAGCGGGAAGGCAAGCTCAAAGAGGAGCAAGAGAAAATCGACCAGGAGAGACTCCGCATCAAAGAGAAGGAGCACGAACTGCATACCGAGGGGTACAGCGAGCTTTCGGGGTTCTTGAAAGAGAGCCGCAGGGCTCTGGAGAACCTGGTGCAGCAGCTCAAGGAGGGGGAGGTTACCAGAGAAGAGACCAAAGAGGTAAAAAACTTCATTCATACTATTGAAGTAAAGAAGAGGGAAGAGGAGAGTAAAATCGAAAAGCAGGAAGAGGAGCTCTTCGAAAAAAGCAAAAAGGGGGAAAAAGAACTCCAAGAGGGGATGGAGGTCTTTACCGCCCCCGGCCGCACTAGAGGCCGCCTGCTTAGAAGGGCAAAAAAGGGGCACTGGCTTGTAGAGGCCGGGGTGATGAAAATCACTCTGCCCGAAAAGGATATTATTCCGGCACCCTCCGCCGGCAGCTCTTCGGGCCGCCGGCACTCCTCTCCCGATAACAGAGATTATAGCGTCTCCTACGAACACCACTCCTCAGGCGCAGCGGTGTTTACCCTCGATGTACGCGGGAAAAGACTGGAGGACGCCCTCGATGCGGCTGCCAGACAGATAGACGAAGCCCTTCTGGCGAATCTGAGGGAGTTTTACATTCTCCACGGAAAGGGAGAGGGCATACTACAGCAGGGTATTCACAAACTCCTTGCAGAGTACGAGGAGGTGGAAACTTTTGATTTTACCAGACCCGAGGAGGGGGGCACGGGAAAAACCTATGTAAAACTCAAGCTATAAGAAGCGGTTCAACGATTGGGTAAAAACATCACTTGCGTAAGTTCCGGTTTATCCTTAGGATAACATTATGAAGGATAAACTGAAAAAATTCTTTTCCATACTTCTCGTGGAATTTACCGATCTCGAAGACGAGCTGCAGATGCTTATAGACTCAACGGAAGAGCGTTTTAAGAGACACGAAATTACCGGTTACGTCTGGACGGAGAATACCGCACTCCTCAAAAGAGAGCTTACCCTTATCCGGCTGATTCATAAAAAAATTGCTGAACTCGACCCGGTTGACTATTCCAACATCGAAGAGGCAAAAAGAGCCGTTCTCGAGACGGTAAATAACCAGCACTCGGTTCCCCAGGCAGTCCCTCAGTTTATAGAAAAACGCCTGGAGAAAGTTGTTCGGTATCTGGAAGAGTGTTAGAAGAGTATCAGGAAAAATGAGGGGGCACGAGGGTTAAAATTTCCTCGATTTTTGAAGGCCCTTCTATTGATATTCTACCCATGATCAATTAGGATTGGCCTAATTGCTAAATAAATATAGATTGATTTCCGGAAAACCACAGAGAGGAAGATATGGACGTTCAGTTAAAAGAGCTTATAGAGCGCATTAAGTCGGAAGGGATAGAGAACGCGGAGAACGAGGCGGACCGCATTATCAAGGAGTCTCAGGAAGCGGCAAAGAAAATCGTCGCCGATGCCGAGTCGGAAGCCGACACGATCAGGAAAAAAGCGGAAGAGGACGCGGTAAAAAGAGAGGAGACCGGCAGGGCCTCGTTAAAGCAGGCCGGACGGGACGTCATCCTCAGCGTGGAAAAACGTCTTCAGGAGATTTTCGACAGGATAATCCATCAGGAGACTTCCCAGGTACTCAAGGGAAACATCCTCGAAGAGGCGGTAATGCAGGTCGTAAAGAACTGGGACAGCGATGTAACGGACCTCAAAGTTCTTATAGCCGAAGACGAACTCAAGAAGATCGAAGAGAGCCTCAGGAAAAAACTCTCCACAAAGCTTGCCGAAGGGGTGGAAATTAAACCGCTGCCCAAAACGGAGGCGGGTTTCCAAATATCGATGAAGGACGGATCGGCCTATTACAACTTTACCGCCGAGGGAATCGCGGAACTTCTCTCCCAATTTCTCAACCCCCGTCTTGCAGAGATTCTGAAAGAAGCGGCAGAGGAGAAGGGGTAACCGGTGAGACGGTACTACTACACAGTCTCTACACTGCCGATGCTCTCCTTCGACGGAGAAGCCCCCTTTTCTCTCGAAGAGTTTCACGAGATGTGCAGGGGAAATATTGCGGAAGAAGATTTTGCACGTCTTACCGAGGTGCAGCTCGAGCCGAACACGGAGAAGATAGAAACCGGAGAGAGTGTATTTGAACCCCTGGCCAAGTGGTGGGAATGGGAGACTGCACTAAGAAACGAGCTTACAGGCTACAGATCCCAGAAATTGGCTTGGGAAGGGGATGCCTATATAAGAGAGGGCGAGGTGGTAACGGGAATATTGGAGGTTGCCCGAAACGCGGCTTCCCAGGAATCTCCCCTGCAGGCCGAGGAACTTCTCGACAGGGCTCGGTGGGATTATCTTGACCAACTGGAGACGGGCCGCTTTTTCGAGTTTACAAATCTTGTGGTTTATTCGCTTAAACTCCAACTACTCCTCCGCAGGGGGCTTTTTACCCGGGAGAGGGGAGAGGAGAATTTTCAGGAAATTTATCGAACGGTACGAGAAGATATTCAAACGGCCTAAGCGGCCGAAAAACGAT
>JBKHFZ010000040.1:0-18119 GCA_046539925.1 Spirochaetaceae bacterium
AAAAAAGCACCCGCGGCAGGCGTGTTTGATAACGAAATGATAGAGATGCAGGGGGGATTTATTAAGGAGCCCCATATGCTCAAGAGAGGAGACGCTATCCTCTTTTATACCGACGGTATCGAGGAGGGGAAGAGACATTTTCGGGACAAAAATTTTCAGCCGATGGTGTGCCGGGAACCCGGTCTCGAACAGAATCAGGAGCACGGAGGAACCCACCTCGTTGGGGCGGATAACGAGGAGTTTACCAACGAACGAATCTACGATATAGCCAAGGCCGTTTTTACGAAAGGAAGCTACAGGCTCTATAAGTATCATAATCCCCTGGGGGAAGAGGACTTGGAGTTCGATTTTTCCAGCTGCGAGGGAACAATAGAGGAGGTAGTAATAGCCCTTATATCGGTGGAAAAGATTTTCCGGGTGTATCCCCATCCGGAGGCGGGGGACCGGGATCTAATACGAGTTGACGCCCCTGTTCATGATTTTCTCAAGAACCATTTTCTTCAGTACCACGCCTATTTTACCCATCCGGTGGAACAGGAACATCAGGGACAGTACTACGTGTTTAGCCGTTTGCGGGAGGATGAGCAATACGACGACCTGACAATTATCGGTCTTTATCGGAAATAGGGAGAATCTGTGGCACGAGAAAAATCAGCGCGTCCCGCATCGCACCGGAATCCCGAATTCTTCTGCGAAACCTGCGGCAAAAAAGTACCCGCCGATGTGGATGCCTGTCCCTACTGCGGAATGCCCTTTTACGCGGTTAAATGTCCCCGCTGCGGATACACCGGAAGGGCGCTGCAGTTTGTCCGCGGTTGTCCCTCCTGCGGGTATCTCGCGAAGGGGGAGAATAAAGGGCAGAGCCGGGGCAAGTTGCCGGGCACGGGAAAGATCCCGCGCCGGGGCAGGAAGCCGGGCAGAGGCGAGATGCCGGGGTGGCTCTTTTTCCTTACCCTTCTTCTGCTCGGCACCCTCCTCGCCGGTCTAATCGCGGTGTATTTTAATTTTTAAACATCCTCTCTATTTCTCGATGGTAGAGATGGTGCACCTTGTCTCTTCTAATCTTCATTGTATGGGTAAGCTCCTTTCCCACTTCAAAGGGAGAGGAGAGCAGGGTAAAACGGTAGATACACTCGAAATGTTTAAAACCGTTTTTCGTGTTTACAAGAGACTGAATTTCGTTGTGAATGTACTCCTCTATCTCAGGATTGGTTAACAGCTCCTCCTTTGTCACGTGGTCGATACTGTTTAGCAGGGCGTATTCCTCTAATTTGTCCATCTCAGGCACTATAAGAGCGGCGAGGAACTTCTGGTCCTGACCAACTACCATAGACTGAAGTATCGCCTCGGACGCATTGAGCTTGTCCTCTATGGGTACGGGTTCTATATTCTCTCCTCCTAGAAGGACAATTGTCTCCTTTGACCTCCCGAGGATGCGGAACTCTTCCCGGACGGTAAAGACACAGATATCGCCGGTGTTGAGCCATCCGTCGTTTAGTACCTCGCCGGTAAGGTCGGGACGCTTGTAATACCCTTCCATTACCTGGGGGCTCTTTACAAAGAGGGTGCCCTTTTTGCCGTGGGGGAGGATGACACCCTCGTTATCGACAACACGGTACTCTATATCCGGCAGGAGTGGGCCGACGGTGCCGATTACCGGGTGTTTCTGCTTTCGCACGGAAAGCACAGGCCCCGTTTCGGTAAGGCCGTAGCCCTCGAGGAGTTGTATTCCCGCAGCCTGAAAAAACCTGTCCACATAAGGGGGGAGTGCTCCGCCCCCGGATATGCCGGCGATAAACCTGCCTCCGAGTTTTGCCTTCAGTTTGCCGAACACGAGAGCTCCGCCTAAAAGCTTTAAAGGAGAGAGGAGGATAAGAGGTATAATAGAGACGGTTTTGTCGAATATCTTTGAGCGTCTCGAATACTCGGGAAGCCTGCCGGTGAACATATTAAAAAAAGTTGCATAAATCTCGCCCGTGGCTACGAAAAAATTAAAGAGACCCCTCTTGAGGGGTCTCTCTTTTTTCATGTTCTGGAAAATAGCCGCCCGTACCCCCTCCCATATTCTTGGAACGGAGGAGAGCCACTGGGGTTTTACCTTTTGCATGTCCGGCAGCATTACCGAACCTATCGGTTTGGAGTATACCAGAGACGCGCCGATATTGAGGACTATGTATTCTACCGCCCTCTCAAAGGAGTGCCAAACGGGAAGAACGCTAAGGAGTTTGTGACCCGCCTGAATCTGTATATGATCATATATCCGTTCTATCTGAAATACAAAACTGCGGTGTTTAAGCATAACACCCTTCGGTTCTCCGGTGGTTCCGGATGTATATATTATGGTGGCCAGATCGTCTTCTGTACCCTTTTCAACTTCGCCGTCGAAAAAATCACCGTGTTCGGAACAAAATTCTGCTCCCCTTTTCTGCACATCCGCAAAAAGAAGGATCTCCACTCCTTCTGCAGCTTTTTTGTCTACCTCCTTGCTCCCGTCAAACAGGATAATCCTCTTCAGTTTTGGAAGTTCATCTTTTTTCGAGAGAATTTTTTCCGCCTGCTGTGCGTTCTCCGCAAAGGTAACCGAACAGTCCGCATGTCGGAGTATAAACCCTATCTCCTCGGCGGTAGAATCGGAGCCCCTCGGCACATCAACGGCGCCCAATCCCAGAAGAGCCAAGTCTGTAATAATCCACTCTTTCCGGTTATCCGCTATAATGCCTACATGATCATTCCTCTTTATATCGAGGGCGTGAAGGCCGCATCCGAACTCTCCCACAAGGCGGTAGAGTTCATGAAAGGATGTGTCCTCGAAATCTCCGTTCTCGTCTTTGCTCATCAATGCGGTGTTATCCGGGTGCAATCCCGCTACGTGACGGATACGTTTGGGTATGGTATCCAGTTTCTTCTCCATTCTCTTCTCCTTTCTCTCGCTGTTGATAATAAACAGAATAATAGGCCTAGTTGAGCCGTTTTTTCAAAATATCCTGGGTCAGAACTTCCGGAAGAAGGGTGTAGGAATCCGCCTCCGGGGAATAGTACGCGTATACCGGTACTCCCGCTCTTCCGTAGGAGCGAATCCACTCCTCTAAAAGCGGGTCTTTGTTGGTGTAGTCCCCGTAGAGAACGGCAATTCCCCTCTCTTCAAACAGTGTGTCCGCGGTTTCGGTAAACAAAACAGTCTGTTCGTTTACCGTGCAGACTGTACACCATTTTGCGGAAAAAACGACAAAGACCGGTTTTCCCTCTTTACGGTAACTCTCGAGCTTCTCCGGCTCAAAGGCTTCCCACCCCTCTCTTACTGTTGCAGCTGCCGCCGCTTCCGCTGGTGCCTCGAAGCGCAGAATTCGGCCCCCAGCCGACACGGTGAGTATAATCAATACTATCAAAATTATCCACTTTTTTTTGCGATCCGCCGATGGTTTTGAAACTTTTCCCAATATCCACAGGAAAAAACCCAAAAGCAGAAGAAAAAGCAGCACCCTCAGCAGGCCCTCTGCCGAAATTTGATGTCCCAGAATCGAGAGAAGATAGACCACCGTCGCCAGCAGGAGAAACCCCATGAGCTCCTTGAAGGTATTCATCCACGGTCCCGGTGTGGGCAGTTTCTGTATTAGCGAAGGCCATACCCCCAGGAGCAGGAAGGGGAGGGAAAAACCGAGGCCTATGAGAAAGAACATGGTAAAGATAATCGAGGTTGGTTGTGAGAAAGCAAATCCGAGTGCCGGTCCGAGCAGGGGGGCGGTACAGGGGGTGGCCAGGAGCACCGCGATAATACCGTTAAAAAAGGAGCCGATATACCCCTTCTCGCCTGCCTTGCGAAGAGAACCGCCCATAGTCGGCGGCTGAAACACGTAGACGTCGAATAGAGAGAGTGCGAATACAAATATTACCGCTGCAAGAAAGACCACGAACCAGGGGTTCTGGAACTGAAAGCCCCATCCGACCATCTCTCCGGAGAGTTTAAGAATAACTACCACTGCCGCAAGGGCGGTAAGAGAGATTACAATACCCCCCGAATAGAGAAGAGAGCCTGTAAAGAGATCTCTCCTGCTGCTGCCGCTCTGTTTTACCAGGTGTAGTGCCCGGAGAGAGAGCACGGGAAGCACACAGGGCATTATGTTGAGAAGTACGCCCCCGATAAATGCAAAGAGAAAAAAGCGGAGAAGCCCTGCGAGGGTGGTTTTGGAAGAGCCGCTCTCGGAAGTGCCGGCGGCGGTGTCGGTTCCGGAATCGCCGCTCTCGGATGCACCGGCGGCGGACCCTCTGCTTATGGTTATTTCGAAGAGTTCCCTCTCCTCTTCGGGAAAAAAGCAGGTTCCCCCCTCGTCGCAGAGCTGGTAGGAGGCGGTTATAGGGACTTCGTGTTCTCCTTCAGCAGCTTCCGCCTTTACACTTGCAACTACCCCGATAACTGTCTCGCCTTCGTATGTTACGGTTCCGTTTTTTACCTCCCCTTCGGGATACTCAATGTGCTCAATTACTACCGGAGAGCCGGAGGGAGAGGAGACGGTAAACATCTCCTCCTGTTTTTCCTGGTAATAACCCTGCGGGATGGTATACACAACCTCAAAGCGGGCGGTCTCTCCTTTAGGGATGGAGAGAGAGGGTGTGCCGTCGGAAAGAGAATCGGTCCCCACAAACTCCACCGAGGCGGCGGGCGGAGAGGCGGAAGAGGGCACATCCGAAGACTCGTCCCCGGAAGGCACATCCCCGGAAGGCTCGTCCCTAGAAGGCTCGTTCATCTCCAGCCCCTCTATCTGGGCATGCAGTGGTGCCGCCGCAAAGAGGGCCGCCATGAGGAGTGTAAGAAGAAAAACAAAAAACGACAATTTGGGAAGACCGAAGGAGAATCTGGAGAAGAACCTGAATGGATGCATCCGGCCTCCGATAAAACCTATCCGGTTTTTCATGCTATTCCGAAAGTTGGGAGAGAGCGGAGACTATTGAATCCTTCTTCCAGTCCACCGCGCCCACAAGCCTCGCTGCGAGCATCCCATCGGTATCAATAATCCAGCTGGTGGGAATGCTTCCTGTGCCGTAGGTCTGATTTACCTGCATATCTTCATCGAGAAGAACAGGAAAAGTGTATTCCTTCTCATCTATAAGGCTCTCTATCTGCTCCAGGGATTCCCTCGGCGCGTTCGGCGCCGCAACGGCGAGTATGGTAAACTCATCTCGCGGCAGTTCCCGGTAGAGCTCCTCCATGGAGGGCATCTCCTCTTTACATGGCGGACACCACGTTGCCCAAAGATTGAGCAGTACCACCTTGCCCTCCAATTCGCTAAGGGTTACCGTGTTACCCGACAGATCCTTCAAGGTAAAATCCGGGGCTTCTGTCGGGTTCTTGGGAACTCCGAATCCCTCGCTGTATAATACCCTCTGGGCTTCCGAAAGCTCTTCTATCTCCTCCTGCTGAGCCTGTTGGTCTTGTTGGGCCGGGAGCAGTGCGATAGATCCACACATCAGCATTACGATAAAAAGGGCGTATAAATGTTTGAAATTTCTCATATAAGGAAAGTAATATATCTTTATCCTTAGTTCAAGAGTAATGCAGCAAAAACAGTACCGCTGTAAAGTTGTACATCCCGTGGGCAATAGCCACCTCGTGGAGAGACCGTCGTCGAAGGAATCGGTAGGAGAGGAATAACCCTATTAATAGGGTACCCAAAAAACCGGCGGTGCCCTGGTAAAGATGTCCCGCCGCAAAGAGCAGTGCCCCCGCGCACACGGTCGCGGTTGTACGGCTGCGAAAAAAACTCCCGTCTTCTTCAACTTGGACAAATTCGCTGAGCAGGTAGGCCCGAAAGAAGAGCTCTTCGTGGTATCCTATAACCAGACACGTGATGAGTATGCATATATATGCGGCTGGAGAGGTGGGGGAGAGGAGATATCCCGCAGAACCTAAACCGGTGCTTGTCTCTCCGGCAGGTGTGCCGCCGCCCGGGGGGGGCGAGAAGAAAGGAGGGTCTGCTCCCAGGGAATAAGCTGCTGCACCTGCCGCCATTGCCAGGGCTAAGACCCCGAGAAAAGTCAGAAAAGAGTACCCCAGCTCCCCGGGGCGGGGTAAAATTACTCCATAGCGCCTGCCCGAGGTGCCCCCGCGAAGGGATACAATATAGAGAAGCAGGAGCAGCTGGGGAACCGCGCGTAACAGATAATAAAAATGGAACTGCGGAGAGAGAAAAAGTTCCACCTCCATCCCTCCGCTCTGTCTCAAATAGCCGGGCAGGTAAAATACCGAAAAAATAAGAGCCACTTCGGAAATTTTTCCACCGGGAAAAGGAATGTGTGTACTGCTTTTTTGCAAAAAAATCGGATTTTCCCCCTATTTGTGAATGCACGAAGACAGGATAACTGTTATACTGCCCACAGCAGAAGGTATAACGAGACAGTATTCGAAAAAACTTTCTCTGTAAACATTTAAAAGAGGATTATATTTTAATTTTAACTTGTATGGTACGATAATCGAATTATGATCGGCTGGATTCTCCTCGGAACTCTTTTTATTCTCTCCCTGACGGGGGTTTTTCTATTGCGAAAAGCCGGGGGAGGCAACTTTCCCTGGGTTACCTTCTACGCAAAGGGGAAGGAATCGGGGTTCTCCTTCTCTGAGGTAAACCTCTTGAGAAAAGTGGCGGTGGAAAACCGCTTAAAGAACCCGACCTCCCTCTTTTGGTCAATCTCCCAGCTCGACCGCTCAATTCGGGGAATGATAATAAAATTCCGATCCGAGAACCGGCTTGACGAACCGGGGGTACAGGAGTTTCTCTCCAAACTCTTCGCCTTTCGAAAAAATGTTGAGTTTGATCTTCCAAAATACAAACTCGGAATAAAAAGCACCAGAAAACTGCCCAATCGTCAGAGGCTTACCATTCATGTACCGGGAGTAGGGACCTATTACACCCAGGTAGCGGAGAATCTTCGCCGGTATCTGGCTATAAGCTATCCCGAGGGGCCCAAGCTGCCCTCAGACTTTAGCTGGAAGGGGCAGCGGATCAATCTATACTTCTGGCGTCATGAGGATGCGGGGTACGTCTTCGAATCGAAGGTAATGGACGATTTCTATGAGCAGAAATACCCTATACTCCATATAGCCCATTCTGACTCTCTTGTACGCAGCCAGAAGCGACGGTCGGTACGGGTAAATACGGATATCCCGGGGGACGTGTATCCTCTCAAAAGCGTGGAAAACGGCACCGAAACCCCGGAAAGTCGAAGGGGACTTCGATGTAAAATCAGGGATATCTCCGAGGATGGTGCGGCAATTCTTATCGGTGGAAGAGCTAAAGTGGGGATGCCCCTGAAGCTTCAGTTCAAAATATCGAAAACAACCCTTGCGATGCCCGGTATAGTCAAGGGTGTTAATTATAATGAAAACAAAAATCAGTCTATTCTTCATATACAGTCAAAACAGCTATCCGCCCCCACAAAAAACAGAATTCTCATGTTCGTATACAACCTTTTTAACGAACGGGGCGTCCCGGGGGGGAAGAAGAGAAAAAATCGGTTTTGATTTTTTCTCTATATGAAGTATACTTCCTAGAGTATTCGGGGGTATAGATGAATAGAAAAGCTGTGTTGCTGTTGTTTTTACTGACATTTCTTATAATATCGATAATAACCGGGACCTTGGGTGCTCAAGAAACTCAAGAAACTCAAGAGGAGACCGATTCTGCGGGGGAGTCGGATAAATCCTCTCTTCTCCAAGCCTATCAGCGGAATTTTGTTCGCGTAAATCTCTCTACAAAAATTCAGATTCTCCAGGATGCCGGAGAAAACGAAGAAGAGCAGATGGGGGAGCTCTACGTACAGGCGTTGGACTTCTATCTTGACAATATAGGACAACTTCAGGAGGATGCCACTGCAAATGAGCTTGCAAAGCTCGCCGCCCAACTAATAGGAGAGAATGGGTACAGAGAGGGAATATCGAGACTCTGGCACCTCTTTGAGAATTCCGAGAGCACGGACATCAGAGTTACGGTAATGCACGCTTTTGGAAATCTCCTGGAGCCCGAGGACGATGTGCGGAGGGAGGTTGAATCGTGGCTGGAGAGGCGGAACAACAATTTTCGTGAGGGTAAGTCGGTTAATGAGCAGGTGGTGGGAGAAGCGGTTAACACCCTTGGCAAAATTGGAAGCCCCTCCTCATTTCCCTCGCTTTTTACCGCCTCTATGATTGGATACAGCCGCAGAATAACCGAAAATTCGCTGTCCGCCCTCGATTCTCTCGAAGGTGATATATCGGGACTCGTAATAGATATAATCGAGGAGGGGTATCCCGATAAAAAATTGAGAGCCCTCGAATGGGCTATGGAGCGGGAGGATTTTACCCGGGAAGAGCTGGGAAAAATAGCCTCCTCCGCCCTGGATATCGGTTTCAAACGGCTCTCTTCCCAGGAGGAGACGAAGAAAATCCGGGAGCTCCGGTACAGGGCGGCAATACACCTGACGCGCCTCGAATGGTCGGATGCCTCCTCTCTTGCGGTACAGCATTTTAACCAGACCGTAACCGAAGTGGATACAGGAACCGCAGACGACCAAAAACTCCTTGAAGCCGTGGATTTGCTTGGCGCTATGGGGACTCATGAAGCAGCAGTGCGACTTTCCCTCTACTTGGAAGTAGTAAACTCTAATGTAGAGAACGGGAGGAAAGTCAATGAACAGGTGGTTTTGGCGGTTATCAAAAATCTCGGAAAACTTGGGGACAACGTGGCCTTCGACCACCTCTTGCTCGTCAGATATCTCGACTACCCGAGAAGGATCAAAGAGGCGGCGCGGGAGGTCCTCCGGGACCTCAGATAACCCTCCTTCGGGGGGTTCGGAGGCCTTTAATTGTTCAGGCGGCTCGGGGACCTTCGGAACCTCCGACACCTCCGGAACTCCGGGGACCTTCGGAACCTCCGGTACCTCGGGGACCATTGATACTGTAAATAAGTCTCGACCGCGGGGCATCTTTTTTTATCTCTACTGCGAGCGGCTCTACGACGCGGCTCTTTTCATCCCATGGCTTATACTCCTCTACGCTGCAAAGCCCTTGAGCGAACTGCCGGTGCAGCTATTGGTTCTCTTCGGAGCTTGTGCCGCAGGCGGGCTCTCTCCGTTTCTTCTGTCTTCAGCCTCTGTTTCTCTTAAGCGTTGGGGCTTGGGGCTTCTCTGTTTTGCAGTAAGTGCCTCTGCGGCGGTACTCCTCCTGCCCGAAGGAGGAGAGAGCGGGAGGTGGTATGGAATGCCCGCGGAAAGGGTGGCAAAGATACGCGGTATCGTTAAGGAGGATCTTAAACCGGGGAGGGGATCCCGGGAAAGTGTGGTGGTCGATTTGAGGGAGGTGGAGTCGGCGGGGGGTACCCGCACCGGTGCGGCGGGGGCTTTGCTTATTTTTACCGAATCACAAACCGGGGGCAAAGATACCCTTTTAAGGCGCGGCGCGGAGGTATACGGCCCTGTGCACATAGAGCCTTCTCACACGGAGGGAGAGAGGGCAGGCTATGGCTATGCCGATGGGAGACTGGAGATAAGGGGCTGGAGAAGCCCCCTCGAAAAGTTAAGAGCCCGGGGCCTGTCCTATGTGCACACCCGCATCCGCAGTGCCGGGCACCGCTCCTCGGGACTTCTCTCCGCTCTGCTTCTGGGGGTGCGCGGTCCCGAGAGCGTGGGGACCTTCGAACTGTTTCGCAGGGCCGGGGCGGTACACCTACTCGCTCTCTCGGGGATGCATCTGGGCTTTCTTTTCCTTATTTTTGCGGGAATTTTTATGCCCCTCCTGGGAAAACGCCCGGGACTTGTTCTTACGCTGGCGGCAATAGTGTTCTATCTTCTGTTTGTTGGTCCCCGGCCCTCTCTGGTGAGGGCGGTGCTCATGAGCGGGGCAGGCATACTGTGGACCCTCGTCTCGGTCCGGAAAATTGATCCTTTTAGACTTCTGGTCTGTGCGTTTATACTGCAGAGCGCTTTTATGACCGAGAGCGCGTACACCCTCTCCTTCGGTCTCTCCTATCTCGCCCTCTTCGGCATCCTCGGCTTCTCCCGGGGGGTAGAGCGGCGTCTTCCCTGGATACTGCCGCCGGGGGTAAGGACGGTGTGCGCCGCCGGAATAAGTGCCCAGGCGTTCTCCGCGCCTCTCCTTCTGTCGATGTTTGGAGAGGTATACCCGGTTGGAGTTGTATCCTCCGTGGTGTTGACCCCCATGGTTCTTTTTCTGATGGGTGGAGGTATAGTGTATCTGCTCTGGTCTGCGGGGGGGGTGTTTTTCCCTGGGGAGCTCTACATCCTTGCAGACCGGACTTTCAGGAATATTCTGTCTGCAGCGGTATGGGCAATAGAAGAGACGGCGGCGTATCTGTCAAGGGCACCCTCTCTACGTTTTCCCGGAGATGAAGGGAGGGGAGCCGCCCTCCTGTGGATTGTTCTCTTGACCCTTATCGTACTGCTTCACTATGGTGGTATTATTCTTGCAATCGATCGGAGAAAAAATGCAGAAACTCAGGAATCACGATTCACCCGCCGCATTACGCCGGTTTCTGGAAGAGGAGGGGCTGGCACCGTCGCGCCGATTTGGTCAGAACTTCCTCATAAGCCCGAAGGTTCGGAGCAGAATCGTAAAATTGCTTGAGATAGAAACCGGAAGCTCGGTCTGGGAGATCGGCCCGGGGCTGGGAGCGATGTCGGAGACTCTGGCAAAGACCGTCCGCGAGTTGACTCTCTTCGAGATAGATAGACGGTTTGCAGAGTATCTGCGGGAGATTTTCCGTTCTACCGAAACTGTAGAAGTGGTGGAGGGGGATTTTTTGAAAACCTGGAAAGATGTGCTGGATCGAAAGGGCGGACCCGATAGAATAATGGGCAATTTACCCTACAATGCCGCCTCTCATATAATTGCGTCACTTCTCGAGGATGAGGCTAAGGCTCCCCGCATGGTTTTTACGGTGCAGAGGGAGGTTGCCCTCCGGATGATGGCCGGCCCGGGGGGAAAGGAGTACAGTTCGTTGTCGGTACTATGCGGCCTGCACTGCTCAGTCTCCGACGGAGGCGATATCGCCGCCGGTTCCTTCTATCCCGCCCCAAAGGTGGTCTCCAGGGTGGTTGTGTTACAACCCCATAACAGGTATAAAAAACAGCTGCGAGATATAGCCTCGACGGCCGCACGGGATGCCTTTCTGTCGCGCAGAAAGACGATGAGGAACGCCCTCAAACACGGCTCACTCGGGAGTCGCATAGACCATGCTCTTCTTGTAAAAGCCCTGAAAGAAGCGCATATTGACCCTGAGGTGAGAGGGGAGAGTTTGTCTGTCCAAGACTTTATCCGTTTTGCGGAGAATGTTGAAAAATATCTATAATATACGTAGGATGCACTTCAGGATTATAAGAAAATTGCCGGATACGGCACAGGAGAGGGAGATGAGCTATTTAAAGAACTATTTCAAACAAGCTTTCATAACAGGAGCTGCTGTTCTGGCAGTGTTTACGGTAATCGGCTGTGCGGGTGTACCGGAAGATGTCGAAGAAGCTCCGGAGCCTGCTCCGGCGGAGAAGCCGGAAGAAAAACAGGAATTTAAAGAGGTGCAGGAGACAGTACAGGTAGTGGCGAGGGAATCCGCTTATTACCCCGACGGTGTTCTCGATGAATATAGAGTATTTACCTATAAAGACTCCTCCGCGGAAGTTCAAAAGGAGGAGCTCTTCAGCTCTTCCGACGAACTGCAGGAGAAGATAGAGTATACCTACGAGGATGAGCGTTGTACCGAAAAAACCGCTTACGGGGAAGATGGAGAGAAAGGGAGAACCCACGTGTACAGCTACGATGAGCAGGGGAACCTTGTCGAGGACGCCCTCTACGACAGCGATGATAATCTGCAGTCCATATCCAGATACGAGTACAATAAGAACGGAGAGAGGACAAAGTGGAGTATTTTCGACCGAAGTGATTCCCTTCTTGCATATACCGAATATACCTACGAAGACGGAAAGAATACCAGAATCGAGAATTTCAGTCCCAACGGCAATATGGAGGATTATTTTATCCTCGAGTACGACGGGGAGGACAGGCTAGAGAAAAAAACATGGTACGACAGTTCCGGCAAAGTGGAGGAGTATACAACTTTTGAATACGAAGACGGAGCACCCGTTATGGAGGTGGTGCACAGGGGAAACGACTCGGTAAAACGGAAGATACGGTACAGCAATAACTCCCACGGTAATCCGGAAAGCGTGGTCTACATGGACGGCGGGGACAATGTGCAGGAGCGAGTTGCATTTGAGTATACGGAACGAACAAAAACCCGCAGGGTTGCGGTAGACCAGGACTAAGGGGAACATTTTTTATGATAAGTACAATAAAACGTGCAGGGGTTATCGCGGGGATTGTGTTTTTTCTCGGCGTTACTTTTCTTGCCGCAAATGAAGTTGCCGCGGTGTGGACCAGGCTATACGATCGAGCAACCAGCCTGGAGCAGAAGAACCGGATAATGATGAACATAGTCGAGCAGGACAGCAAAGATATGATTCCTGTACTTACCCGTGCCCTGGAAGAAGAGGTGGACACTCTGGCTAACCCGATGAGCACCACCGAAAGGCAGAGACAGATAGAGCTGTTAAAGATGATTGTAAAGGAGCTCGGTAGTCTTAAAGCGCGGGAGGCATCCCACCTGGTGTGGGATGTTGTGGAAACTGCGGAAGATACCATTTTGAAGGGAGAAGCAGTCTTTGCTTTGGGCAAAATGGGAGCGAGAAGATACGGAGAGGAGCTGGCCCTGATGCTGCGGAATTTAAACAACGCCGGGGATGAGGTAAGCAGGCAGAGGGAGAACGAGACTCTCGCCTACAGCCTTGTAAAAGCATTCGAACGCTTAAAGCACGAGGCAGGGCTCGAGCACGTGTTTTTTGCATCCCAGGGCTGGTATTCCCGGAGAAGCGGTGTAAAAGAGGCGGCCGAGAAGGCTCTGCAGGTAATGAGCGACGATCCGAGTAATATGCTTATTGAGGTAGTAGACACCCATGAAAATTACCGGATGAAGCTGGCCGCTCTCGAAGCGGGGTTCCGCTCGAATGCACCCGACGAGAGGAAGGCGGAGATAGCTGCCGCTGCTCTGGAGAAGGGAATACGCATATCCCACGAAAATCTCGTGGAAAAGAGGGAGCTGAAAAATCTCCGACTAACCGCCTTGAAACAGCTCGAGGAGCTGCCGAAACCGGAGGAGGGCAACCTCGTTTCCAATATGGGGAGGATGCTTCTGGATTATCAGCGACGCAGGGGGTATGACGAAGATGAAGTGCTCGCATTGCTGCAAACGATGGGTACTTACGAAAGCGACGAGATGGCGGAAATTGTGTCGGACTTTTTGGGATACCTCAACGAGCGCAGGGAGTTTGGTCCCGTCGGGTCGCTGAGAATTCCAACCCAGACAATTCAAACTTTGGGAAATATAGGAAGCGTGAAGGGGCTCGAGGAACTGATGAGGGTATCCGTATCCGAATACTGGGAAGGTTCCGTCCGTAGGGAGGCCGAACGAGCGCGGGATCAAATAGAGGACTAAAGAAAAGACAGGATTAAAGAGCTGAGGTGCTTTCAAAATGGTAATTTTGAAAGCACCTGTTACATTGATTAGCCGCACCAGGCTATGCAGATTGCCTTACCCCCGGTTCTGCATCCGCACGATGGAACTGCTACGCCTGCACAAGGGTCATTGCAACGGTAGTTACTATGTCGGCAATGCTACAGCCCCGGGAGAGGTCGCTTACCGGTCTGGCAAAACCCTGCAGAATGGGGCCGTATGCGGCAGCTCCGGCAAAACGTTCGGCCATCTTGTAGCCTATATTTCCCGATTGGAGTTCCGGAAAAACCAGTACGTTTGCCCCTCCGGCAACTTTAGAGTCCGGGGCTTTCTTTTTGCCGACTTTCTCGATTACCGCCGTGTCGAGCTGCATCTCTCCGTCTATAAGCAGATCCGGCCGTTTCTCCTGAGCCGTTTTGAGGGCTTCAATTACTTTCTCCGTGTTGGGATGGCTCGCGGATCCCTTTGTAGAGAAGGAGAGCATCGCGGTAACCGGGTCTGCCTCCAAGAAAGTCTTGCATGTGTCGGAAGCGGCAATAGCTATTTCGGCAAGTTGTTCGCTGTTAGGATCGGGGATAGTTGCACAGTCGGAGAAGACCATATTTCCCTCTACACCCCACTTGGTGTCGTCAAAGGCCATAATAAAGGCGCTCGAAGCGTATTTAGTGCCGGGTTTGGTCTTTATAATTGTCATCGCAGCGCGGAGTACGTTGGCTGTTGAGTTCTCCGCTCCGGCTACCATACCGTCGGCGTAGCCCAGCCGGACCATCATGGAGCCCCAGTTAAGGGGATCTTTGATCTTCTCCTCGGCATCCTCTCTGGAAACACCCTTGTGCTTTCTCAGCTCGTAGTACTCTTCCGCAAAGCGAGAGAGAAGTTCCGGGTCTCCCGGTTCGGAAATATCGATTCCGGAGATGTCGACACCCGCCTTTTCCGCCGCGATTTTTACTTCGTCGGTTTTTCCGGTCAGATACACCTTCGAGGCAATTCCTTCGTCTAAAACCGTTCTTGCGGCATTGAGTGTCCGCTCCTCCAGCGCCTCGGGAAGGACTATGCTTTTTTCCATCGATCGTGCTTTTTCTTTCATTTTTTCTGAAAAGTTCATATCCGCTCCTTCATTTTGTATGCGTGTACAGCAATTCTTGCAAATAGCATACCAAAGAAGAGGGAGAATATCCACAGCTTTTTAATCCCTCCCACATAATCCCTCCCACGGAAATACGACGACGCTTGTTCCGGCCAAAATATTTCCGGCCAAAATATTTCCGGCGGCAATATTGTAAAAAACAGAAATTTTCGATAGTATCTCCGCCATGAGAGTAGGTGTATACGGCTTGGGCCGTTTCGGCTCCTTCTGGGCCTCCATGCTGGCAAAAAGGTTTACGGTGCTTGGATACAACAGGTCCAAGGGAAGGGAAATCCCGGAGGGGGTTGCTTCGGTCGCCGAGGAGGAGGTTTTACAGGCGGAAGTGCTTTTTCTCTGCGTCTCCATCTCCGCCTTCGAGGATGTTTTGGAACGGATTACTCCTTCAATCGCTCCCGGTACCCTGGTCTTCGATACATGTTCTGTAAAAGTTCATCCGGCAAGGCTTATGGAACGTATTCTGCCGTCGGGAATCGAGATAATTGCAAGCCATCCTATGTTCGGCCCCGATTCCGCACGGGAGGGGCTCGACGGTTTGCCTATGGTTCTCTCTCCCGTGCATGCTTCCCAAGAAACGGTTGAGTATTGGAGGTCGGTATTCGAGGCTTACCGGCTGAAGGTTCTGGAGATGACCCCGGAGGAGCACGACAGAAAAGCCGCCTACACCCAGGGAGTTGCCCATTTTATCGGAAGGGTGTTGGGAGATTTGAATTTGAAGGAGAGTGAGATAGGTACCCTTGGGTATCATAAACTCCTGGAGGTAGTAGAGCAGACCTGCAACGATCCTGTGCAGCTTTTCTTGGATCTGCAGAACTACAATCCCTTTACAAAGGAGATGCGTAAAGAAGTGCGCCGCTCTTTTGAGGGAACTCTTCACATGCTCGATGGGCTGAAGGAATTTGACCGGTATTGACAGCTTAATAGCGGGTCAGTAGGATTAATAACAGGTTTTGCATGCTGCAGCGGAGCACGCGAGACGACGGAAACAGCTGGAAAACGTATTGCTCTGGTGGAGGAAATAGATGTCGGATGTTCAGATCCGTGATGTAGACGAAAGTGAAATAGTTACCGTTTTGGCGGAGGATATTGAATTCGAGGGAGAGTTGAGTTTCGACGACTCCCTAATGATAAAGGGGCACCTGAGGGGGGGTATTAAAGCGAGGGGAGATCTCTATATTGACAGAGACGCCTTTGTAGAAGCACGGGTGGAGGCCAACATCGTCTCTCTAAAGGGGAAGATAAAGGGGGATGTTTTTGCCCACACGAGGGTTGAGCTTTTTACCTCTGCCATGGTTGACGGAGACATTACCGCTCCCGATGTAATTATGGAGAGCGGTTGCCGGTTTAACGGTATATGCAAGATGGAAGCGCCGGGAGAAAAGATCGCCCGGAAGGTTATTGGGGAGGAGAAAAATAGATGAAACTTCTTGCCCGGTGGCTGGTTCTTCTGCTGCTGTGTACAACCGCTGCCCCGGCACTTTTACCGGCCCAGGATAAACCGGACGCCCTCCGGCTCTACAACGACGGAGAATACGAGGAGGCTGTAGAGGTGTGTCTCGGGGAGCTCGAGAGCAATCCCAGGAACATGGACTCCTACGCGGTACTCTGTTGGAGTTTGATCGGCCTGCGCCGGTACGACGATGCCCTCGAATACGCCCGCCGCGGTCTGGATGTCTCCCGTTACGATCCGAGAATGGTGGAGGCGATGGGGGAGGCTCACTACTACAAGGGGGACAATATAGAAGCCCTCAAGTGGTTCGAGGAGTACGCCGAGATCTCTCCAACCGGTTCGCGGATAAACCTGGTCTACTATTTTATGGGGGAGATCTTTATTCGTCTCGGGGAGTACCATCACGCCGATATTTCTTTTACCACCGCACTCCACCACACACCCTCGGTAGCACGCTGGTGGGCAAGACTCGGCTACTCCAGAGAGATGGCCGAGGATTACCTCTACGCCATAGAGGCCTACGAGGAGGCGCTAAGGCTCAATCCGAATTTATCGGATGCCCGGCGCGGAAAAGAGAGGGCCGAGGAGAAAGTGGAAGAGGGATGAGGGCTGCGTTTTTTACCCTCGGCTGTAAGCTCAACCAGAGCGAGAGCGAGGCCCTGGCTTCTTCCTTTGCAAGCCGGGGTTTTTTTATTGTTCCCCACACCGAGGCGGCGGATATATATATTATAAATACCTGCACCGTCACCAGTATGGCCGAGCAGAAGGCCCGGCGGATTATACGAAAAGCGGCGCGGGAGTATCCCGGGGCTGTTATTCTGGTTACGGGCTGTTACGCCCAGCTCGAGGGCGAGGAGGTTTCCGGTCTGGCGGAGAACGTGGTCGTCCTGGGACAGGAAGAGAAGGATCTGCTTCTCGATCTTCCAGGTCTGCTCGATGCCGGATGCACGGGGGGTCCGAAAGGTCCTGAGGGTCCTGAGGGAGGCTTTTTTTCTGCGGAGGATGTAAAGGAGTGTATCCGTGAGCTGAGGGCAACTGCTGCGGCGCCGGAGGCGGGGTGCTTCAGATACGATGCGGACACCTACAGTTTCCACTCCCGGGCTTTTCTCAAAATACAGGACGGCTGCGACCGCCGCTGCGCCTACTGCAGGGTTCCCCTCGCCCGGGGATCTTCGGTCAGTCTGGATGCACAAACTGTTCTGGATCGAGCTTTGCAGATAGAGGAGTCCGGCTATCGGGAGATCGTGCTTACAGGAGTAAACATTACCAGCTACCGGGATATTTCTGGGGAGAGAAGGGCGGGAGAAAACGCCGTCCCAGCCGCTGCGGGTCTGCCGGAGCTGATTGAACTGCTTACCAAGAGGCTCTCACGGGCAAGACTCCGTCTCTCCAGCCTGGAGCCGGAGATGGTAACGGATACACTGGTGCGGGCGGTGGCCCATCGGTCGGTGTGTCCCCATTTTCATATTCCTGTGCAGTCCGGCTCGGACAGAGTGCTTGCCGCGGTGGGCAGGCCCTACAGGGCCGAGAGAGTGCAAAGGGCTGTAGAGATGCTTCGCTCTGCCAAGGAGGACCCCTTTATTGCCGCCGATGTAATTGTGGGGCTGCCGGGGGAGGAGGAGGCCGACTTTGAGGCGACCCGGAGCGTGCTGGAGAGCTGCGATTTCTCCCGGCTCCACGTATTTCCCTACTCCCCCAGGCCGGGGACCGCGCTCTACTCCCACCCGGGGCCCTTTGTACCGCAGAGGGTTGCCGGAGAGAGGGCAAAGATTCTTCAGAAACTTTCCGACAGTCTCTACGAGAGCTACCTGCAGAGGTGGCGCGGAAGGGAGCTCACCGCCGCCCTGGAGATGCAGCTCGAAGAGGGGGTGTGGACGGGTCTTACGGAGAACTATCTCCACCTCGAGGTAAAGGGGGTGCCCAGTGCCCCAGCTGTCCGCGGCTCCCTCTGCTCGGTGAGGCTGGAGAAGGAAGAAGG
>JBKHFZ010000041.1:0-17802 GCA_046539925.1 Spirochaetaceae bacterium
CGAAAAACGATTAGGCAATTCGGGGAGCTTTCATGGCAAGTACAGGAACAGTTATAGGTGTAAACGGAAATATGGTTACCGTTCAGGTAGAGGGAGATATAAGCCTGAACGAAGTAGGATTTATCAACGTGGCGGATCAAAAACTCAAATCCGAGGTAATCCGCATCAGGGACGACCGGGCGGAGATGCAGGTATTCGAGATGACCGGTGGTATCGGAATAGGGGATACCGTCGAGTTTACCGGGGAACTTCTGGCGGTTGAACTGGGACCGGGCCTGCTTACCCAGATCTACGACGGTCTGCAGAACCCTCTCCCGGAACTTGCCGAAGAGGCGGGGTTTTTTCTCCAGCGAGGCCTCTACATGGACCCGCTCAAGAAAAAGCTCGAGTGGGAGTTTACTCCCCAGGTAAAAGCCGGCGACACGGTGGAGGCGGCGGATACCCTTGGTACGGTTCCGGAGAAGATATTTACCCACAGAATAATGGTTCCTTTCAATTTTAGGGGTTCCTATACGGTAAAGAAGATCGTCGACGGCGGAAACTATACTACGGAAGACGAGATCGCGGTACTCGAGGATGAGCACGGCGGCTCTCATTCCGTGGGTCTCTCCTTTCAATGGCCGGTAAAAAGAGCAATAAGCAGCTACGAAGAGCGGCTGCTGCCGAAGAATCCGATGATTACAAAGACTCGAATTATCGATACCTTCCTTCCCGTGGCAAAGGGCGGGACTTACTGCATACCAGGGCCCTTCGGAGCCGGTAAAACGGTACTCCAGCAGGTAACAAGCAGATATGCAGAGGTGGATATCGTAATTATCGCCGCGTGCGGCGAGCGAGCAGGTGAGGTTGTAGAGACTCTCAAGGAGTTTCCCGAGCTCATCGACCCGAGAACAGGCAAGTCTCTCATGGAGAGAACCATAATAATCTGCAATACCAGCTCCATGCCCGTGGCGGCCAGGGAGGCCTCGGTATATACGGCGGTTACCATCGCCGAGTACTACCGGCAGATGGGTCTCGATATTCTCCTTCTGGCGGACTCGACGAGCCGCTGGGCACAGGCCATGCGGGAGATGTCGGGGCGTCTCGAGGAAATTCCCGGAGAAGAGGCGTTTCCCGCCTATCTCGAGTCGGTTATTGCCGCTTTTTACGAGAGAGCCGGTGCGGTAAGACTCAAAGACGGCACGGAGGGGTCGGTAACCATTGGCGGTACCGTAAGTCCCGCCGGCGGAAACTTCGAGGAGCCGGTTACCCAGGCAACTCTCAAGGTTGTAGGAGCGTTCCACGGCCTCAGCAGAGACCGCGCGGAGGCCCGAAAGTTTCCCTCCATCGATCCGTTGGAGAGCTGGAGCAAGTACGAGGGTATTATAAGCCCGAAAAAAACAAAATTCGCGGAAGATCTCCTTATACGAGGTAACGAAGTAGGCCAGATGATGAAGGTTGTTGGAGAAGAGGGAACAAGTCTCGACGACTACATTATACACCTCAAGTCCGAGTTCCTCGATTCGGTGTACATTCAGCAGAACTCCTTTGACCCTGTGGATGCGGCGGTAAGCGTGGAGAGACAGAACTATGTATTCGACCTGCTCTTCGAGATACTGGGGGCAAAGCTCAGTCTGGAAACCAAGGAAGAGGCGCGGTCCTTCTTTAATCAGCTGCGACAGCGCTTTATAGACTGGAACTACTCCGAATGGCAGTCCGACGAGTTCAACAATAACGAAAAGACAATTCGCGATCACCTTAAAGAGAAGTTTATAGAGCTCGAAGATCAGGCGAAGAGCATACAAAAAGCAGTGGAGAGCGAGGAGTAGAGTAATGCGAAAGGTCTACAGTAAAATAGAAGAGATAGCAGGAAACGTTATTACAGTTACCGCGGAGGGTGTTCGATACAACGACCTCGCGGTGGTTTCCACTAAATATGGAGAATCCCTGGCCAACGTTATCAGGCTTAACGGAGAGAAAGTCGCCCTTCAGGTCTTTGCAGGAGGACGGGGCATTTCCACGGGAGACGAGGTGCGGTTTCTCGGCCATGCCATGCAGGTCTCCTTTTCGGAAAACCTTCTCGGCAGAATATTCGACGGCAGCGGGGTTCCAAGAGACAACGGCCCCGAACTCAGCGAAAACCTCATCGAAATTGGAGGGCCGTCGGTTAATCCTGCCAAACGTATAATACCGAGGAACATGATCCGCACGGGCATCCCGATGATCGACGTCTTCAACTCCCTGGTGGAATCGCAGAAACTGCCTATTTTTTCAGTTTCCGGAGAGCCCTACAACGAGCTCCTCGCGCGAATCGCCATGCAGGCGGAGGTCGATATGATCATCCTCGGAGGGATGGGACTTAAATACGACGACTACATCTTCTTCAAGAACGCCCTCGAAGACGGCGGAGCGATGAGCAGGACAACCTTCTTTGTGCATACGGCTGCAGATCCGGTGGTAGAGTGTCTTCTCGTACCGGACATAAGTTTGGCGGTGGCGGAGAGGTTTGCCTTGGATGGGAAAAAAGTACTGGTCCTTCTTACGGACATGACCAACTTCGCAGACGCGATGAAGGAGATAGCCATTACCATGGAGCAGGTACCCTCTAACAGAGGATATCCCGGGGATCTATACAGTCAGCTTGCCTCCCGTTACGAGAAGGCGGTCGACTTCGAAGGCTCAGGATCCATCACGGTACTTGCGGCAACAACCATGCCCGGTGACGATGTTACCCACCCAATCCCCGACAACACCGGCTACATAACAGAGGGGCAGTACTATCTGAGAAACGGGAGAATTGAACCCTTCGGCTCGCTGAGCCGGCTCAAACAGCAGGTAAACGACGATACCCGAGAGGATCACCGGGCCATTATGGACGGAATGATCAGGCTCTACGCAAATTACAAGGAGTCTCTGGAGAAAAAATCCATGGGTTTCCGTATGACCGACTGGGACAACAAACTGCTCAAATACGGCGGTATCTTTGAAGAGAAGATGATGGATCTTTCGGTAAACATTCCCCTCGAACAGGCCCTGGACCAGGGCTGGGAAACCCTGGCCGAGTGTTTTACACCGGAGGAGACAGGTTTGAGAACCGGCCTTTTGGAGAAATTCTGGCCGAAAAAAGATGAAGTGAACTAGTCTATGGCAAAGGTAAAGCTTACCAAAAACGAGCTTAAAAAACAGAAGGACGCCCTCAAGAGGTTCCAGCGCTACCTGCCCACTCTGATGCTCAAGAAACAGCAGCTGCAGATGGTTATCCGCCAGGTGGAGTCGCAGATCCGGGAGCTCGAAAAGAAAAGAGACGCGCTTTACGATGAGTTTACCCGGTGGATCGCCGTTTTTGGTGAGGATGCCGGTATAGAGTCTCTTGTAAAGGTGAAAAGCATAGAGAGAGAGACGGGGAACATTGCCGGTGTGGATATACCGGTCTTCAAGAACCTCGAGTTCGAGGATATCCGCTGGGACCTGTTCGAAAAGCCGCTGTGGGTAGACCGCGGAGTGGAGGCGGTTAAGAAGCTTGCCGCCTTCGATGCTGAAATAGAGGTGCTCAAAACACAGTTGGAGCTCCTTTCCGACGAATTGAGGATAACCACTCAGCGGGTTAATCTCTTTGAAAAGGTCATGATACCGGATACCAAAGAGAATATCCGCAGAATCCAGATATATCTCGGCGATCAACAAACCGCCGCGGTAGTGCGTGGAAAAATGGCGAAAAACAAGATAGCGCAGAGGTAGTGTAATAGATGATAGCTAAAATGCAGAAAGTCTTTCTTGTCTCCCTTGAGAAGAGTCGGCGTGAGACGCTGGAGGCCCTGAAGAGTCTTGGACTTATGCACCTGGAGGAGTACAGAGGACAGAGCGAACGAGTCGATGAACTTCAGAAGGCAAGAGCTCAGATAGAACGCAGCATCTATATTCTACCCTCCGAGTCTGCGGAATCGTCTGCAGAGGAGCCGTCTTTGTCCGACAGGACGGTAGACGATGCACTGGAGATAGCAAAAAGGCTCGAGCAGCAGAACGACGAACTCAAAGAGAGACTCGATGCGGTAGAAAAAATAGATCGTGAGGAGGAGCGCATAGCTCCGCTGGGAGAGTTCGATCCCTCGCAAATAGAATATCTTTCCGGGAAGGGCGTGCAACTGACTCTCTACTCCCTCAGCAAAGAGGAGAGAGAAAACTTTCCTTCGGATATTACTCGTTTTGAAGTGTACAGATCCAAAACAAGGTCTGTTTTTGCCGTGGTAGAGCAGCGGCAGGCCGATAGAGACGAATTAGCGGAAACGACCGGCGAAACGTCAAAAACGATCAGCGGCAGCCTTGACAACTACGAGATTTTCCGGATACCCGAAAAATCTCTTACCAAATTGCGGGAAGATCGGGAAACCCATACCCAGGAGATAGAGAAAATACGAAACGAGATTAATAGCCTGGGGGCATACCGCCATACTCTCAAGAAGGCTCTCGAGCTTCTCGATGAACAGATAGAATTCGAGGAGGTCCGGGCAGGCCTTGCGGAGGAAGAAGATGGAAGGCTTGTCTACCTCTCCGGCTACGTACCGGAGAAAAGGGTAGAGGATCTCAAAAACAGGGCTTCCCAAAACGGCTGGGCTCTCATAATCAAAGACCCCGAGCCCGATGAGAACCCTCCCACCCTCATAGAAAACCCGCCGGCGGTAAAGATAATCAAGCCGGTCTTCGACTTTCTCGGGACCGTGCCCGGATACCGGGAGTATGATATAAGTTTTCTTTTCCTGCTTTTTCTTACCGTATTCTTTGCAATGATTATTGGAGACGCGGGGTACGGTATTCTCTTTCTCGGTACCACCGTCTACAGCGCGGTCAGCCGGAAAAAAAGACACGGAACCGTCCCGGATATACACCGTCTCCTTATTCTCATGGGGGGCGCCACAATTGTGTGGGGGCTTATTACCGGTACGTGGTTCGGCTCAAAAACTTTGGCGGAGGCACCCTTTCTCTCCTGGTTTGTTATAGAGCCTATTGCAAGTTTCGGAAGCGAGATGAGCGGCGAAGTAATACGCCACATGTGTTTTGTTATCGGAACTGTACAGATATCTATTGCCCATGGAATGAACTTTGTAAAGGAGATACGCCAAAGACCGAAGGTGAGGGCGCTTGCCCAGCTCGGGTGGCTCTCTATGGTTCTGGGCTTGTACTACGTGGTGCTGTTTCTTGTTCTCGGTGGGGATAAGTACCCGATTCCGCAATCTAGTATATATATGGTGCTTGCGGGGCTTGTCGCGGTCTTTATCTTTTCAGAACAGGAGGGACACTTTATCAAGGGCGTGTTAAGGGGAGTTGCAAACTTCCTGCCCAAGTTCCTCGACTCGATATCCGCTTTTTCGGATATTATCTCATACATCAGGCTTTTTGCCGTCGGACTTGCCACCGTCGAAATAGCAAAGAGTTTTAACTCAATGGCTGTAGATATGGGCAATGGGGTTATAGGTATAATCGGAGGAATTATAATTCTTCTGATAGGACACAGCCTCAATATGGCTATGGCTGCACTTTCAGTGGTTGTGCACGGAGTGAGACTGAACGTGCTCGAATTTTCGGGACATTTGGGAATGGAGTGGACAGGAGTTCCCTACAATCCCTTTAGATACAGGAACGAAAAAGAATAATCTAAGAGGAGAAGGAGAAAATAATGGAAATTGGAATGTTGGGCATTGGAGCGGCGCTTGCCTTAGCCGCGTGTGGTTCAGCAATAGGTGCAGGTACCGCCGGTATGGCGGCCGTGGGCGCGTGGAAAAAGTGTTTTGCGCAGAACAAACCCGCCCCCTTCACCCTTGTTGCATTTGTAGGCGCTCCTCTCACACAGACAATCTACGGGTATATTCTCATGAATACCCTCTTTCAGGCTGCAGAGGGAACGGATCCGGGTTTGCTCTTGGGTGCGGGAATTTTCGGAGGTCTTGCGATGGGCTTTTCAGCCGCCTTTCAGGGTAAGGCTGCAGCGGCTGCCTCCGATGCGCTTGCCGAGACGGGAAAAGGATTCGGACAGTATATTATGGTCATTGGTATTGTAGAGACCGTTGCCCTGTTCGTAATGGTCTTTCTCATGGGGATCGTATAAAAAACCGCAATTAGACACGGAACTGCAATTGCACAATAGGGACGAAGCACCGTATCCTGGTAATAGTACAAGGGGTATTGGGGCTTCGTCTTTTTTTGTCGATAATTTATACAATGATGCGGGAGAAGAGATGAAAACATTACAGGTAAAAGCGGGTAACGTTACCATCGGCGGCGGTGCTCCCATACGTGTGCAGACGATGTGGAAGGAACCCCTTGAAGGCAACATCGATAGGGTAGTGGAAAAAACAGCCTCCCTCGAGGGAATCGGATGTTCTCTCCTCCGCTTTGCAGTCCCCGACGAGGAGAGCGCCAAACTGGTCTCCCGTATTGCCCGGAAATCCACATTACCTGTTGTAGCGGATATACACTTCGACTACCGCCTGGCTATCGCCTGTATAAAGGGGGGAGTTCAGAAAATCAGAATAAACCCCGGTAATATCGGCGCCACATGGAAAGTGCGGGAGCTCGTCCACGCGGCGGCGGAGAGGGATATACCGATACGAGTAGGTGTAAACAGCGGATCCCTTCCAAAGGAGCTGCAGGGCGAAGAGGACACCCCAGCGGCAATGCTGAAAGCGGCGGAATCGGAGATGGAAATTTTCGAAAAACTCTCTTTTGACAAACTTGTATACTCACTTAAATCCTCTGATATAGAAACAACGGTAAGGGCAAATACTCTTTTTTCACGGGCATATCCTTACCCACTCCACCTGGGGGTAACCGAGGCGGGTCCCCTCATCCCGGGAGTGGTAAAGAGCAGTATTGCCATATCGAGGCTGATACATGAAGGAATAGGAGACACGATACGGGTCAGTCTCTCCGACTCTCCGGAAAACGAGGTTATCACCGGGATGGAAATTCTATCGGCCTCGGGAATCGCAATTTCCCGACCCAACCTTATCTCGTGTCCCCGCTGTGGACGTTCTACCTTCGACACCCACGAGTTTGTCGAAAAACTTGCTCCGTATCTGTACGGCATGAAGACGGAGGCCACTGTAGCCGTTATGGGCTGTGTGGTAAACGGCCCGGGAGAGTCTAAAGGGGCGGACCTGGGAATAACCGGTGCAGGTAAGGAGATAATCATTTTTCGCAGGGGTAAAATCGTTAAAAAGGTAAAAAAAGAGGACGCCCTCGCCGAATTTGTAAAGGAGCTCGAGAAGCTGTAATGAACAAATACGAATTGAAGACCAACGGAACCCTCATCAAGTGCCCCACAGGCAGAGGAGGAACTCTTTTTATCACTCTTCTCCTTCTCTCTGTGGCGGTTTCCGTGTTTTGTGCCGAGGGGCAGGAGATTCCCGGCGATGAGGAGATAAACTCCGAAAGTCCCGCCGCCTGGATGGTAATGCTGGACGGAAAAGAGGAGTTTCGAAAGGGGAATTTCGGTACAGCCCTCTCTCTCTTTCGGGAAGTTGCAGATAGAGATGAGACAAACGCAGACGCCCACCTCTGGATTGGTTACGTGTTCGAGGCGGAGGGAGAGTTCGAACTGGCAAAACAAAAGTTCATCCAGTCCCTCGAGCATGAGAAAAGGTTTGCCCCCCACGAAGGAAGAATTGCCGCCCGTTACGCCCTTGCCCGGATAGCGGAGAAGACGGAAGATATAGAACTCTACAAAGAGACGCTCTCGGAGATTATCGCGGAGGGCAGATCGAAGGAGCTGTCCGACGCCGCTATCGATGCCATGATAAAGCATATGCGTACCCAGGGGCCGGATAAAGTACTCGAGCTCTACAGAGTAAGGGAAAAAGCTGTACGAAAAGCTTACAGCCTCAGGGCGGAACAGGCACTCAGGGAGGAAGATTATGAAAAAGCTGTGGAAGATTATACCGTCTCCTTTGCAGTTGCAATGACCACCGCAATAGAAGCTCTGCAGCGACGCGAGACGGACTACACCTTTATAGAAGAGCCTCTTCCTGTTTCGGGAAGAGACTTCTACATATCGAATACCCGGAGGTTTTTGAACAACACCCGGGATAACAAGAAAATCAGCGAATATTTCCAGTCTATACGATTTTACCGGGAGGTGTTCCTCTTTGCATTTGCCTTGTACGGAGCAGAATATACCGAACAGGCGGAAGATCTTTGGCTGCTTATCGCCGAGCATCGAGAATCCGGAGTGTGGAGTTCCCTCGCGCGAGAGCAGGCGAGCACACCAAATCTGGAAAAACTCCCCTCCATTCTGGAAAGATAGACCCCAAAGACAACCCCATTTCATTTTTCGGTAACACCAATATCTTGTACTCAGAGGAAAAATATCGTACCTTGGTATATCTATGGAAAAAATCATCATCAGAGGCGCACGTCAGCACAACCTGAAAAACGTTAATCTGGAACTTCCCAGGGATAAATTGATTATAATCTCCGGGCTCAGCGGGTCGGGGAAATCATCCCTCGCCTTTGATACCATCTACGCGGAGGGACAGCGACGCTATGTAGAATCCCTCTCTTCCTATGCAAGACAGTTTCTCGGCAGAATGGATAAACCGGAACTCGATTACATAGAGGGTCTCTCTCCGGCTATCTCTATTGAACAGAAAACCACCCATCGAAACCCCCGATCTACGGTGGGCACGGTTACCGAAATATACGACTACCTCCGCCTCCTCTGGGCGCGAATAGGCTCTCCCGTCTGCCCGAAGTGCGGAAGACCTATAAAAGAGCAGTCGGTAGACCAGATACTCGACACCATCCTCACGTTTCCGGAGGGGGCAAAGCTTATGATCCTTGCACCGGTGGTTCGTGGTAAAAAGGGAGAACATCTAAAGACGGTGGAGGATGCACAAAAAGCGGGTTTTGTCCGACTGCGTATAGACGGAGAACTGTACTCCATCGACGACAATATCTCCATGGCTAAAAACAGAAAACACGATATAGATATTGTCGTAGCAAGGGTAAAAGTTGATCCCGATTCGAGAAAACGTATATCCGAAGCTGTAGAAACCGCCCTGGAGGTGACCGACGGGACAGTTGTGGTTGTCCACAGAAGAGAGAACGGAGATGAAGAGCATTTTTTCAGCAGAAAAAACGCGTGTCCCCTGTGCGGGATAAGCTTCCCGGAACTGCAGCCGAATCTGTTTTCCTTTAATAATCCTAACGGTGCCTGTAAAACCTGCTCGGGTCTGGGTCTTACTATGGAGTTCGATCCGGAGCTGGTTATTCCTGACAAGAAGCTCTCCTTTAATCAGGGAGCAATAGCTACAGCTAACCCAAAATCTGCCTGGCACCGAAGCAGATTCGAGTCTCTCGCCTCCCACTACAACTTTAGCCTGGATACCCCCTACGAGGAGCTCCCGGAAAATATCAGGAATATAATTCTCTACGGTTCGGAAGAAGAGATCGATGTTACGTATATCAATAGAAAGAGAACGGGTAAGTTCGAATATTCCGCTGCTTTCGAAGGTGTGCTGAATGATCTGAGAAGAAGATATCTCGAATCCACATCCGACGGGGTCAAACAGTGGCTCGAGGGGTTTATGACCCGGCACAGGTGCCCCGACTGCGGTGGAAAACGGTTAAAAGAAGAGGCTCTTTCGGTCTACATAGGCGGAAAAAATATCTACGAGACTACGCTGCTCTCGATAGACGAAGCCCTGTACTTTTTCTCCTCTTTGGATTTTAACGAAACCGAAAGGCATATTTCCCACCAAATATTAAAAGAGATACACGACAGGCTCAGCTTTATGAAGAGCGTAGGCCTCGAGTATCTCAATCTGGAGAGAAAAGCTTCCACCCTATCCGGGGGGGAGGCTCAGAGAATTCGCCTTGCAACACAAATCGGTTCTTCCCTGGTGGGGGTGCTCTATATCCTGGACGAACCGACTATAGGGCTGCACCAGAGGGACAACCAGCGTCTTATCGACACGCTAAAACATCTTCGGGACCTCGGAAACACTCTTATAGTGGTGGAGCACGACGAGATGACCCTGCGAACCGCGGATTACATTGTAGACCTCGGGCCGGGGGCCGGAGTACACGGGGGACACGTGGTAGCCGCCGGGCAGCTCGAAGACATTATTTCCAACGCTCACAGTGCAACCGGCAGGTACCTTGCCGGAGAAGATACAATACCCCTTCCGAGGAAGCGCAGGGAGGGCAACGGCTCGTATATTACGATAAAAGGGGCACAAGAGCATAACCTTAAGAGTATCGACGTCTCCTTTCCCCTTGGCAAACTCATCCTCATTACCGGGGTTTCCGGCTCTGGAAAATCCACCCTCCTCAACGACCTGCTGTACCCTGCCATATCGAACGCCCTTGGAAGATCGAAAACGGCGGAGGGAGAATACGAGACTATCGAGGGGCTCGAGCATATAGACAAAATAATAAACATAGACCAGAGTCCTATAGGAAGAACTCCCCGATCGAACCCGGCAACCTACGTTGGACTTTTTACTCCCATTAGAGAACTCTTTGCCGCGCTTCCCGAGGCAAAGGCGAGGGGGTACAAGCCGGGGAGATTCTCCTTTAACGTAAAGGGAGGGAGATGCGAGAACTGCGACGGCGACGGAACAATAAAGATCGAGATGCACTTTCTGCCCGATGTCTATGTAACCTGCGACGTATGCAAAGGAAAGAGGTTTAACAGAGATACCCTCGATGTCAGGTACAAGGGAAAAAACATCCACGACGTGCTCGAAATGTCGGTAGAGGAGGGGAGAGAGTTTTTTGCACATATTCCCAAGGTCAAGCGCCGTCTCGACACGCTTCATTCGGTGGGTCTCGACTACATAAAACTCGGGCAGTCCGCGCTTACCCTCTCCGGCGGCGAGGCGCAGCGAGTCAAGCTGAGCCTGGAGCTGAGTAAGGTGAGTACAGGAAGAACCTTCTACATCCTCGACGAGCCGACAACGGGTCTTCACTTCTCGGATGTGAAAAAACTGATGGAGGTTCTTCATCGGCTTGCAGATACGGGTAATACGGTTGTGCTTATCGAGCACAACCTCGACGTAATAAAACAGGCGGATCATATAATAGATTTGGGACCCGAGGGGGGTAACAAGGGTGGAAAAATTGTTGCACAGGGAACTCCCGAAGAGGTAGCGAGTGTTGCCGAATCACACACGGGAAGTTTCCTGCAAAAACTTATATAATAGAACAGCCGCGCTCCTTTTTCTCTTTTTCGTCTCCGCGGCACTACCTCTTTGTGTATCCGGGCAGACTGAAGAAACTGCGGAAGACTACCTTCGTGAAACCGTACTTATGGATATTCAAACCGCCTCGTACTATGAGCTGACAGACTGGCTCGAGAGAGTCGGCCTCTCTACAGAAGGAGATAAGCGCACCCTGCAATCGAGGCTGCAGTCATATTACCGTTCGGTTTTTCCAAAACTCAAAATATCTCCTGAAGAAAAAACAGCGGATCCGGAGAGCGACGATAAAGGAAAAGAGCGGTTACATATAGAACGGGCGGGCAGGCTGGAATTTTCCCCGGAAGGAGAAGAGGGAAAAGCGGAGACAAGAATTACCGGGGGCGTACTGATATATATGACGGATGAAGAGTCCGAATCTACCCACCGGGTAGAGGCTCACAGCCTTGTATTTAACCGGAGCGAGTCGCTTCTCAGTGCCGAAGGAGATGTCGTATATGAGATGGAGAAGGGAGAGAAAACCGAGAAGTTTACCGGAGAGAAAATTTCCTTTAACGTGGAAAATTACCGCGGTGTCTTTATCGGCGGTATGAGCGAGAGGGGTAAAACCGTAGAAGACGAGGAGATATCCTTCTACTTTAGGGGCGCGGTTATCTACCGAAGGAAGGAGGATTCCGTTTTTCTGGAAAAGGGAGTCCTCACCTCCAGTACAATTGAGGATCCCTATTATCACATAGCCGCCGACCGTTTCTGGATACTCGGGCCGGACGAGTGGGCCTTTGACGATGCACTGCTATATATGGGAAGGGTGCCTATATTCTACTTTCCCTTCTTTTTCCACCCGGGGGACGACCTGGTTTTTCATCCCTCCTTTGGTTATAGAAATGTCCAGGGGTACTATTTTCAGACAACCACCTATCTTTTGGGCAGAAAGAAAGAGATGGGAAGAAACGAGAACAGCCTCTCCTTTCTTCAGTTGATAGAGGAGGATTCATCTACCTATGCAGCAGAGCGTAAGGGCCTTTTTCTCAGGCAAACCGAAGAGCCGGCACAAAAAACCTGGGTGGAAGAATCGGACTCCCATATAAAACTCTACTTTGATTACTACTCCCATCTTGGTCTCTTTACCGGAATCGACTTCGATATCAATAAATTAGGCTTTGTAAACAGTTTTGACGCCTCCGCAGGAGCCGGGCTTACCGACTATATTTTTTCCCGAGAAGGGTACGAAGCATATACTTCGCTTTACAGAGAGGAGACCGCTAAAAAATACAAAAGATATTCCCAGAAGCCGTGGTTTCTCGGCAGTCAACTCCCCCTCAGGTTCGGTTTAGCCTTACACAGCGATATCAGCTGGAATAATATAAAATGGAAGTTTGATTTTCCCCTTTACTCGGACCCCTATTTTCACAATCTTTTTAAGGAAAGGGATGAGGAGATTCTCTGGGGTTCCCTGCTGCAGGGAGAGGAGTTGGGAGAAAGGAGTAACGAACCTCTTGCGGATCCTGTTTTTGCCTCACGCCTCAGCTATAGAGCGCCTGTACCCTCACAGTGGTCTCTTCTATCCTCCCTTTCCGTTAACCGGTTCAACACTTCCCTCGCTCTCAAGAGTGTTGAACTTCCTCTCAAATTTACGGAGATAGAGTCTACTCCGAAAAATCCTCTCGGTTTTTATTACCCGCAACAGTTTACTCCCCTCGATGCGTCGCTTACAATCCGGGGAAAACTCTTCGAATCTTCCTCACAAACAGAAAAAGAGAGTAGAGAAACGGAAGATCGGGATGTAGAGAAGTTCCGCCCTCCGTGGGAGGCGGAAGAGATCGAAGAGGAGGAGGATGCGGACACATACGCGAAAGAGGAGAGAGAGTCTCCAAGACTCCCCGAAAAAATTGATGATTCGAACATATACCGACGAAAATCGAAGGAAGTTTTTACCCATAGTCTCTCCTACACCTTCACCCCGGATGTATCCTTCCATTCAAGATACGATGACGAGCAGAGGGAGGACCACCCCTCCTCCGTCGCCTTCGACGATCCTCAATTCTCCTATGTAGATTCCTCCCTCTACGGATTATTCTCGTATAACTCGAGTATTTTCGATTCGGCAGTAGAGATGGACAACAGCATCACCTTTCGGGGAAAATACCGTGACCACAAGGAGGAGTCCGAAGATGTCGATATATCCGACTATCACACCCGGAATCAAAAACTGAACAGGTTAAGCATAGACAACAAGACTACCGTAACCGGCTCCCTGCTCAAAGAATACAGGGAGTTGGACTCTTCGAAGATTACCTACACCCTGGATTCCAGGTATTTTACCTACCGATACGATGAGGATGAAGATATCTCCTCCTATGCTCCGGAATATATGTCCTGGGATACGGACTCGGTAAGAAGCCATAAAATGAGAATTGACCTTATTAGAGAGACCGATAAAAACAGCCAAAGTCTCTTCTACGAAGGCACCCTTCCCCCGAAGGATCCCGACACGGTTACGGGAATAAAAGCGGAAACAGGACCCTTTGAGGGTGAGCTTCGGTTCAGATCGAGAAAAGAGCCCCCGGAAGATAAGACAATATACGGTCCCCTCGACACAACGGCAAAACTGAACCTGTGGGAAAAAAGTTATGTGCGCCAGGGGGCACATCTTTTTATACCCGAAGAGGATGACTATTCCGAATCCCTTCTGTCGCTTGAGTTCTTAGATGGAAATCTGGGAGGATCCCAGAGCTTTAACTGGAATCTAGCGAAAAACCGGGCGGAAAGGGCCAAAAGTTCCTTTAATTTCCACTTTTTTTCTACGGAATTGGAGTACAGGTATGTACCCGACTACACCTTCGATCCTGAAGATGCGATTTGGGAGAAAGAAGAGGAGAAAAGCTTTCAAGCATACCGCAGCAGCGCCAGGATCGACGGGAAGTACGCTCCGGTTCCGATGTGGAAAGACAGAATCCGCCTGGATACAGCGCTTTCCGCCTCGTACTACATGGATATGCAACGATTTACCGATAATATTCTCGGAATAGAACTGAATATAGATGCATCTATTGCAGAATTTTTCGAATTCAATCTCTCCCTCAGATCGGAAAACAACAGTCTCTACCAATATGTTCCGGCCTACGCCGAAAGCCTGGAAGAGGTGGAATATAAAAATGTTTTTGTTGATTTCCTGCGCTCTCTTAATATATTCAACAGGGACGATCTCCTGGATACCGATTTCAATCTTCAAAGCCTCTCCTTGAGTGCAGTACACCATATGAACGATTGGGACTTAAGCCTTATATACAGCGGAGAACCCGGACTGGATGAGGAGAAGAGAAGATACAACTGGGAAAGCGAGTTCTCCATTGTTGTACAATGGAAGCCGATACCGGAAGTACGAAAAGAAGCCGAGTACAGCGGCGAAGAGTTGCTGTTCTGAGTCTTGACGTTTTCGGACTACCGTAGCTACACTATAAGAAGATTGGGGGGATCATATTTTATTGGATAACGGATTAACAGTAGTGCTGAGAGATCAGCATCTTATAAAAGATATATGCGGGGTTCAGGACGAGAACCTCATAGCAATGGAAAATGCCCTTGAATCGAGGATATTTACCCGAGGAAACGAGATTATCCTCGACTCGGAAGACGTAAGAACCCAGGCTCTCTTCCGGGAGATACTCCGTCAGGTACAGGAACACCATAAAATCGGCCACACTCCAGACCCGGAACTGGTTACGAGCATCTACAGGTCTCTTGTAGACGAAGACAGGGACGATGCGGATCTTCTAAAGGATCTGCACATCACTATTCCCAGCAGTCCGAAGGTGTTTCCGAGAAACGTCCATCAGGCTCAGTTTATCGAGGGAATGCAGAAGCACGATATTGTCTTCGGAATAGGCCCGGCGGGAACCGGCAAGACCTATTTGGCCATTGCCCACGCGCTCAAGGAGATTTTGGAACGCAAAAAGAAGAAGCTCATTCTTACCAGGCCGGTGGTGGAAGCCGGCGAGAGCCTCGGTTTTCTTCCCGGAGATCTTACCCAAAAAATCAGTCCGTACCTTAAGCCGCTGTATGATGCAATGGACGATCTTTTGCCTCTGCAGGTAATAAACAAACTCGAAGAGAGCAGAATAATTGAGATCGCCCCTCTCGCGTATATGAGGGGCAGAAGCCTAAAGGAAGCCTACATTGTTCTCGACGAAGCTCAAAACACCTCGAGAGAGCAGATGAAAATGTTTTTAACCCGGATAGGAGAAAATTCCAAGGCTATTGTAACCGGCGATCTTACACAAATCGACCTTCCCAAACCTTCTCAGTCGGGGCTGCTCCATGCAAAAAATGTGCTGCAGCACATAGAGGAGATCTATTTCGGCTTTTTCGACTCCCACGATGTGGTAAGAAACAAACTCGTGAAAAAGATCGTACACGCCTATGAAAACGAAACAAAACAATAGTTCCCTTATTCCCTTCGGCAAGGTCAAAAAGCTTTGGGACAAGAAGCTCAGGCTGATTATACTACTAATTGCGGGGACCTTTGCGGTAAACACCCTTTTGCTCGTTTTTACAACCCAGTTCCATTTTTCCGGGTACGCAAGAGCCCTCGAATCTTTTGAGCAAGGAGAAGTGGCCGACAGCCGACTGACCGCCGGGAACAGTCTTACCTATGTTGACAAAGAAGAGACCGAGAGGCTTATTGAACAGCGTCAGAGCGAAGTACCTCCCGTATATTCAATAGATTCGGAGACCATCTACACAAAACTGTCCCAGTTCGAACAATTCGGTACCTTCCTTAGCCACAACAGCTCTCTGTTGTCCGCCGAAGAGCTCCTGAGGCAGGTGCGGCTACAGTTTTCTCTGGATATCTCCGAGGAGCTCAGCAGCACTTTGCCGTACGTTGAAGACCTCGAGAAAATCGGAGACCTTGTGCCCCTCGCCGAAACCCTGCTGCGTACGCAGCTCGAGCAGGGCGTTTTTGAGGAAAAACCGACAGCCTTGTTAAGTCTTACGGATCTGATTGAACTCAGAAAATGGGAAGACGGAGAAAAGGTAGGCATCCTGCTGCCGACGGATGAACTGCGTACGGAAGAGAGGGCGATGGAGGAGGTAAAAGAGAGATTTGAAAAATACTCCCTCTCGAAACAGGAGCGGACTATTCTCACGGGGATAATCCGCATGTTTCTCTCTCCGACTGCGTATTACGACGACCCGCTTACTAGAGAAAAGAAAACAGAGGTTAAGGAGAACATTCCCCCGGTAACCAAAACAATTCAGGAGGGGGAGGTGCTCATCGAAGAGGGGGAGATAGTAAGCGAACAGGACATGAAGAAAATAGAGGCAATACAGTCGAGCAGACCTGCCCCGAATTACAAGGAGAGTTTTGCAATTCTTCTCTATATTGCTTTTATCTTTATCCTGGGCTTTATTCTTGTGGAACCGCTTTTGCAGAAAACGGAAAGAACCCTGCAGCACACTATAATCCTCCTCGCTTCGTCGATTATATTCTCCCTGAACATCTTCTTTGTGGTTCGATTCGCCATTGTCCCTGTCTCTTATCCCGTCTCCCTGGGTATTCTCACCGCCTTTCTCTCAATGATGATATCCATTCTCATGACAGAGCGCATAGGAATTATTGCCTCTCTTCTCTTCTCCCTCGGTCTCTTCGCTGTTCCTGCTATAGATATATACGCTTTTCTCTTCTCCTTTTTTGCCGGTGTTACCGGAATATATGCAATAGTGAATGCGGAAAAGAGAATAGACCTTGTAAGCGGGACTCTCAAACTTACCGGGGTGGTAATACTTATTCTGCTGGTGATAGGTCTCCTTCAAAGAGAAGACTTATCCTGGATGGTAAACGCGGGAGGCCTCGGAATAGTGTATTCGCTGGTAACGGGAGGGCTCACACTGGCCCTGCTGCCTGCGCTCGAACACGTACTTAACGCACCAACAGTATTTCGCCTAAGAGAACTCTCTGATACCAATACTCCGATTTTTAGAAGAATGATAACCGCGGCACCGGGGACCTACAGCCACTCCATGAGCGTAGCCCACCTGGCAGAATCCGCATGCCGGGATTTGGGTGCCAACCACCTTCTTGCAAGAGTAGGCGCGTACTATCACGACATAGGAAAAATGGAACAACCCGACTATTTTATAGAGAACCAGCAGGACAGGAACAGACACGATGAAATTTCACCCAATCTTTCCGTCGCCGTTATTAAATCTCATGTAAAAATGGGAAAAGAGAAGGCGAAGGAACTCAAATTGCCTCCGGAGATAGTGGAAATAGTGGCGGACCATCATGGAAACGATGTAATTAGCTATTTTTACAGCCAGGCCCTCAAGCAAAGCGAAAAAAACGTGAGCCCCGAGGAGTTTTCCTACAACGGAGTACCTCCAAGATCCAAAGAATCCGCTATTGTAATGCTTGCCGATGCCATAGAGGCACAATCCCGGACTATTAAAAAACCGACGGTAAAAAAGTTTGAAAAAATGGTATGGGACTCTATAATGAGAAAGGTAACAAACAGGCAACTCAGCAGGAGCGAATTGAGCTTTCAGGATATAGAGACTATTAAAAACAGCTTTGTGCAGATTTTAACCGGGTACTTCCACAACAGAATAGAATATCCTGAGACCAAAGAGA
>JBKHFZ010000042.1:0-17730 GCA_046539925.1 Spirochaetaceae bacterium
GACGGCGCCTGGGAAACCTTGGGCAGCACCGACGAGGAAGTGCCCACGAGCATGGCCGTGGTGGAAATTGACGGGAAAGACTTCCTCATAATCGGCACGGAAGAAAACGGCTACCTTGAAGTCGATATAAGCGGCACGTTAGCCGACATAAGCGACAGTGATATAACATCCCCGACTCTGTCCACCGCGGATACTTCGAATTTTTCCTCCAAATATCCCTCCCTGGCGGACGCGTATATCTACGATGTCCACGCCGGCTCTGATCCTGGAGTCTTTTACCTGGCCACCGAAGAGGGGCTCTGGAAGAGGAATCCCGACCACGGGGCTGATGAACCCATGTTCGACAAGATGTAGGAGATTGCCCGCAGTTGCAGGGTGGAGGCGGCACTTTTCGCCCTAGGGAGCCGGAGTAAAGTCCCCTGCTTCCGGGTCGGCGAAAAATCCCTCCACCCCTGTTTCGCTGTTTCCGGAGTGAGGGTTTTTTTGGTCGTAGGGGGGCCGTGCCTTCTCAAGTTCCTCGACGGTTGTTCTCCTCTCTCCAGCTGCCGTGTGCAGGATAACATCCGCACCTGCAAAGGTCGTGTTTTCAAGCCGACTGTTGGTGGATGAGTTTTCGTACACCCCTATACTCACACCGGCATTGGAAGGGTCCACGCCTTTGCCCCGGGGGAAGGCAATTACGCTGTCGTCGAGCTGGAGGGAGGAGTCGTCTTCCAGGAGGATGCCCTTCGCCTCCCCCTCTCCTGTAAAGAGGGCGAGAGTGGAAGAGGAGATATCCGCCCCGGACTTTTTCAGCTCTATTCCCACGGAATCGGAACTCTCTCTGGAGCTTAAGAGGGCACCCTTTATAACAAGAGAGGCGGAATCGGCCCGCAGCAGATAGGAGAAGTCGGAGCTTATGCCTTTGTGCAGCTCAGTATCGAGGATCTCCGCCGTGCCCCCGCGAATCGAGAGGGCAACCGAACCGAAACTGCCGTGCACGGAGATAGTGCTGTTCTCCAGGCTTACATCGCCCTCTTTAGAGGAGATGCCGAAGGTGAGTCTGGAGTCTCCGTCTCCCGTAATTTTTGTATCCTTTAGAACAACTGCTCCTCCAGAGGTGCTTAGGCCGTAGGCACGGACAAACCCCCTTCCCGTGGAAATTTCACTTGAGTCGATTTCGATATCCGAGTCTTCTCCATGTAAAGCGTAGATATCCCGGGCACCTGAGGGATCTATGATAGAGTTTTTTATTACCCCCTCGCTGTTCTTTAGGGAGATCGTTTTTAAGGATTCCTCGGCCTCTCCGCCGTAGATCCTGCTGTTATCCACTAAAAAAGAGGCGTTATCAATTTTGATAATTTCACCGGAGCGCAAGGCACCGAGTTCAATTTCCGAGGCGCGTATCTCAAACACCCCTCCGCCGATATCGATGAGAGTGGGGATTGACCAGGCAGGATGCGTAAGCCGGGAATCGAGAATATCGAGGGAGGAGTTCTCCCCGCGCTGCACAATGAGCGGCGCGTTGAGAGAAGAGTTTGAAAGGCTTACTCCCTCTATAGAAAGGGAGGCGTTTTTTATATTGACAAGAGGAGAATTGTCGGGATAATTCTCTCCCGCGGAGATACGGGTCTCTTTATCGGCAGTTTTGCCGGTATCCCGAAGATAGCCTCCGCGGAGAGTAAGATTAGCCTTCTCCACCTCTATGGGCTTACTCACCGTGTAATTGCCGGGGGGGAGAAAAACGGTATTTCTTTCGCCGGTTTCTGCTTCGTAAAGAGCTCTGTCGAGGCTCTTAAAGGGCTTGTCTCTAGAGCCGGAAAAGGAGTCCCTCCCCGAATCGGAGACGTAGATGCCTGCCCTGTCGACGATAAAGCTTCTCTCTGCAACGGTACTCCTGTTTCCCGCGCTGTCCTGAGTGTAAGCTTCTATTCTGTAGGTATCCTTCTCTCCGGGGTCTGTGTCGAGGCTGTATACGTGTGGGGCGGTTCTAAATGCATCCGGCCCGTCCCCATTAATCTCCACACGGAAGTATACCTCTCCTCCATCTTCTCCGGAGAGCCGAACGTCGGAGGCTTTGGTAAAGTAGTTTTGACCTCCCTCTACCCGTATCTCCGGTGGAGGAGGCGGAGTCTTATCTATGGTTACGGTAAAGGACTCTCCCCCAATGTAACCCCCTCCGTGGGAATCGATTTTTCCTACCGACAGAGTGTAGTGCACCGTCTGCCCTTCGGAGGCGGTAAGATTTAAAGGGTCTTCCATGCGAGGAGACAACATGCTCACCCTCGGCTTCTCCTGCAGAGTCTCTCGAGCCGTATTTGCAACCAGTTCGTACCGCAGGTCTCCCATGGGCTCGACGGTAATATCGTCGTTGTAGATACTGCCGTCGGAAATACCGGATACAAAAGCGGAGGGAGTCTCTTCTATCTCTACTTCTCTGCTGATTGTCTCACTTTGTATACCGTTTTCGTTCAAACTTTGGGCGTGTATTTTTACAGATTCCAAATCAGGCGGATAGGCGGATACATCCAGCTGAACCGGCCCGGAGTATACGGTGTCCGGAGAGCTTTCTACTCCGTAGCGAAGCTCTATATTATCTCCACCGGATGAAAGGCTGAGGGTATACAGGTTGTGTTTTTTCTTTCGTATACGTATTTCCGGAGGGGCCGGAAGGCGGTTATCCACGGAAAAGGCCAACTCCCCCGTCTCTTTGGAGATGTTGCCTGCTCTGTCTATACTGCGGTAGAGCAACCGGAATCTGCTTATCTTCTCCTCTTCTCCCTCTATGGTAAGAGGCAGTTCGAGTTCCGGTGAGCCGCGGTGAGGTGTGTCCACCTCTCCATAGCCTTTTTTATATTCGTAGAGCAGTTTTACCGGTTCGCCGCTTCTCCCTGCATCTTCTGCGAGTTCGAGGGTAACGGGTCCCGCTGAGGTGCCCCCCTCCGGCACTCCTTCAATTTCGGGAAGTTCCGGAGGTACTCTGTCTACAATAAAACGAAGAGGCTTTTCCGAGACCGTGGAATTGCCCGCAGCGTCAAAAATCGCGGTGTAGAGAAGGTACTCCTTCTCACGGTTTTTATCCGGCCCTATCTGCAGAGGTGTCGAAAGCGGGACACCGAGTGTGCGTATATCCTCAGCAGTTACGGGTGTATCCTTTAAGAGTTCGGAAAGCTCCTCTTCGGTGCTCCAATAAACCCACATCCTCTCGTCTTCGTACTCGAGTTCCGGAGGATGTACCGTTACCGGCAAATTGTATAACTCCCCGTTTTTCGGGACTTCCAACTCCGGCAATAGGGGGGCCTTTCTGTCCAGGGTAAAACTGAGGGTATTTACCTCGCTCCATGAATCCGCCGACGGGAGGTGGGTCCTGGCTTTTATTGTGTATACAATCTTTTTGTCTTCATCTCCGGTAAAAAGTATCGGCCCCTCCGCAAGAGGAGAGTGGGTGTCCGGCGGGTTCTCTTTGTCTGTATGCTTTTCGATTACCCTGCCCTTCCTCTCTCCGGGCTGTAATTCGTGTTCATACACCTCGTATCGTATCTCTCCACCTGCTTGGGGAGACTGCAGATAAAGCATAAATGGACGGGAGTAACTGTCGCCGGCGCTGATACCGGAAAACACCGCCGGCTCGGCCTCTCTCCTGTCTATCTCCAACACGGAAGTCGAGACGGTAGAGCTTTTTTCTATCCCGTCGTTTCGGGAGTTATTCTCCTTGTTGAGGACGTAGGCAAACACACGAAAAAAACGCCCTCCGGAATCTTTCAAAACGGCATCCGCGGTAAGGTCTATTGGTTCTGTGTATTCGGAAAACTCATCCTCCCGCGGTCTCGTATCCTCGAGTTGTGATAAATCCTCAGAGGATACCACCGCGTACATTATTCTCTCTCCCTTCTCTTCTCGGCCGTTGATTGTTACGGCCTCCGCTTTATCGGAATCTATTACAGGCGGCCGGGGAGGAACAGTATCTGTAGTAAATGTAACCGGATCCGAAGAGAGAGAGAGATTCCCTGCGGCGTCCTCTGCCGCAGCTATCAATACCGCGGTCCCGGAAAAACCGTGGGGAAACTCGAGGGTCATACTCTCGGAGCCGACGGGAGAGTCTGTATCGACCTCCATGTTTTCCGGGTTTTTCCGGTTATACGCTATTTCGTAGCGTACACGCTCGGTCTCTGCGGATGAGCTTACAGTAATATCCATGCTTCCTTCGCCGGCATTATCTACAAGTATTTCCGGTTTTTCCGGTCTTCTATTATTGTACACCACAGACTCGGAAGAGAGGGCACTCATTTTACCCTCTACAGACCTTGCTGCCGCCCGAAGAGTTATGCTGCCGGCGTCGGCCTCTTTAGGAGATGTGAGCTCAAAGGGCCCCTCATATTTTCTGGAAAATCTGTCCGGAGTGCTTCCGTCGAGGGTATAGAAAACCTCCGTATTCCCCTCTATGGGGATTACCACTTGTGTAGAATCCCTGAAGGGGGTTCTACCGGTAATATAAATCGGAGGGGCTGCGGGTATTCGATTGTCCCTGCGGTAGAAATAACGATACTGGTGCATCTTTCCGGTAGCGGTATTCAAGGCCCCTATTCTTATAGTCATCAGGTGAAGAGATGGAGCGGAAAGGTCCATCTTGAGGGACTTCGTAAACTCAGTGTCCTCTTTGGTCACGTCTCGGTCTTCGTGGGTATAGAAAAAACGGTACTCCCCCTTCCTGTCGTTATCGATCTCTGGAGGATCGAAGGTCGGGCTGTCGCTCTGCAGTTGTTCCGGCAATGAAAGTTTGATGTCGGGAGATTCCGCAAGGACGGTAAAGCTTTCCTCTTTTCTTTCGATCTCTCCGGTTGAGCGTCTTTTTCCCGCTATTTTCAGGGTAAAATCGCCGTTTACGTCCAGATGTACCGGTTCTTCGTAACGCCCTCCCGTTTTTGCCGGGTCCCTTCCGTCCAGGGTGTAGCGTATCCACTCAAAGGATTCCAGCGGCTCGAGTACGAGTTTCTGCGGGTTTTCGTAGGTGCCCTTGGTGGGAGAAAGAATGGTAAGAGAGGAAAAAGCGCTGCTGCCGTACTCCCTCCGTATTACTTTTTTCTCTTCGATTGGACTGTAATTACCCAGAGTATCCATAGAATAGGCGGCAATTTCCGCAGAGAGTATCTCCTCAGACCATGGAAAAGAAGTATTCTCGGTTTTTTTAGAGAGCATTCGAAAGGGGGAGGTATCAAGAGAGTTCCAGTAGTAGGTACGGATGTCTTTGTCGGTCTCCGCCGGACGAACAGTTAATTGAAGATTTCCTTTTTCGTAGGTTCCCTCTATTTGAGGCGCCGGGGGCGGCCTTTTATCTATGGTATATTTTACTCTTTTAATTACCGACTTTGTATTGTTCTCGGGAGAATTGTCCTCGGAGGAATTTTCGATCCGATCCGGGTCTGTTCTTACCCTCACATCCAGGTTAAAAACCCTCTTTTCTCCCGGCAGTGCGGTAAGATGCAGGGGAAGGGAGTACTCGACAAAGTCGGAGCTCTCACTTTCCAGGAATCGATACTCTATGAGGGTACCCTCTTTTTCCGTAGCGCTCTTGGAAGAGAACAAGTGCAGGGAAATGTCTCTGCCGTATTCTCCCGGAGAATGGGAAAAAGCAACATCGCTGTTTCCGGCGGCAGAGGTGTCCCCTGAGACGGTGTTATTCTCTGCGAGGAGAGACTGTGGTGCCGAGAGAAGAGCGGCGAATATCAACAGAAGAAGAGAAATACAGGATGTTTTACATGGCATAAGTGCACCTACCGTATTACTAAAAGAGCTCCCTTTCAAGTATATCGGTAAATTCTCTGTCTGTATACGAATAATTTTTTTTGTACTCTTCCCTGGAAAGGCCTACGAGTTCGTGACTTTTATAGTGTATCCATACGTCCTCTTCCGGAGAATCTATTACGTGTTTATTGCAATAGTAATCCGGAGTAACGGTCATTTTATTTTCCTGATAGGTAAAAAATTTATAATCGTGAACGGCGATTTTTAAATCTTCCCTCGGGATCCCGTGCCCCATAATTACTTCGCCCAGGTAGCTCATGGTGGTTCCGGAATCGTAGATATCGTCGACCAGCAACACCTTGTCTCCCGTTCTCAGATATTCGGGTTTGTAGGTCCAGCCGTCTATCCTTACTTGCGAACGTTGCCTGATATCGGTATAGGAGCGGGCTACAACAGCGGCATAAAAAACCGGGCGTTCTCCCCGTTTTACAATTTTGAAATATTCGCTAATTACATTGCCTATATACGCTCCCCCTCTGAGGAGCACATACACCACATCGGGTATAAAACCGTCTTGATGAATCCTCTCGGCAAGTTTTAGGGAGTTGTTCCTTACCTGGTCGTACTCTACAAATATCTTACTCATTTTTCCCTCGATTGTATTTTTAAAAACGGCAGGGAAAACTCCCCTGCCGTTTTTTTCTTTCGATTGCCGTGAAGCAGCTTGGGTAAACTGTTACAAGTATCCCTGTACAAGCTGCTTCATTTTAAGGCAACCGGTGGTTATTAAACCCTTATTCTTTTTTTATACCGACAAAGAACTCATCTCCCTCTCTTACATAGCCAACTTCGAAACGATCCGTATCTTTATCGTTTATTGCTCTGTAATAATCGATAAGACTATCAATAGAATTACCGTTTATCTCTGTAATTATATCGTATGGTCTTATGCCGCCGACATAGGGTTTTGTCTGTTTCTCCACATTTGCAACAACAACTCCCTCTTGAGAATCTTCTATTTCCATCTCTTCTCTTACCTCTTCGGTGAGAGGAATAACCATCATTCCCGGCCATAGTTTTGCCTGCTGGGAGAGTATGGCTTCCTGATTCTCTCTGCGGCCAATTTCCACCCGCAGGGTCTTCTCTTCCCCGTATCGTATAATGTTAAACTCCGCGGTCTCGCCGGCCATAAGATCTCCTACGGTCCGCACAAGTTGGTCTCGATCTTGTATGTTTTCGCCGTTTATTTGGGTGACAAAGTCCCCCGGCAGAATTCCTCCCTTATCGGCTGGAGAATCCGTATAGACGTTGTGAATAAATGCTCCCTTTCGATTCTCTATATTCATGTCCTCGGCAACACTGTCGCCAAGATCGGTAATAGTTACACCAAGCCACCCGTACTCGACCTCTCCCTTTTCGATTATGTCGTCGATAGCCCTCTTTGCGTTGTTAATGGGAATTGCAAAACCGAGGCCTATACTCCCCCCGGTAGGTGCGGCAATCCAGGTGTTTATTCCCACAACTTCACCGTCTATGTTTACAAGCGCGCCGCCGGAGTTTCCACGGTTTATAGCCGCGTCGGTCTGAATAAAATCGCTTATATTCTGTTCCGGGCCGGTGCGTCCCTTTGCGCTCACAATACCGGCGGTAACACTGGAGACAAAGCCAAAGGGGCTTCCAACGGCCAGTACCCAGTCTCCCACCCGGATTTCGTCGCTGTCTCCGAGGTTGGCGACGGGAAGATCGTCCTCTGTAGTAAACTCGACTAAGGCAAGATCACGTCTCGTGTCCTTACCCACGAGAGTTCCCATGTATTCGGTCTCGTCGTGCATTATTACCCTAATCTCGTCGGCTTCTCCTACCACATGATCGTTTGTGAGTACGTAATAGGTATCTTCGCTGCTGCGGACCATTACCCCGGAACCAAGACCCTGGTTTCGGAACTCTCGTTCCCTCTCTTCCCTGTCGTTATTGTCGTTTTCGTTGTCGTTTTGACCGTCTGGAAAGAAAAAGTCCCAGGGCCATCCCCGTTCCGTCGGTGCCTGCTGTTTTACTATTTCGACTACCTGCAGCTCGACAACAACGGGCAGTACGTTTTCCGCCACACTCCGGAAAGAGTTCTGCATATTGCGCAGGCTCTCGACGGAATTACCGTTTTCCCCGCTGCTCTCGTTATCCTCCTGGGCGTAGGCGGTCTCTCCGGGTTTTATATCCGTGGAACAGCCGAAAATGATAAATGAGAAGGCAAAACCGACCAAAACCCCGGTTAACACCAGATTTAATAGAAAGAATTTTTTAGAGTAAAAAAGTTTTCTCTGTTTCATATTCAACCTCTTGAAAAATAAATAGTTTAAAGTATATAGAAAAGATAATACCGAAAAATCGTGGAAGTCAAAATAAAATTACAGCTCGGTGAGGATTTCCGCGTGGTCCTCAAATACTACTACGGTGTGTTCCCAGTGCGCGGAAATCGAACCGTCTTCCGTTACCACCGTCCAGTTATCCTCCAGGAGGGTAACCCCGGCTCCTCCTGCGTTGATCATAGGCTCTATAGCCAGTACCATCCCCTTTTTAAGACGGGGATTGGCTCCCCTGCTTACATAGTTCGGTATTTGCGGGTCTTCGTGCTGAGAATAGCCTACTCCGTGGCCGCAGTATTCACGTACAACACCATAACCGTGGGCGTGTGCATGAGAATAGACGGCGTGGGAAATATCGTGGATTCTTTTTTTCAGTTTAACCTGGTCTATTCCACGGTAAAGGCACTCCTTGGTTACATCGACCAATCTCTGTACAGATTCGTCTACATTCCCCGCTACTACCGTTCGGGCCATATCGCTGTAGTACCCCGCAAGTTCCACTCCGAGGTCCATACTTACCACATCTCCCTCTTTGAGAGTTCGTTTACCGGGAATACCGTGAATAACTTCTTCGTTTATCGAGACACAGAGAGAGGCAGGATATCCCATATAATTGAGAAAAGCCGGCTCTCCGCCTTTTTTACGTATATAGTCTGCTGCAAACCTGTCGAGCTCCTCCGTCCGTATACCCGGCTGAACCATTTTTTCCAGTTCCATGTGAGTTTCCGCAAGCACTTTGGAGGCATCCCTTATGCGGTTTATCTCGTCGGCTGTTTTCAGTTTGATCATATAGCTGCTACTCTACCACCCTCTCTCGCCTGATTCAAGTGCATTGAGAATGAGGTGAGCGTTGGTGTGGGCAGGGTCCAGCTCGAGGGCTTTCTCCACATCTGCTTCGGCCGTTGAGTAGCGCTCGTTTCTGTAGTGTATCTCCGCCCTCTTGGCGATAATAACGGCGCCGCTTTTAGGGTTATCCTTTGCAGCAGAAAGAGCTGAATCGAGAAGAGACACCGCTTTAGAGGGGTTATTCTGCAGCGCCTCCAGGAGGGCCATATTGTAGTAGGTCTGCCAGTGTTCACTCTTTTCGAGGGATCGGGAGAATGCGGCAAGGGCATCTCCGTAGGAGTCTTGTTGAGCGCGAATTATCCCCTTGTAGAAGTTGAGCCATGCCGAGCCGCCGTGGACACTCTCATAGTAGGAGATAAGTTCTTCCAAACCGGAGTAGTCCTCCATCCCCGTAAGAAACCATGCAAGATGAGAGGCGTACTTCTCTCCTTCGGAGCGGTTTACCAGCACCCGTAAAAGAGATTTGTATCTTTCCGGATTGATTCTCTTTTTGGTTGCCTCCTGTAAAAGTGTAATATGCGGATCGCCTTCTGTTACAGAGGCAGTTCTAGAGGATTCGCGGGTAAGAAATTCCTCGGCAGAGTCGGTATCTCCATAGGCGAGCATGAGTTCGGCCACATTGATTACCCTCGAATTATCCTCCTCTGCAAGATCGTAAAGACTCTCTTTATACCTGTCCGGTTCGTCTTCTTCCAGGCCGTACTCGTAGCGTATGTATTCCAGGTTGTAGAGAGCCTTCCAGGAATAGTCGGGATACTCCTCCAAAAGCCGGGTGTACTGCTTTGCGGCCCTCTCGTTCTCATCGAGATGCAGGGAGATATCGGCACCTATCATGAGCTTCTCCTCTTCCTTTAACCCCCTTGGGGTACTATCGGTAGGTACACGGGAGAGGATCTCTCGAGCCCGTCTCCAGTTCCGTGTGTCCATGGCGATAAAAAGGCGGAGCTTGTTGCAGCAATCCTCCGGAAGCCGCTGAACCAGTTCGGAAGCTCTGTAGATTTGGCCGTCCTGCAGGTAGAGAAGAACAGCATCGAGCAGAAAATCCTCAGAGCCCGAAGCCTCCCAGGCTTTTAGAAAAAGCTCAGGGTCTCGGGAAGAGAGGATGTGTGCATAGGTTTGGGTATCTCCCTCTTCGGATAAATCTTCTCCCGACAGAGCATCCGCCGAAAGGGCTGCCTCCGATATAAGGGGTTCCCATCGGGTCTCGGAAAAATCGGTGTCCGATGCCGTCTTCCAGGCCTTATCTCCCTCTCCTTCCCTTAAAAAAGCGAAGACCAGCATGGCGGCTATATCTTCCCTCGCCGGATATTCCTTGTGTCCTCTCTGGGCAACCCGGAGAAAAGTAGTGTAGCTGTCCCGCTCCTCAGCAATCCTATAAGCTCTTTTTAGAAGCTGCAGGTATGTTGCCGCGGAAACGGATTTGTGTGAAAGGGAAATTATAGAATCCTCCGCCCTGTCTACATAGCCGTCTGCAAGATTTCGGTCTATCTCTCGCAGTGTGTCGAAATGAGAAACGGAAATCCGGCTCTCCCGGAGATTTTTTATATAAAAAAGAGTTACACTTAACGCCGCGGCGGTAACGAGTATAAGCACAACAAGAACAAGATCTTTTTTCCTCATAGCTTTACTATCTTACAACCTCTTTCTCAGTCCGTCGAGGACCCCGTTTACAAAACGGTAAGAGTCGTCGTTTCCGTACATCTTTGCCAGGTCTATTGCCTCATCTATAGTTACTGTGTGGGGTATGTCTTTCTGGTAGAGAAGTGAGTATATACTTACTCGTAGTATTGCAAGATCGACCTTGGCAAGACGGCTAAAGTCCCAGTGCTCGAGTTGGTTTTTAATGGACAGATCGATGGTCTCTATCTCTTCCAGAGTGCCGCGTACGAGAAGCGCGGCAAAATTGAGGGTTTGTTCGTCGTAGGAACTTCTTCTCTCCTGGTCGAGCCAGGAGAAATTGATCAGTTCCTCAACAGGATTTTTGTTAAAATCCCAGCTGTAGAGGGCTTGGAGAGCCAGTACTCTCGACTTACGTCTCGACCCCATGTAATCAGCCGTCTCTCTGTTTTTTAATCATCGAATCTCGCTATGTCCGCTTCACTTCGGAGTTCTGAAACTATCTCATCCATTGCTCTTCGAAACACTTCCTGCTGTTTTTGCTGGTACAGCATTCTTCTAAGATAATCCCTAAGTGTAACCTGACTGTCCGGAGAAAGTCTGTCCTGGAGCATGAGGAGTTTAGCATCTTCATGCTCGGTAACCTTTAATATATGCAGGCCTTGATTGGACTCGATTACCCTGGAAACATCTCCCTCTTCAAGACTGAATACAGTATTGAAGAATGTTCGCCCATAGGCCGAGCGCACCTGGGTATTGTCCCTGGTTATGTATCCTACATCTCCGCCTCGGAACTTGGAACCTTCGTCTTCGGTATACTTTAAAACAAGATCGCTAAAAGAGAGTTCTCCGGAAGAGTACTCTCTGTAGGCTTTTTGCATCTTTTTTCGAGCTTCTTCTACTTCTTCTTCGCCTTTGCCCTGGGTAGATATAAAAACCTGGCTCACCCTTGCATACTCGGGGTTGGTAAACCGGGTTGCATTTTCTCTGTACTGCTCCTCGATCTGCTCTTCTGTAGGGGGATCGATATTTTCAAAGAGGTGTCTTTTTGTGTTGGTAATATACATCTGCTGCAGGATCTGGTCCTTTATCTGCCTGCGGTACTCCCGCCAGCTGTATCCCGTCTCCTTTTGTACAACCCTCTTGAACTCCTCTTCGCCGATTCCTTGACCGGTGCTCTGCTCGTAACCGCCCCTCTGTTCGCTTATCATTTGGTCGACCTGGCTCTCCGTAACCTCTATTCCGTCGCGCTCGGCGGCCTGCTTAATAAGAATTTGATCTATAAGAGACTCTGTTACATTTTCCCTGGTTATCTGCTCGGGGGCGATTCCGCTCTGCGTTCCTATTTCCTGAAGCTCCTTTAACTTCTTGTTTACCTGGCTTTCGGTAACAGCTTCCGTCTTGGTAAGGTTTACCGTAGCCACGGTTGAGCCGATTAGATCCGCATAAGCGATAAAGGGTACACATATAAATAAAGCCGACAAAAATAGCAACTTTCTCAAATAGTCCTCCTCTTTAATTCCCTATTACGAAAATGGCCGTACCAGGGCTGTTTTCGTAGAAGTGGTCTTTATCCGTTAAAACGTTGGCGATCATGACAACGTACGGCCGAGTCTCTCCGCCTCTTCATAAGATGCCACAATTTGAGAATTTTTCAGGAACATCCCCTCGTGTTCCATTGTATTCATGAGTTTTTTCAATGTTTTTAGAAGTCGCACACCCCTTGGAATGATATATGCACAGGATTTCTTCCCCGAGACTACCCCGGCGGAAGAGAGGAATTCCCCTACATTTCTTTGGATTTTCCCTCCCCACAAAGTAACCGCCTCTGTACCGACTACTATGTATTCGTACATTGTGAGTTTGGCATTAATATCCTTGATTCCGTCTATTAAGTCTGCAGTATGGCCCTGTTCGGAGAGGCCCGCGGCTATTCCCTTTGCCGTATCCAGCATTTTTGCACGATTTTTACCTGAGAAATAGACAATTGCAATTTTCATTACGCACTTATTCGGCAGAAGTGTCGATCGGAATTTCTTCGCTTTGGGACTCTTCTCCGTCCTCATCCGACTGTGTCCACCACTCGTTCGACTCCTCGGATAATTGATCCTGAGCAGCCCTGATTACATCTCCCTCTTCGGGAGTTCTGTTTATCCAGGCAAGGGCAAATGCCGTTACGAGAAACACCGTTCCCAGTATGGTTGTTGTCTTTGTGAGAATGTTTCCGGATCGGGACCCCATGGAAGCTCCGCCGGAGCCCCCGAAAATGCCTCCCAGGCCCTCGCCCTGGTTATCCTGGATCATAACGATTCCAATAAGTAAAAGCGAGGTGAGGACAAAAATGACCAAGAGAATTATACCTAAAACGCCCATATATTCTACTCCGTTAATTGTTATACCGAATAATCGGTAAAAAGTTTTCTGCTGTAAGAGAGGCGCCCCCTACAAGTGCACCGTCGATATTTTCCTTAGCCATCAAGCTGTCTATGTTCTTCGGTTTAACCGAACCGCCGTACTGGATTACCATATCTTCTGCGGCGTTCCGTGAATACATTGCTTTTAGCAGCCCCCGTATTGCCCCATGCATGGCGTCGGCATCTTCCGGTGTGGCGGTTTTTCCGGTGCCTATGGCCCATACGGGTTCGTAGGCAATAACAACTTCCTTCAGATCCTTCTCTCCTACTCCGGCAAGACTGCCTCTCATCTGTTCTTCGACAACTTTTTCGGCCACCCCCGCCTCTCGCTGTTCGAGGGTCTCCCCAACACAGAGGATAACTTCCATGCCCTTTTCAAGGGCAAGGTGTACTTTTTTGTTGATAAACTCGTCGCTTTCGCCGTACACCAACCGGCGTTCCGAGTGGCCGAGGATTACCACCTGTACTCCGCAGTCTTTGAGCATATGTACGGAGACCTCTCCGGTATGGGCCCCCTCTTCTTCGGAGGACATATTCTGTGCTCCAAGAAGGATGGATGTGCCCTCCAGTTGTGTGCCGAGGTCCGCGAGGGCGGTAAACGGCGGCGCTATCATTACTTTTCGGTGGGTATCTCCCATTCCTTCGGCAATCGCTTTTGCCGTCTCTACTGCTTCTTTGCGGGTCTTGTGCATCTTCCAGTTACCCGCGAGATATGGTCTACGCATATTATCTCCTGTCTTCGTCGTTTCGGTTGCCCCAGGGAGGCGCACGAAACTGAATTATTTTTCCAGCACGGCGATTCCGGGGAGCTTTTTGCCCTCGAGAAACTCGAGGCTCGCTCCGCCGCCGGTTGACACGTGGTCGATACTGTCGGCAAAACCGAACTTGTTAACCGCCGCTACCGAATCTCCCCCGCCTACAATTGTGGTGCCCTTGCATTTTGATACCATCTCCGCCACTTCGAGGGTTCCCTTTGCGTAGGACTCGAACTCGAACACACCCATTGGGCCGTTCCACACAAGCGTTTTGGCTTCCCCTATAATACTGTGGAGTCTTTCCAGGGTGTTCGGCCCTATATCGAGCCCGATAAGTTCTCCAGGAATCTCCATTGTATCTACGTATCTAGGCTGAGCTTCTTCGGAAAACTCCTCTGCACACATGTGGTCTTCCGGCAAAACAACTTGTACGCCGGCTTTTTCCGCTTGTTCGAGAAGGCTCTTTGCGGTGTCCACATACTCTTCCTCTATTTTTGAGGCGCCCACGGAATAGCCCTGCGCTTTGAGAAATGTATAGCTCATAGCGCCGCCGATTACAAGGGTTGTGCATTTGTCCAGCAGGGTCTCGAGAACTCCTATTTTAGTGGATACCTTGGCCCCTCCTATTATTGCGACAAAGGGTTTTTCCGGATTAGAGAGCACGTGCTCGAAAAACCGAACCTCCTTGTCTATAAGAAAGCCCGCGGCCGACGGGAGCAGTCGTGCTACTCCCTCGGTAGAGGCATGGGCCCGGTGGGCGGTACCGAAGGCGTCGTTGATGTATACATCCCCGTTTTGTGCAAGTTTTTCCGCAAATCCCGGGTCGTTGTCCGTCTCCTCTTTATAAAAACGAAGGTTTTCCAGAAGAAGCACCTCTCCCGCTTCCAGTCCTTTGGCCATGGAGAGAGTCTCCTCTCCCACACAGTCCGGGGCGGTTTTAACCGGTACCCCGAGGAGTTCCGCCAAGCGCCCTCCGATCGGGGCTAAAGAGAGTTCCGCTTTTCTCTCTCCCTTCGGCCGGCCGAGGTGACTCATAAGAACAATAGAGGCGCCCTCCTGCTCGAGAATGTACTCGAGGGTGGGAAGGGCCGCCTTGATTCTGGTATCGTCGGTAATTTCTCCCTCTTTAAGGGGTACGTTAAAATCCGCCCGAACCAACACCCGTTTACCGCTGAGATTCAAATCTTTTACATTTTTTACCGACATAGGGATCTCCGATTACACAAGTTTAGCTGCAAGGTCTACTACTCTGTTGGAGTAGCCCCACTCGTTGTCGTACCAGGAGAGGATCTTGAAAAAACCCTTTCCGATCTTCATTACACTATCCGCATCGTACACTGAGCTCGCGGGGTTCCCCTTCACATCCATAGATACAATCGGATCCTCGGTGTATTCGAGAATACCCTTCATCGGGCCGTCGGCTGCCTTTTTCATAGCGGCGTTTACCTCCTCTACAGAGGGGTCGGATTCCAGTTTTACCGTGAGATCCACAATGGAACCGGTTGGTGTGGGTACACGCATGGCGATACCGTTGAGCTTTCCGTTGAGTTCGGGGATAACCAGGCCAACCGCCTTTGCAGCTCCCGTGGTGGTCGGGATTATGGAGAGCGCCGCCGCCCTGGCCCTTCGGAGATCTTTATGTGGTGCATCCTGAAGGTTCTGGTCCGCGGTATACGCGTGGGTGGTGGTCATTAAACCTTCGACAATGCCGAAACTGTCGTGGAGAACCTTGGCCACCGGGGCGAGACAGTTGGTGGTACAGGAGGCGTTGGAGACAGCCGTGTCCTCGCTCTTGAGGTCGGAGTCGTTAACTCCCAGTACTATAGTTTTGTCGACCTCGTCCTTTGCGGGGACAGTAAGAATAACCTTTTTTGCTCCCGCTTCTATGTGGTCTTTATAACCGCCTTTGGGACCGGTGGCGCTTCGGAATATCCCGGTGGATTCAATAACAACATCTACCCCGAGACTCTTCCACGGCAGTTTTTTCGGGTCTCTCTCGGCGAGGACCTGTACTTTTTTTCCATTGATTACGAGAGCATCGTCCTTGACCTCTAGGCTGTACTTGTAGGGTCCGTAATTCGAGTCGTACTTGAGAAGATGTGCCAAAGTCTTTGCATCGGTAATATCGTTGATAGCAACAACCTCTATATCGCTGCGATCAAATGCTACCTTAAATACGCTTCGTCCAATTCTTCCAAATCCATTAATTGCAAGTTTCATATCTTATCCTCCTGGTAAAAACTTTACTAAGATCGGTTAAACTATATGATATCGTCTATACTCTGTCAATAAATCAGCGTATGCCCAGCAGAGATTTATAGGTCGTGGAAGAGTTTACGTCTCTCCCGGTATCCGATTCTATCCGGGATACGCCGTTTTCCCCGGAATTTTCGGTGTTTTCCCCATCGGCCTCCCCCGCCCGGGGAGAGAAAACCACATCCCTTGGATTTACCAGGTCAAAAAAGCCGGATGTGTTCAGCTCTCCTTCGGATACAAGTTCCTCCGTCTCCGTTACCCGCACCTCTCCGAGCAGTTTGCCCTTGCTATAATCCCACCCGAAGGAGCGGCTTTTTAACTCTATGTCTTCGGCGCGAATTACCATGAGCTCGTCCTCGGGCTCCAAGGAATGAAAACTGCCCAAATCGAGAAGTACTCTGTTTCCTTCACGTCTGTATATGCGTCCGCGTACCGGAAGAAGCGACTGAAGGTTTTTGGCAGCTCTTACCGAAGCTTCCGCTACCCGGTTGTTGCCGGTGCGAAAGGCCTCTACAGTGGTGAGCTGTGTCCCGGTTTTACCGTGGTAGACCGATCCCTTGAGGGTAAAACTGCTCTCCTCCTCGTGAAACGATAAAACGGCAAAGTAGTCCGCCTCCTGCTCCCTCGCTTTTCGGAAGAAGTCGGAATATGAGTCTCCCGTTCCCGCGTGCACTACCTCGAGATGTTCGTAACCGTGCAGTAGAGTTCTAAAATATTTGGTAAGGGGAAGCTCGGATTCGGTATGAAGCATAACCGATCTGTCGGTATCCGCAAAAAGCGCAATTTTATAGCGGTCTCTGTCCAGCGCAAACTGGTCGACTCCCCATCTCTCTCCGATATTCTCTTCGTTTACGCTTTCGTAGATCTCTATTTCATCGAGAAGGTCTCTGTCGGCATCCCCCTCCTCTTCAACTATCTTTAAAAGAGAGAGATATTTGCCGTAGTCTTCGGATTTCTTAAAGGTCTCCGCGTATTTGGTGCGCCCCGCGGTATCGTAGGGGGATATTTCGAGCCCCCTGCGGTATTCCTGGCGGGCAAGTTCCATTCGATTGTTCCTTTCGTATCGCCGGGCGTTTTCAAATCGTTTATCCCCCGCCTCTACCCGCGCTTCGGCGTCTCCGGAGAGCTGAGAGAGAAGGGCATCCTCCATAACGATCCGCGTTACCTCATCGTCCGGGCGCATGCGAAGCGCCGCGGTAAAGGCCCTTAAGGCGGGTTCCATGCGGGACATCTCCGCCCTCGCCTTTCCGAGGGCGTACCAGTGGAGAACATCTTCCCTTGTTCCCAAACTCTTCTCTATTACGGGTACCGCCTCTTCATACATATCGCGTCTGAAGAAAAGTTCGATAAGTACCGCAAGGGCCTCCGGATTATCCGGGTCCTGCTTGAGGGCGGCTTCCGCGTGGTTTTGGGCGCTGCTGTACTCTTTTGAATTTAAGTAGTGGGAGGCGGCAATAGCGTGAACTTGGGAATCGTCGGGGTGGTAACGTACCGCCGTCTTAATAAGTTCTCGTGCGTCGTCAAAATTGTTGCGAGCCTCGTAGAGAATAGCCGCCGACAGCAAACCTCTGCGGTTCTGTGGATTGGACCGGAGCGCCCCAAGATATACTTCCAGAGCATTTTTTGAGCGTCCCCGGGCAACTTCAAGTTCTGCCATCCCGAACTGCCCCTGAAGATTGTTCGGTTCTCTGCGCAATATGGAGGAGAAGATCTCTGCGGCCCTGTCGAGTTTCCCGTTGGCCTTGTGCTCGCCGTAGGTCG
>JBKHFZ010000043.1:0-17469 GCA_046539925.1 Spirochaetaceae bacterium
CCGCAGGATTTCATCCACTATCTTACTCCCACTCTATTGTAGCGGGGGGTTTGGAGGAGACATCGTAGACGACCCTCCCTATCTCCTTTACGGAGTTGGTTATTCTCGCGGAGATCTCGAGGAGATCCTCCGGTGGGAAGGGGTACACATCCGCCGTCATACCGTCGCAGGAGTGGACGGCCCTTAGAGCCAGAACATAGCCGTAGTGTCTCGAATCGCCGGTAACTCCTACCGAGCGAATGGGCAGGAGCACGCTAAAGGCCTGCCATATACGGTCGTACAAACCCCTCTGCTCGAGCTCCTCCATATAGAGCGCGTCCGCCTCCCGTAGAATATCGCACTTCTCCCGTGTTACCTCGCCGAGAATACGCACCGCCAGTCCCGGCCCGGGAAAGGGGTGGCGACGGACAATGGAGTCGGCGATGCCTATCTTACGGCCTATCCGGCGCACCTCGTCCTTGTAGACTCGGTCGAGGGGCTCCACCACGAGGCCCCGGCTTCGTTTCTCCTCGATAAGGGGAGAGCGGACATTGTGGTGAGACTTTATTACCTTTGCCTTTTTTCCCACCCCCTTCCCCGATTCTATAAGGTCGGTGTAGAGGGTGCCCTGGGCAAGAAGCGCGTCCCGCACCCCGAGCCTGTCTACCTCCCGCTCCTGGATGGTGACAAAAAGATCGCCTATAATCTCCCGTTTTTTCTCCGGATCCTCTATACCGGAGAGCGCATTCATGAACTCTTCCGAAGCATCCACAAAATGGAGGTGCCGCGCGCCGAGTTCTTCCAGATTGTGTATAACCTCGCTGGATTCGTTTTTCCGCATTAGACCCGTATCTATATGGAGGAGGTAGACCTTCGCCGGGTCGAGGGCCTTGAGGAGCATACCCGCCACAACGGTCGAGTCCACTCCCCCCGAAATAAGAAGAAGAACCTTCCCCTCACCCACCTGTTCCCGTACTCTTCCGGCGGCTTCCTCAATATAGTAATCCATAGACCACTCTTTTGCGGCGCCGCAGATATGCACGGCAAAGTTCTCGAGGATATCCGTGCCGTGCTCGCAGTGGCTCACCTCCGGGTGAAACTGCAGACCGTAGAAGTTGTGACTATCCGAGCGCACCGCCGCGGGAAGCCCGTTCCCGGACTCTGCTATTACACGGGTATCCGCCCCCAGCTCTTCTATACTGTCCCCGTGGCTCATCCAGGAGACAAAGCCGTCGGGTATGCCGGAGAACAGAGAAGAGGCTTCGGTAAAATGAATCTGCGCACGTCCGAACTCCCGCACAGCCATGGATGAGACCTTCCCCCCAAAACTGTGTATAAGCACGTGCAGTCCGTAGCATATCCCCAAAAGGGGTATTTCGAGACCGAAAAGCGAATCGTCCGGCCTGGGAGAATCTTCTTCGTTTACCGAGGCGGGAGAACCCGAGAGGATAACCCCCTTTAGACCGTCGGTATTTTTTTCGGAGAAGACCGTCTCCGCGGGCAGAATTTCCGCATACACTCCCAAGTCTCTTATTCTTCTGGCGATAAGCTGGGCTGTCTGCCCGCCAAAATCGAGGACCGCTATCCTATCCATCCGTTTCCTCCACACACACAGGCTGTACGTTTATAGTCGAGAGCGCAGCGCGGCCATTCTCTTTTTAAAATCCTCCACAAGGGCACGGGTTTTCTCCACCGTCTTGCCGCGGTAGCAGGCGGGGTTGGAGAAAAACTCATCCGCCCCGATACCCAGGGTTACAGATAGTCTGTGCTCGAGTTTTTGCCGGCGCTCGGGATCATCCTTAAGCACTTCCCTGAGGCTTCTTCCGCTCTTTTCGCTCTCTAAAGTGCATGTACGAACCACCTCGTGGGCATCCTTTACCCCCTCCCGGGCGAGCAGGACGTAGGCAGCCTCTGCAAGGATAGAGTCGCCGGTATATTCCAGGTTTTTCCTCAGGCGCTCGCGGTCTACCCGCAGGGTGCGCACTATGCGCAGCATCCGGTTCACCGCCGCTGTAAAACCTGCAATGTAGTCTGCGATAAAGCGCTGGCTCGCTGAGTTGGTAAGGTCCCTCTGGTGTTCGGAGATTTGATCCATATAAAAGGTCATTACCCTGGGGGCAAAGGTCTTCCAGAGGCTCTTCACGTGCTCGCTGTTCCAGGGGTTTCGCTTTTGGGGCATGGTAGACGAGCCGACCTGGGAGGAGTCGAAGAGCTCCTGCACCTCCGAGAGCTCGGTGCGTTGAAGATTGCGCAGGTCGTCCGCCAGGTTGGCTATAATGCCGAAGGCTGTATTGAGTTCGAGGAGCATCCTCAGCATATATTCGGGTTCCACCACCTGGTTTGAATAGTCCGCGGGCTGTATCCCGAGCTCCGTCAGAAACTTCCGTTCCAGGCTTACCGGGTCGGAGCTTATGAGGCTCATGGCGTTGTACCCCCCCACTGCCCCCGAGAGCTTGCCCCGCAGCATTCCGGAGAGTTCGTAAATCTGCTCTACCGACTTTCCCAGCCGTGCCACATACTCCGCCGCGGCAAAACCGAAGGTAATGGGAACCGCGTGCTGTCCGTGGGTCCTGCCCACTTGGGGAGTCTCTGCTTCCCTGTGGGCGAGCTCGATCAGCTCCTCGGCAAGAGTTACACAGAGGGGAACAACCACTTCCCGCACCGCGTCGCGTATTCTGAGGGCGGTGCCGGTGTCGAGAATATCCACGCTGGTGGCTCCCAGGTGGACAAAGGGTTTGGCCTCCTCGGGAAGATACCGCTCAAACACCCGGACAAGGGCCCGTATATTGTGTTTTGTCTTCTCCTCCTCCCGGTATACCTCCTCGGGAGTTACCGACTCCACAGCGGCGGCAACCTGCGCGTCGAGTTCCGGAGAGGAGAGCCCCGCCTCTGCAAGGTGTGCAGACAACAGGGCCTCTTCCACCTTTACATTGTAGAGAATTGCCGCCTCTTCGCTCAAATAGAACCCGAGCCGTTCAAAGAGCTCGGTATTTGCAAGGTAGTAGCGGTGGTCCAGAGGAGATATGTTTTTGTATATCGATCTTCTGTTCTCCGCCATGTACCGCTACTCTTCCTTTCTCCACCGCAGCACGGGGTGCTTTGCAGCCTGTACCTGGTCTACCCGTCTAACAGGAGTGGACTTGGGATACTCATGGAGCTCCTCGGGATTCTTTTCCGCTATATCGGCGATTTTTTCCATTACCGAAATAAAGTTGTCCAGGGACTCCCTGGATTCGGTCTCCGTAGGTTCGAACATCATAGCCTCGTTTATTACCAGGGGAAAGTATACCGTGGGAGCGTGAATATGGAACTCCAGAAGCCCCTTTGCCACGTCTCCGGCGGTTATACCGTATTTCTCCTTCAGCTCTTGCCCGGAGAGTACAAACTCGTGCTTGCACAAGCGGTCGTAGGGAAGAAGGTAACGACCCTTCAGTTTCTCCTTCAGGTAGTTCGCGTTGAGCACCGCCAGCTCGGAGGCCTCCTTCAGACCGTCCGAACCCATTGTCAAGATGTAAGTGTAGGCGCGCACCAAAACGGCGATGTTGCCGTAAAAACCGGATATTCTTCCTATACTGTCGGGAATATCCTTGTCGAGGATGTAGGTGTCCCCCTTTTTACCTACCGCCGGTGCGGGAAGGAAAGGAACAAGTGTGTCTTTTACCATTACAGCCCCGCTTCCCGGGCCTCCTCCTCCGTGGGGAGTGGAAAAGGTCTTGTGGAGGTTGAGGTGTACCACATCGAAGCCCATATCTCCGGGACGGCTTTTGCCCATAACGGCGTTGAGGTTGGCCCCGTCGTAGTAGAGGAGCCCCCCCGCCTCGTGGACGAGCTGTGCAATCTCCGATATATCCTCCTCGAAAAGACCGAGGGTATTTGGATTGGTAAGCATTATTCCCGCCAAATTCTCATCGAGGTGCTGCTTTAAGTCCTCCACCGACACCATTCCCTTTTCGTTGGACTTTACCTCCACCACCTCGAATCCGGCCAAATGGGCCGAGGCGGGGTTGGTCCCGTGGGCGGAGTCGGGCACCAGAACTTTTGTTCTCTGCTTTTCCCCCCGTTTGTTAAAATAGGCCCGGAAGAACTTCATCCCCGTGTACTCGCCGTGGGCTCCCGCAAAAGGCTGCAGGGTGCCCCAGTCCATACCCGTTACCTCGGACAGTCTTTCTGTAAGCTCGTACAACAGCTCCAGAATACCCTGAACCGTCTCCTGGGGCTGTAGAGGGTGGAGCCCGGAAAAACCGGAAAGAGCCGCGGTCTGTTCGTTTATCTTTGGATTGTACTTCATCGTACAGGAGCCGAGGGGGTAAAAACCGAGATCCACCGCGTAGTTTTTGTGGGAAAGATTTGTGTAGTGGCGTATCACATCAACCTCGGATACCTGGGGCAGTTCCGCCTCCTTCTCCCGCATATAAGTCTTCTCTATATATTCCTCTATAGGCCTCTCGGGAACATCGAGCTCGGGAAGCTTAAAGCCCCGCCGTCCCTCTCTGGAACGCTCGAATATCAGCTTATCCTTTAATTCCACACTCATTTTAACGCCCCCTTCATGCTCTCCACGTAGCGGTCCATCTGCTCTTTCGTCTTTTTTTCCGTTACCGCAACCGTTAAAAGCGTCTCCGCCATGGAAGGGTCTAGCTGGACCAGGGGTACTCCGGCAAAAAAGCCGTCCTTCTCCATGGACTTAACCACCTCCGTCGCGGACTTTGGAAGCTCGACGGTAAACTCATTAAAAAACGGCCCTTTTGAATAGGCCTTTACCGGGAGCTCTCTCTCCATTTTATCGAAAAGGTAGTGGGCTTTATGCATATTCTGCCGGGCAATACCCTTAAGGCCCTCTTTTCCCACCGTAGCAAGGTGAACGGTGGTTGCAAGAGCCGCCAGTGCCTGGTTGGAACAGATGTTTGAGGTTGCCCGTTCCCGCTTTATGTGCTGCTCCCTTGCCTGCAGGGTAAGCACAAAGGCTCTTTTACCGTCCTCGTCCTTCGACTGCCCCACGATTCGGCCGGGCATTTTTCTCATCAGCTTCTCGGAAGCCACTATATAACCCACCGAAGGCCCCCCAAAGTAGGAGGGAAGCCCGAAGGGCTGGGTATCTCCTATAGCAATATCCGCTCCCCACTCCTTCTGGCTTTTGAGCACTCCCAGAGACAGGGGATTGGAGGAGACGATAAACAGCGACTTGTTCTCGTGCAGGAGGTCCGAGAGACCGGAGTAATCCTCCAGCAGCCCATAGATGTTTGGAGACTGAACGAGCAGCGCAGCTACCGAGGAGGTGAGATTTTCCTTTACAGCCGATACATCGACGGTTCCCTCTTTTTCCGGGATCTCCACGAGCTTGATACCCAGGTCCGCAAAATTGGTGCGCAGCACCTCCTTGGTGTACGGATGGATAGTGGCGGAGTAGAGAATAGTGTCCGTTTTCTTCGTGCTGTTAATTGCCAGGGACGCAGCCTCGTAGGAGGCGGTATGCCCGTCGTAGAGGGAAGCGTTGGGTACATCAAGCCCCGTGAGTTCGCTCATCATCGTCTGGAACTCGAATATGGCGGTAAGCACCCCCTGGGAGACTTCCGGCTGATAGGGGGTATAGGATGTATAGAACTCGGTCCTGGAAGTAATGGCCGGTACGGTGGATGGAATAATGTGGTCGTAACTGCCCGCACCGAGAAAAGAGACTGCCTGGGTATTTTTATCGGCCAGTTCGAGAAGTCTCCGATATGTTTCCAACTCCGAAAACCCCTTCGGCATATTGAGGGGTTTGTCGAATCTGATTTTTTCGGGAATATCGGCAAACAGATCGTCTATGCTCTCTGCCCCTATCTCTTCGAGCATATCCCGAACTTCATCTTTCGTATGGGGAAGATAAGAATTCATAGGCCTTCCTTTCCGGGGTTTACCCCTCTTCTTCTATCGATTTTTGGTACTCGTCAAAAGATAAAAGCGAGTCCAGCTCGGAGGGGTCGCTCATCTCTATGGCAAAGATAAAAGTTTCGTAGGGTTTCCGGTTGACAAGTTCCGGTGTTTCATCGAGCTCTTCGTTTACTTCCGCTATTTTCCCGGAAACAGGGGCGTAGAGAGGAGAAGCCGCTTTTACCGACTCAATGTTGGTTACCTCTTCTCCTTTTTTGAACTCATCCCCTTCATCGGGCAGCTCTACAAATACAATATCCCCCAACTCCTCCTGGGCATGGTCGCTAATTCCCACATAGGCGATATTTCCTTCCACTCTTACACATTCGTGGGATTTCTGAAATTTCAAGTCCTCAGGTACTGCCATATACAGCCTCCTTACATAATCGAGTTTTTCCGTCTTTTTAATATAGGTTATCACGGAGGGGGCGTCAAGCACAACGGATTAAAAAAGCCTTTATATAAGGATTTCTCTATTTACTTGAAAGAGGGGTAAATTTTCTTTGTAAGCGATTCTATTCCAAGCTCCTTCTCCCCGTAATAGTAGAGCCGGGGGACCCTGTTGCCTATTAGGCAGGTTACCTCGTAGGTAATTGTGCCGGCCCACCTTGCCAGCTCCTCGCTTGAAACCGACCCACTGCGGCCCTTCCACCGCTGGGTCCCCATAAGCACCGCCTCATCGCCCAATTCCACCTTTTCCGGTATATCGGTAAGGTCGAGGGTGATCATATCCATGGAGACTCTTCCTACCACGGGTACCCGCATACCGTGCACCACCACCTCCGCTTTGTTCGAGTAGTCCCGGATGTAACCGTCCCCGTAGCCTATGGGCAGCACCCCTATGGTAGATGGCCGTGGGGTAACAAAGGTTCTTCCGTAACCGACACTCACTCCCTCGGGAAAGCGGGATACCTTAATGAGGGAACTCTTCAGGGTCATCGCCTCCCTGAGGGGCACCGAATGATCGACCTCGGGGCTGGGGTACATGCCGAAGGTGGAAACCCCGGGACGTATGAGGGTAAAGGAGGAGAGCTCCGGAAAATCCAGGAGGGCCCCGCTGTTAGCCGAATGGATACAGGGCGGGTGTATGCCCCTCCGGGCGCACTCGCCGAGCACCTTCTCGAACTCCCCTATTTGGGCAATACTAAAGCTCTTGTCCCCCTCGTCGGCCGAGGGGAAATGTGTGTAGATCCCCTCGATCTCTGTACCATCGAGGGCGGCGGTTTTTTCTATCATCTCCACCGCTTCCGTGGACCGTACCCCGAGTCTTCCCATGCCGGTGTCTATATTTATATGAATTAGAGCCGACACTCCCATTTTTTTTGCCTCTTGTGAGAGCCGGGCGGCATATTCATAGGTGGAGACGGAAAAACTCACACTTCTCTCCAGGGCCGGCCCGATTTCGTCGACAAAAAGATCCTCCAAGAGCATGAGGGGAAGGGTAACACCGTTCTCCCGCAGGTGCTCCACCTCTTCCAGGGCTGCTACGCCCCCTCCGAATAGGCCTATCTTCTCGGCAAGTTTGGCCACCGCCACATTGCCGTGGCCGTAGGCGTCGGCTTTCAAGAGAACGAGGTACCCTCTCTCTTCTCCCGCCCTTCTCCAGAGCGTTTGTATGTTGTGTTCCACCGCTTCGAGATCTATCTCCGCCCTGGTTTTTCGATGGGGCACTTCCATTACCTTCCCCCTGTTGTTGTGTTATATTGTGTATTATAGTAGAGATCAGGAGAGGAGAAAACAACAATATGGAGACAATCGGCTGGAAAGACTTCGAGAAAGTGGAACTTCGTGTGGGAACCGTGGTAAAGGTGGAGGATTTCCCCGAGGCACGAAACCCTTCGTATAAAGTGTATGTAGATTTCGGAGAAGAACTCGGCATAAAAAAGACCAGCGCCCAGGTTACCGCCCTCTATACCAAAGCTCAGCTCACGGGAATACAGGTCATCGGAGTGATCAACTTTCCGTCAAAACAGATTGGCGGTTTTATGTCGGAGTTTCTTCTTACCGGCTTCTATGAGGATGAAGGGGCGGTGGTACTGGCTGTCCCGGAACGGAAAGTGGAGAACGGCAAAAAGCTGTTGTAACCGGAACCGGCCGGACAAAAGGGGAGCGGAGATTTCCGTGAGAATTTCAGGGGCACTATCCTACTTTGGAGAGAAAAAAGTCCGGTACTTCTATACCGGCATAATTTTTGCCGGAGGGGTCCTCGTGCTTTTGGGAATAATCGGATACCACGAAACCTCTGGTGTACCCGGTTTTTGGGCACACACAGCCGGCAGGGTGGTATATACGGAGAAAACAGCCCGGAACGCCCATATTCCCACCGTGGAGTTTTCCCTTCCCCGGGGAGAAACGGTTACCGCGGCCTCCCGCAACAGCTTTCGCCGCAGCCTCGAGGAGGGAGAGCAGGTTCACGTGCGGTTCAACCCCCTGCAGCCCGAGGAGATAGTGGTAGAGAGGAGTACCCTTTTGAGTTACCCTGTGTACCTCTTCTTCGGGATAGTACTCTCCGGTTTCGGCTTCCGCCTTTTTATTGTATCCTTAATGCGCAGTTACAGAATCGCCTTTATAAAGGAACACGGCAAAAGGGTAATACCCGACGAGACGGCGGTGGAGGAGGCGACGGTAAGAATTCTCTTTGTAAACAGAAGGGCATTCTTTTTGCGCTGCCGATGGAAAAACCCTCTAAAGGAAGAGGAGTATACCTTCTTGAGCGAACCCCTTCACAGCCCTCCTCCACTTAGAGACTATGAGTCTTTTGGAGATAAAGCGGTTTTTGTCTATTTCCTGCCGCTTAGCCCCGACAAATATTTCATAGAATGGCGCCTCAAGTGAGAAAATGAGCTTGACGTATGCACACGGTTGTATTTAAATAGGGTTATAAATCTTATAGGAGGTTCTGTATGACGACACTTATTGTAATTGTCGGTCTGGCCGCCTACGTTATTCTCTATCTTACCTATGGCAGGAAGCTGGAGACAAACGTAGTAAAGGCGTCCAACGACAACGAAGCCCCGTCCCAACGCCTTTTCGACGGAGTGGACTATGTACCCGCAAAGAAACCGGTGCTCTTCGGACACCATTTCGCCTCTATTGCCGGTGCCGCACCTATAGTAGGTCCTGTTCTCGCAATGGCGTGGGGATGGGTTCCCGCACTTCTTTGGGTATGGTTCGGCAACATCTTTATCGGCGCCGTCCACGACTACCTCTCCCTCATGGCTTCGGTCCGTTACGACGGCAGATCGATCCAGTTTGTAGCCACCGACGTTATATCCAAACGCACCGGAAAGACCTTCTACTGGCTGGTATTCTTTCTGCTTATTCTGGTAATAGGCGCCTTCGGTAACGTTGTAGCCGGAATGTTCATCGGAAACGGATCCATACCCTCTGCCTTTATAATGCTGCTTATAGCCGCAATAATTCTCGGGGTGCTGTTGTACAAGGTAAAAATGAACTTTGTCCTGGCCACGATTATTGGTATTGTTATGCTGTTTCTCTCTATTATCTTCGGCAACGCGGTCCCCATAGAGGCGAGCAGGGATACCTGGATGGCAGGGATGTTTATCTACATTATTATCGCCTCCGCTATTCCGGTTAACGTACTGCTGCAGCCGAGGGACTACCTTAACAGCTGGCTCCTCTACCTCGGTCTCCTCATCGGCGGCGTGGCGGCACTATTCAGCTTCGGCAACTTTACCGCCCCCGCCTTTACCGCCTTTGCCCCTATTGTATCGGGTGGACAACCTACTCCTTTCTGGCCGGTTATACCGCTTATTATTGCCTGCGGCTCTCTTTCCGGATTCCACAGCCTGGTAGGCTCCGGCACAACCTCCAAACAGCTGGAGAAGGAGAAAGACGGCCTCTCCGTGGGCTACGGTGCAATGCTTACCGAGGGCTTTCTCTCCACCATAGTTATTATCTCGGTTGCCGGGTTCGGTCTGGGTCTTCTCCAGGGAACCGAGCAGGAGATTGCAGTGTCCGCTTGGGCCACCCAGTACACTCCCGCAATGACGGGAAGCTTCGGTGAGGCTGGACTGTTTACCAACTCCTACGCGGCAATGGTCGACTCCACCTGGCTCAACTTCATTCCCACCGACCTGGTTGTGGTTATCGCGGGTATGTGGGTTGCCTCTTTTGCCCTCACCACCCTGGACACCACCAACAGACTGGGGCGGTACACCCTCTCCGAGATAGCTCTTCCCCTCAAGGAGAAGAACGAGGGGGCCTACAACTTTTTGACCAACCGATGGGTCGCTTCTACAATACCCGCGGCAATCGGTATCTACCTCGCCTGGAGCGGTACCTTTACCGTGCTCTGGCCCTCCTTCGGTTCGGCCAACCAGCTAATTGCATCGATCGCGCTGCTTACCGGCTCCGCCTGGATTGTAAAGCGGATGAAGGCAAAGAACGCGAACATGGCCCTCATTCCCGCCTACCTGTTGTGGGTTACCGTTACCGCGGCTATAGTATGGTTTAGCGCGGTTGTTCTTCCCGGAACTATCGAATCCAGCCCGGTTACCGGTATTACCGTGCTTATAATCGAGATTATCATGTTCTTTATGAGCATTCTCTTTATTATCGACTTTGTCAAATCGAAGAACAAACCCCTTACCTCGGAAGCCTAGGAGAGGGGAAGAACACGTATGAGTAAGGGTGGAGAGAAGCAGAACGGAGAGAGTCTCCTCTCTCGAATGAGGGGCTTCTTCTCCACCATGGATCAGGCCCATCGAAGCAGTGTGACCGAACTTACGGAGTTCCAGATACGGGAACTCGAAAACATGTTCCTCCTGCTTCTGATGGGCTCTTTTACCGGCCTTCCCTCGCCTCCCTCTTTTATCTCTGCAGAACTGCTTCCCCATCTCGAACACGAGATAAAGGTACTCAATGCCAGGGCGGAGAGCGCCTCGGACTCCCTGGCGGAAGTGGTGGGCCTGCTCGATATCGATTAATCGGAGCACTAGATATATGAAGACACTTTTTTTTACCGGTAAAGGGGGAGTGGGAAAATCCACCCTTGCCTCTGCCGCCGCATGGCAGCTCGCGGAAAAGGGAAACAGGGTACTGGCGGTATCCCTCGACCCCGCCCACAACCTCGGAGACATCTTCCACCTCGACCTCTCCCATAAAAAAAAGAGATTCAAAAACACCAGCCTCTACCTGCAGGAGACGGACCTCGAGAAATCCGCCCAGGAGTATCTCTCTGCAAACAAGGGGCTTATGGAGGAGATGTACAGCTATACCCGCCCCTTTCACATGGACCGCTATTTTAATGTACTCAAATACTCTCCAGGAGTGGAAGAGTATGCAGCCCTCACCAGTCTCGACAGAATTTTGACCTCCGAGGAGAATAACTTCGACTACATAGTCTTCGACACCCCTCCTACAGGATTGACCCTCCGAATTCTTGCTCTGCCTCAGATAACCGTGAGCTGGATAGACCGGCTTATAAAAATTCGACTGGAAATACTGGAGAAGCGGCACACCGTGCATAACATTACCGGCACCTACGACGAGAAGCGCTTTTCCGTCCCCTACAAAGAGGAGGACGACCGGGTAATGGAGAAGCTCAGGGAGATGCGCGGACGTTACCGACGGGTACAGGAGATTTTGCAGAGCCCGGATACCACAATTGCCCTCGTATTTAACCCGGACTTTCTCTCTTTTCGGGAATCCGAAAGGCTCTTCAAGGGGCTTATGGAGCTCGAGCTGCCCCTAAGAGTGGCCTTCGACAACAAGATGCACGAATCTTTGGGAGACAGGGCGGATAAAGTGGAGGCGGAACTGCTAAAAGGCCGTAAAGAAGTTGCCCTCCAAAGGGTCGGCCTTATCGACCATTGCGAACCAACCTGTTATATTATGGATACCGATCTAACCGCACATCTCTAGGGGGACACAGTGGAAGGCCAGGCACTAGTAACGGAGCAGCCCGTTTTTTACCTCTTTATCGCAATTACCATACTTCTTACTCTGGGATACACATGGGGCAAACGGCGAAACACACGGATCTATTTTTCCGCCTTCGACTCACTCGTGGACACCCTGCAGCCCAAGGACAAAAACTTTATAAGAATAGGCGGGCTTACCGGGTACCACGCCAACCTCATTCCCCATAAAAACCGCTTTATTCGCCGGGTGGACGCGACAGTTACCCTGCTTCCCCGTCAATCCTGGCTCTATATGCCCATCTCCCGGCTTACGAGAAAGTACGACCGCCTGTTTGCAATACTCTTCTTTTCGAAAAAGGCGATGAACCTGGTGGAAGAGGGACATCTTATAGAGGAGCGTTACTCCAGGTTTAGAGGACCCAAAATTACCAACGAGGATAAACTGCAGTCGCGCCGGCTCAAGTGGGGAAAGGCCGATTTTATTTTCTACTGGGAGAACGACTCGGTAAAAGCGGAGTTTGAGATTCTTATGGAAAAACTTCCCGAACCCGGCCTGCTTAAGCATGTGGCGCTTGTTCCCGACAAGGAGCAGGCTTTTCTCTTTATGGTGCCCAAAAAAGGACACGTACCGGAGGTCTTTCCCGTTATATACACTTGGCTGAACAAGCTGTTAGAGAAAAGGTACAGTATAAAGAAGAGGTAAGTATGGATTCCGCTACAGCGAAAGCGGCAGCAGGGTATACGTGATTACCGGGTTCTCCGTAGAGTTTGTCCCCGAGTAAGGCCGGTTAATCGGCACCCCACCACTCAGGAACCCATATTTTCCCCTTCCACCTCGGTTACAAGGGCCTCGAAGAGCGTTATTACATCCTGATTCATCTTTCTCAGGGAAGCCGAAATTTTACGGGCAATCTGCATGGTAATTTTATAGCCTACGTAGGGGTTCTCCTCGCAGAAAGAGAGAAAACTCTCCCTGCTTACGCTAAATAGAGTACAGTCGGTCTCCGCTACCACTGTGGCGGATCTCTTGTCGCTGTCTATAAGCGCCACCTCCCCGAAGTACACATCCATATTTTCTTTTAGAATAACCACCGTGTAGGGTTTGTTCTGGAGGGTAGTTTTCAGAATTCTTACCGAACCTTCGAGGAGTATGTAGAGAGTATCTCCCACTTCGCCCTCTTCTATTATATGCTCTCCCTCCTTCACTTGCCTGATATACCCCAGATCTCCGATCTTGTTGAGGGTCTCCTCTTCGGCAGCAAAATCCTCAAAGAGTTTTATGTTCTTAAGCCTGTTTCTGACTCTCTCGTCTATCTTCTGCTTCATACCCCTACTCCACCGGACTCAATTTTGCAAACTCTTCCCTCTCTTTATCCCGGGTAATCTCGATTACAATAGCCTTCGAGTTCTTTCTAACAATGTACTCCTTTCCCGGATTCATAATCGAGCGGTTAGGTACCAGCTGCTTTACCCCCTTCAAATTTTCCACGAGCTTGGAGATATCCGGCGTCATCTGTGCCTCGTTAAGAGCCTCGCTCTTGCGCTGGTAGAAATTACCCGTATTCTCCAAAATTCCGATAACGATGGATCCGTAGGTGGAGTTGAAGTAGTCGCATACCTTTCCAAAGGGCTGTCCAATCAGCCAGCCCGGGATATCCCTGGTTTCCAGGCCCTCCCCGTGTTCGGTGGAGAGCAGGTTGAGGAGTATATTAGAGACCCCCGAAGCCGATGAGGCGTTGGCTATTATCATCTTTGAATACTCCCGGGAGAGGATTATCTCGTCGCAATTTGCAAGCTTGAGGTATTTTTCGAATTTTTCATCCAGCAGCTCCGCCACCACGTATAAGCGCTTGTAGAGAGACTCTATGGTAAGCACCGCCATTACGGTTCTTGCATCCACCTCCTGCACGGAGTAGTTCTGGGAGGCGTCCGCTAAAATCATTACTCTTGCTGCCTCGTGTATTTTTGCCTTTTTTAATGTCGTCTCTTCGATAAAGTCTCCGTGGATATAGTTGATCCCCTTGTATTTGGGATTATCGACGATCTGTCTCATCGTCTCGGACCCTACGGTGTTTATCAGTACAATATCGCTTACATCGAGGACCGGATTTACCGAGAGAGTTCCGTCGATAATTTTTTCAAGCTCCTTGCGCCAACCGCATATAATAAAATGGTTCTGTAGGTTTTTCACTTTTAACAAGCCCTCCCTTCTCTTTAACTGTTGTTCTACGAGGAACGAGGAAATTTGTCCGGTAACCGCGGCAAGCACAATTACTCCCATCCCCATGAGAAGCAGACCTACGGCCTTTCCCCCAATGGTTATGGGACTTTTATCCCCGTATCCCACGGTAGTAATGGTCACAATGGAGTACCAGAAAGTATCCCACATGGAGGAGAAGGCCTTGTTAACCCCCTCCTCGAACATTAAGATTCCCGCCATCGAAAATGCTACAAGTATAACGAGGAACACTCCGACTCTAAAGGATACGGTCTCTGTAAGGTGGAGAAGATATGTCTTCCTGCGCTTCGATCTCCTGCGGCGGTGGGCACGCTGAATATCCGTGCTCATCTTCCGCCGGGAGGTCTGAGCCGCTTTTACGCTGCTCTCCCCCCTGATATCGAAGATGGAAGAGAAGAGAATATCCCTCCGCTCTGAGGGACTTTTTTCTCCCGAGAAAAAGACGCCCACGTCGACAAGCGGTACGGATCCGTAGGCGCTCTCTACTCTACCAAGGAACACGCCTCCCCTATCCTCTCGACCCGTTTGGGATACCTCCGTATCCTCCGCTTTTTCGGCCTCTTCCACTATGAGCCGTACATCGCTCACCGATTTGTCGAAAGAGATAACCCAAGAGCCGGTGCGGTCGGCGGGGAGGCCGAAAAAATCGGCTCCGTAGACTGCGCCCAGCCTTTCGAGGAGGGGGCGGCTCATCTCGTCGCCCCTTGCAACCCTGTCGACCCGGCGTATCAGTTGAGACTCCACGGCAAAAGCGAGGTTGGCAATTCGAAGTATATATACATTCATTTTCTCAGCCACTATATTTACTTATCGAAATATACACAGCTAAAATTGAGTAAAAGAGATGCAAAGTACAGGTAAAGAGTTTTTTCCGGATTGCGCATAAGAGATGTTCGGTTTACTATTTATACTATATTCCCTAGGTTACACATTACTCCAAAGAGGAATCGAATCATGAAAAAAACACTTTTTGCTATATTTATCTGCCTGCTCCCCCTCTTCCCGCTTTTCGCGGAGGAGGATGTGCGGGAAGAGACGGAGAGCGCGGGACCGGAACGGGGTCTCTCTGTTCGCGGTACCCTCGGGGCAAAGGTTAACCCCCTGGGGGCCTCCCTTGTAAACAAACTCTACTACACCGAACCTCTCTACGGCGAACGCAGCGGAGTCTTGTGGGATTCCGCACGGATGCAGATGGGCATTACCAACGACTTTACCCCTGCATACGACGACCTCTCCATCGAGCTGTTTGTAGAACCCGTTGCGTTTTTCGATTTTCGCGTAAATGCAGGCGTCCGCACCGCCTATAACCTCTTCGGCTACGGCTTTTCTACTGCCGTAGACTACGAGGAGGAGCCGGAAGATCCTGAAGACGCTTTGGAGACAGGCTGGTTTATCCGCCTTGCCCCCACAGTAAAAGCAGCCCTGGGCCCCCTGGTTTTTCTCAACTCCTTTACCTGGAGCCACTTCAGCTTTGATGTGGAGTACGCAGATGCAGATGCGGGGCATTTTTACGAACCGGTACACAACGTGGTTATAAAAAACAGCGACAGCTTAATGAAAAACAGCACCACCCTGCTCTACAACTTTCCCCTGGAGAATGAAACCAGGGTGCTTACCGGATTGGAGTACGCTCTTCTCTACGTGCCGGGTTCGGAATTCCGGAGACAGGAGCTCTCTTTTCTCGGGGCAGTACAGATTCCCTTTGAGGAGAAGGAGATGAGTGTAGACGGTGGTTTTCTTCTAAAGAGCTACATAGAAGATAGTGAGAGAGATTTTAGGGTCGGTGATCTGACTCCGGGTCTGCAAATCGGCATTACCAAAAAGCTGTAAGTATGATCGACGCATCGGGTGCTTTGCATTATACTGCTATACAGGAGTAAAGACCGGTTATGGACTACACATTTTCACCGATAATAATTCCTCTCCTCATCGGTGCTGTTATGCTTCTCGGTCTAATATTTTTTACAGCAAAAAACCTGTCTAAAACTACTTCCATTCCATTTCTCCTTATGCTCGCCGCGTTTCTCGAGTGGACCGTATTCTATATTATGGAGATTTCCGCGGGAACCCTCGAGCTCAAAATCCTCTGGGCCAACTTTCAGTTTATAGGAATAGGAGCTGCTCCTCTACTGTGGCTCATAACTATACTCGAACTTACCGGCCATAGGCAAAAGCCCGGTAAAATCCTCCTCTGTGTTTCCCTCATTCCCGTTGCAACCCTTGTTCTTGCGTTTACCGACCAGGCTCATAATCTGTTCCGGGAGGCCCCCGCTCTCGTACGTTCCGGCTCCGCTCTTCTCCTTCACGCCGAATACGGTGTATGGATGAACTATATCTTTATCCCCTACCAATATATTCTCTACGGTTTCTCCATTCTTGTTCTTCTCTATGCAAGGCGGAGCGCCAAGAGTCCCTACCGCACGCAGTATCTTATGCTCATTACCGCCTCTCTTATACCGATAGCCGGAAGCTCCCTGTATACCCTGGGGGTGCCCCCCTTTGAAGACCTTAATCCTGCCTCTTTTCTCTTTGTAATATCATCTCTCGTGGTGGCACAGGCTTTATTCAAGTACAATGTGCTCGATATTATCCCCATTGCCCGGGAGACGGTGTTGGAAAACATGAAAGATGCGATGATCGTCCTGGACAACTCTTACCGCTTGCTCGATTACAATCCCGCCGCGAAGACTCTTTTTCCTCAACTAAAAACCGAGTCCATAGGCTTATCCGCAGAGCAGCTCTTCGAGAGAGAAAAAACGCTTGTGGAGCAGATTACAAAAGACATTGGAGAAAACGAGATAGATTTTTCGATGGATAATAATACTCAAGGCAGACGCCACTTCCGCTCCGCCCTCTCTAATCTCACCTCTCGCGGGGGCAGAGAGCTGGGCAAGGTTCTCATAATAAGCGACATCACCGCCCAGATCAACCTGCTTAGAAGGATGGAGTGGCTTGCCACCACCGATGAGCTTACACGGCTGAACAACCGGCGAGCCTTCTTCCAGCGAGCTACCATGGAAATGGAGAGAGCCCGCAGATACGGGCGTCCCATCTCTTTTATCCTCATGGACCTGGATCACTTTAAGAGGGTAAACGACAGTTACGGTCACGCCGCGGGAGACGAAGTGCTAAAAGAGACGGCCCGAAGAATTCGCTCCTCCATACGGGATACGGATATCGCCGGCCGGTACGGGGGAGAGGAGTTTGCGGTGTGCCTTCCCGAAACGCCCCAGCACACCGCAGAGCAGTTTGCAGAGAGGCTGCGGGTAATACTCTCCGAAAAACCTTTTAAGGGCACACACCAGGATTTGAGTATTACCGCGAGTTTCGGAATTATCGGAAGAGATTTGATAGACGAGGAGACTATAGAGGATCTCTTTGCAAAGGCCGATAAGGCTCTCTATCTGGCAAAGGCGAAGGGAAGGAACCTCTGTATTCCATTTACCTATTAGTTTT
>JBKHFZ010000044.1:0-17389 GCA_046539925.1 Spirochaetaceae bacterium
ATTCCACATTCCACCCATGTTTATCTCCATGGTTTTTAGAAATATTTCATGAGGAATATGCTCAAAGTAATTCGAATACGCGGTGCCGGCGCTGTTTACCAGGAGCTCCGGCCGACCGTAATCGGCAACCAACTCCGGGAGAAGTTTTTCCACCTTTTGTCGGTCTGTAATATCCAAAGAGACAGTGTGGACCTTCGGAGTTTCCTCCGGCCCACCCGTCAAACCGCATTCCCTGCTTAGAGCCGCGGCAGCTTCCGACAGTTTATCCTCCCGCCTTGCAATTATTACAAGATTGACCCCGGCCTCGAGCAGTTTTTTGGAAACCGCATACCCTATACCGCTCGAACCGCCGGTGACATACGCTGTTTTCCACGGTAAGCTGTGCATCTTCCCGCCTCATGCATAAATATAGACGCAGACTATTGTCATTAGGTAACTCTGTCAATATAGGGTTTTGCCCCCACATAGGCCTTTTTCTCGATCTCCCCCACAGCAAAAGAGGCAAGGTCCTCCCTTCCTATCGGCCCTGCTTTTGTCTCCCTGTCCGTTCCGGGCCTTATTCTGCCGGTCCTGTCCTCTTCTGTAAGAACCGCAGGACGAAGAATGGTCCACTCCAAACCGCTTGTGCTCACAAGGTTTTCCATCGCCTCCAGGTCTTCGAGCTCTTTTTTGTTTACACTGCTCAAGGAGAGTCTCCTCGAAAGGGGAAGCTGAGACAATGTACCATCGGTCCCCAATATCCCCAGCACCACAAGCCGCTGTATTTCGAGTTTCTTCATACCGTTGATTATGTGGGAGAGAGCGGTGGTGAGGAGCCCCTCGGGATCTTTTTTACCCCTCTTGAGGGCAACCAGCACAGCGTTGCAGCCGGTAAGGGTGAGCATCACCTTGCCTCCGTTTGTCGCATTTCCCTCGACAAATTCCACCCCCGGGGTAGAGGGCATTCTCTCCGGGTTTCTCGTAAGCACCTTGCACCCGTATCCGCTGTCAACTGCGTACCGAACCGCGGGCCAGCCGGTCTTTCCTGTGCCGCCGAATACTGCTATTCTCAAACCTACCTCCCCTACCGCGTTTTGTGAGGTTCTTCAAAACGGTAATTTTCCAAGAAGCTCACTTGAGTATAGCTACTATAACACATTCGTCATAAAAATATCAAATAAAGAATTGGCACGCTTTGAGCTCTTCAAGAGCCTTTGACACTATTATAAAAATTTTGATTTATTAAAGAGGCCGGTAAAATCAAAAAGAGGGGTATTCCCCTACTAGAAGATATGAAAACTTACACCCAAGACACGGAGACTGGTCAGAATCCCCTCAACGCTCTGGCATTCGGACACATTGGGGTACCTTACCTCTTTCCCTACCAGCATCTGGTGGTAAGCAATACCCTGGAAGCGGCGGGTTTAATGGGAGAGGAAGCACAAGGGCGAGCTCCAAAACGTCAGTTGGCAATTCTCCCCACGGGATCCGGAAAAAGCCTCTGCTACATGCTACCCGCCGCGCTTCTGCCGGGGCTCACCGTTTTAGTGTTTCCCCTGCGCTCACTCATTGCAGACCAGCAACGCCGGGCTCAAGATGCACAGCTGAACTGCGTAACCCTTGTGGGAGGTCAGAGCCAAGAGGAGCGCAGAGAAATCTGGCAGCGCCTTGCCTCGGGAGAAGTGCGTATGCTCCTGACGAATCCGGAAATGCTTCTATCTCCGGGAATTCTCGACCGCCTCTCCGGACTCAACCGCCGGGAAGAGGTGGGCAGCCGAAAAAAAATGAGCAGGCCAAGGGAGACGAAAGGTCTGGAGGTGTCTGAAGCCCTGGGGGCCTCTGAATGCGGCACCGCACACATCCCTATCTCCCACCTCGTCTTCGACGAAGCCCATACCATAAGCGAATGGGGAGACAGTTTCCGCCCCTCTTACCTGGAGGTAAGCCGAATAGCCGCCGAACTGCAGCCGGTGGTGATTACCGCTTTTACCGCAACCGCCTCGGAACGGATTATAGACCGGGTTACCACCCTTCTGTTTAACGGAGTGCCCCCTGCGCTTATTCGGGCCAACCCCGACCGACCCAATATTACCTACTCCGTTATCCCAAGCATAAGCAAGGACCACGACCTCGTAGAGCTTCTCTCCGGCAAAGACCTCACTCCCCTGCCCAGGCCGGCTCTTGTCTTCTGCCGCTCGAGAAGCGGTGCCGAGCTTACCGCGGCAATGCTTCGCCGCCGTATACCCGGCCTGCCGGTTCGTTTCTACCATGCAGGACTCACAAAAGAGGAGAAGGCGGATACGGAGAAGTGGTTTTTCGACTCCGGTAACGGGGTACTCACCTCAACTACCGCTTACGGCATGGGGGTGGACAAAAAAAATATACGCGCGGTAGTTCATCGTGAACCGAGTCCCTCGATAGAGGCGTATCTGCAGGAATCCGGCCGTGCGGGAAGAGACGGGGCATTATCCCACGCGGTAACCCTTCTCTCTCCCGAGGATTACTCTCACCTTAAGCTGATTGAGCGGGAGGATGAGCGAAGAAGATACACAGAACTTCTCAACGCTTTTGCGGAGAAATCTCGCTGCAGGAGAAGCTCCTTTTTGAGGCTGCTTGATGCGGAGGCTGAGGCGTGTTTCGGCTGTGACGTGTGTAAGGGGCGGGTACGGGAAAAAGCGGAGGGTGAGAGTATACTCTACACGTTTTTTATTCGAAGGCCCCTTCGGTTTACCTCGGCTGAGGCGGTGAAGATTCTGGGGGGGCGGGACGCGGCTCTCTTCTCCAGGAAGGAGGATTTTTGGGAGCCCTGTTTTGCTGCTTTATCGCACTGGACAACCGAAGAGATCGAACAGGCTATCGATTCTCTTATTAAGCGGGGCGTATTAAAGTCGGCAGGCCCGGGGCCGTGGAAAAAAAGAATCCGCCCATGCCTGCCGCTGTCTGTGAAAACCTTCTTCTCTGCAGCCGGAAAACTCCTTAGCCCTCCGCTTCCGCAAAACCGGAAACGCTAAAATCCGCGGGAGCGGTAAGGGTTCTTGCCCCGAGCTCTTTGTCCAGCATATAGAGGCCGGGTCCCTTTTTGCTGTCGGAGAGCAGATCGATCTTTGCGAGTATTTCATGATCGTTCTTCTCTTCCTCCACCTGCTCCTCGACGTACCACTGGAGGAAATGGTTAGTGGCGTGGTCTTTTTCGGATATTGCGAGGTCGACAAGCTCGTTAATGCTCTTTGTTACAAACTCTTCGTGTTCGAGGGTTTTCTCAAACATGTCTTGTATAGAGTCGAATTTTACCGGCGGTTTTTCTATCTGTTCGAGCTCAACTCTTCCGTCTCTGTCAAAGACGTAGTTGTATATCTTCATGGCATGAAACATCTCCTCATGGTACTGAACCATAAACCAGCGTGCAAAACCGTCGAGTCCCATATCCGTAGCCTGGGCTGACATGGCCATGTAGAGGTAAGCGGAGTACATCTCCTTGTTAATCTGTCCGTTAAGTGCATCCTGCATCTTTTTACTCAGCATTATTATTTCTCCTTGTATAAGTGGTATGTAGTAAAAATATAATGAAAACAGAGTGGAAGAAGCAAGGAAAAGAAGAAAACCGGTGTAGGAAAAACAGTATACAATTGACGAAGGAGGCATTGCATCACCGTTTTACGGCATCTCTGTTTCTCTACACCGGTATATATGAGAGATAATAATGTTTTGTATACGATTAATCAACATTATATTCAATTTTTTTGAAAAATATTCAGTTTTTGGGGCTGTTTTCTGCATATTTATTTATATAGACATCTTCCCCACTTTACTTCATACTGTAGAGAACTTTTTACCTTCGGATTTGTGCACAGAATGATAGAACTGAGAGAAGTTGTTTCAAAAAGAGATTTACGGGAATTCATCTCTTTTCCCTACCGTCTCTATAAAGATCACCCATACTGGGTTCCTCCGCTCTACTTTGACGAGAAGAACACCCTCTCTCCAAAGAAAAATCCGGCTTTCTCCCACTGCGAAGCGCGTTACTGGCTCGCTCAAGAGGACGGGAGAACCCTTGGCAGAATAGCGGCAATTCGTAACGACAGGTACATAGAAAAATGGGGCAACCATTACCTCAGGTTTGGCTGGCTCGATCTGGAGAATCGTAACGACGTGGCCGACGTGCTGTTCCGGGCTGTTGAGGACTGGGCTGCGGAACAGGGTCTTGCGGCAGTCCACGGCCCCCTTGGATTTACCGACCTCGACAGGGAGGGGATACTTGTGGAAGGTTTTGAGGAGAAAGAGACCCTTCCCATGATATACAACTACCCCTATTATCCGACGCAGATGGAGAGACTCGGCTATGTCAAGGATGTGGACTGGCTCCAGTTTTCCATTAAAGTTCCCGAGAATCTCAGCCCCAAGTTCGGGCGTCTCAAAAAAGTGGTAATGGAACGTAACAAGCTGCAGCTGCGCGAGTTTACCAGCTCCCGAGAGGTTATCTCCTACGCCGACAAGGCGTTTGAAGTATTAAACGAGGCTTACAAAGATCTGTACGGGGTGGTGGAGTTGGATAGTACTCAGGTGAGGTACTATATAAAGCAGTACTTTAGCTTTGTAAGGCCGGAGTTTATTAAACTGATGGAAGAAGAGGAGGGAGATGTGGTTGCCTTTGCAATTGCACTCCCCCGGCTTACCGACGCCCTGCAAAAGACGGAGGGGAAGCTGCTCCCCTTTGGATTTGTTCATCTTCTTCATGCAATGAAGAAACCGAGTGAATTGGTGTTCTACCTTATAGGAATCAGACCGGCATATCAAAACCGCGGGTTAAACGCGGTACTCTTAACCGAACTGTACAGAGAGTGCCGAGAACACGGGATTCATACAGTCCAAACCTGCGGTGAGCTCGAACACAACTCAAATGTAGTAACGCTTATGAAAAACTTCGAGCACCGCCTAAACAAACGCCGCCGCTGCTATATAAAGACCTTGTAACTTCTCGTGCCTCAGCGCTCGTCTCCTGATATGTATCCTCTGATATGTATCCTCGATATCGGACACAGGAGAAAAAAATCCCCGGCTAAAGACGCATCTTATTGCCGGGGAACCTCCTTATTTGTCCTCGCGCATATACGAGGTACCCAACGCCGCAGGGGGACCGACTTTTTTGTTGTGGGTCTCCCATACGGTAATAATAACCAGGACAAGAATTGTTGCAATGTAGGGGGCCATATTCAAATAGGCGGAAGGAATGTCTGTACCTGCCGCCTGCAGACGGTATTGTACCGCATTTATTCCGCCGAATATTACCGCCCCCCAAATTGCCCTCGAAGGATTCCACATAGAAAAAATAACGAGGGCAATAACTATCCACCCCCGGCCGCCGGTGATGTTCTCCGACCATCCGGGGGTATAGGCCAGAGAGAGGTGCGCCCCTCCGAGGCCTACAAGAAGTCCGCCCAATATCGTGTAGAGATAGCGCTGTTTTGCAACGTCTATACCCATGGCGTCGGCGGTCTGCGGGTTCTCTCCTACCGCCCGCAGATTGAGGCCGTACTTCGTTTTGTACATAAAAATCCACGCCGCAGGCACGAGAAGATATACAAAGTAGGTCATAATATCCTGGGAAAAGAGAGCTCCCGCGAAGGGAATATCGCTGAGAAAGGGTATATCAAAAGATCTGAATCTCTCCGCGTTGAGTCCCGTCAGCTTGTTTCCGTTTACAGCGGGTCCGAGCCTTTGGCCGAGGAAACTTGCAAAGCCGGTTCCAAAGAGAGTAACGCTAAGTCCGCTTACCACCTGGTTTGCCCGCATGGTAACCGACAAGAAGGCGTGAATAAAGGCCAGCACCATCCCCACCAGCATTGCCAGAGCCACGCCCAAGAGAAGGCTGCCGGTGTGGTAGACGGTAGCAAAAGCGGTAACCGCCCCCATCAGCATCATACCCTCGATTCCGAGGTTGAGAATTCCAGAGCGCTCGGTGTATATTTCTCCGATTGTTGCGTATACCAGAGAGGTACCCGCGGCAACAGTAATAGCTATTATAGAGGTAATAAGCTGAATCATACCTCACCCCCACGTAAATCCTCTATGTCCGTTGATTCCTCTGTGTCTGAATCCCCCCCCGGGCGCAGCAGTTTGAGTCGGTATTCGGTAAACAGCGAGCCGGCGAGCATGGGAAAGAGGATCATCCCCTGGAGCACCAGGCCCATAGCTGCGGGAAGCCCCATCATCATCTGCACCTGGTCTCCCCCAACCAGGAGTGCTCCCATAAGAACGGCAACACACAGTGCGGCTATAGGGTTGAGCTGACTCAGCCAGGCTACAATAATAGCAGTGTAGCCATAGTCCATCGACAAGCCCTGCTGCAGCCGCCGGGAGATACCGGTAACTTCGGAGGCACCGGCTAATCCCGCAAGAGCTCCGGAAACCAGGAGAGCAATAATAATGTTGCGTGAAATATTTACTCCAAGGCACTCGGCGGCCCTCTTGTTTTTGCCGATCATATTGAGCTCGAACCCCCATTTGGTCCTGTTGAGCACAAACCAGAGAACCAAGCCCAAACCGACAGCGAAGAAGAGACCGATATGAGCCCTCCCGGCTATTCGGGGCAGCCACGCTGCAACGGGAAACTGCTTCGTGCCGGGAAAACCGTATCCCTGGGGATCCCGCCACACCCCATAGTAAAGCCCTTCGGCAAAGAGAATTGCCACATAGTTGAGCATTAGAGTTACCAGGGTCTCGTCCACGTGTAACCGCGTCTTGAGCAGTGCGGGAATAGCCGCGTAGGCCGCACCGGCGGCCATTCCGAAAACAAGCACCGTGGGAAGGACTATCCAGGCAGGAAGAAAGGGCGACCAGAAGAGCGCCACCCAGCTTGCCCCGACACCTCCCATAACCAACTGCCCCTCGGCGCCTATATTCCAGAAACGGAGTTTGAATGCGACCAAAACTCCGAGTCCCGTTAACATGAGGGGAATTGCCTTAACCAATGTCTCGGAAAAGTTGCTCCAGCTGCCGAAGGCTCCCCTGAACATTGCCCAGTAGGTTACAAAGGGGTTTGCCTTAAAAAAGGTTAGAAGCAGCCCTGTGAGAAAAAGGGAGATAAGAAAAGACACCACCGGCACGATAATCATGGCTTTTTTCGACACGGATTTTCTCTTCTGAAAAATCACACGCATTGTACTACCTCGTTGTGTTCGCTTCGGAAGTGTCGCCTGTCTCTTCGAGGCCGGCGCCGCCGGACTCTTTTTCCGCTTCAATTCGCTCTTCCACCTTGTCCTGGGGAACACCGGCCATCATAAGACCGAGGGATTCGGCGTCCGCGTTCTCCGACCTCACCTCCCCCATAATCTGCCCCTCGAAGAGGACGGCTATTCTGTCCGCCACCGTAAAGAGCTCTTCCAGATCTTCGGAGACCATGAGAACGGCCCGCCCCCTGTCCCTCTGCTGAACAATCTCGTTGCGTACCGCTTCCGTCGCTCCAACGTCCAGCCCGCGGGATGGGTAGGCGGCCACCAGAAGCCCTCCACCGGCCTCTATCTCCCGGGCCAGTATTGTCTTCTGGATGTTTCCGCCGGAGAGGAACTTTACATGGGTGGCGGGTGTGGGGGTGGAAATCTTGAAGATATCTATCAATTTCTTCGCCATCTCGAAAATCCGTTTTGGGTGCATAAGACCGTGCTCTGTTATTGGAGCTTTTCGGTATCCCTTCATTGCAAGATTGCTGGCCACACTCATATCGCCTATTACACCCATGGCCATCCTGTCGCTGGGTATATGGCTTACACCGGCCTTTATAAAAGAGATGGGGCTTTTGTTGGTCATCTCTTTATTGTTGATAATGACCCTACCCGAGCTTACCGGATGCAGCCCCGTTACCACTTCGGTAAGCTCACGCTGTCCGTTGCCGGCCACCCCTGCAACACCGAGGATCTCGCCGGCCCTTATTGTTAAAGAGAGACCGCGCAGAGCGGGCAGTCCCTTCTCGTCCCGGGCCTTTACCTGGTCGAGGGTAAGTACAACCTCCTTCGGCTCTACCCGGCTCTTCTCTATTCTAAACAGAACCTCGCGCCCGACCATCAGCCGGGCAAGCTCCTTGGGACTCGTCTCTTTTGTGTTCTTTACCGCTACCACCTTTCCATGATGGAGGACCTGTACCCTATGGGAGTACTCGATTACTTCATCCATTTTGTGGGTAATAAATACGGCGGATTTTCCCTCCCCCGTCATCTGTACAAGAATCCTGTTCAACTCTCCCGCTTCCTGCGGGGTAAGTACCGCCGTCGGTTCGTCGAGGATGAGGATCTCCGCCCCCCTGTAGATCTGCTTTAGAATCTCCACCCTTTGCTGTTCGCCAACCCCCAGATGCCAGATTGGCGCAGAGGGGTCCACCTTCAAATGGTAGTGGTCGGAAATCTCCCTTATTTTTCGGGATATAGCTTTTATATCGGGAATAGAGTCAAGATCCTTCATACCCAGAACCACATTCTCCGCCACGGTCATGGTCTCTACGAGCATAAAGTTTTGGTGGACCATCCCGATACCCAGGTTCATGGAATCCGCGGGATTCTCTATATCCACCCTCTTGCCTCGAAAAAAGATCTCCCCTTCGTCGGGTCTGTAGAGACCCGCAAGCACATTCATTAGCGAACTTTTTCCCGCGCCGTTTTCCCCCAACAGGGCAAGAACTTCTCCGCCGTACAGGTCAAGATCTACTCCGTCGTTAGCTGTTACACCGGGAAACCTCTTTGTTATACTCCTCATTTTGAGGACAGGTTTCCCGCCTCCGTCGGCATTATTCATAACATGTCTTTCCGTGTATCTATAAAATGGGGGGAGGAATTTCTCCCTCCCCATAAAAACTTATAATCGATCCAGGCCGGTATTACCCTGCTAGTCTTCGTCCCCGGCTTTTCCCTGGACGCCTTCGACAAAATAGCTCATGTTGAGCATGTCGGAGTCGCTCATTTTCTCTCCCTCTTCGAGGACGGTGTCTCCATTCTGGTCTTTAATGGGGCCCCAAAAGACATCCCACTCTCCGGACATGATCTTCTCTTTTTCTTCTTCCACAAGTTCCCGCACGTCGTCAGGTACCAAAGGACTAAAATCTGCCAGTTTTACCACCTCGGTTTCCATTCCGCCCCAGAAGCTGTGGCTCTCCCAGGTTCCGTCTATCGCCGCTTCGGCCATTTCGGTATAATAGGGACCGAAATTCCATACAGCACTAGTAAGAACCGACTCGCCGTCTCCTACAAACTGCGCCATATCCGAATGGTACCCTATACTGTACTTACCTCTCTCCTCGGCAGCCTTTGGAGGTTCGGTTGTATCCTGGTGCTGGGAAACAATATCTACACCACTGTCGAGCAGTGCAACTGCAGCTTCCCTTTCTTTTACCGGGTCGTACCAGGTATTGGTCCATACCACCTTTACCGTCGCATCGGGGTTAACTTTCCGCACACCCAGGGTAAAAGCGTTTATTCCGCGGATGACCTCCGGAATGGGAAAGGCGGCTACATACCCGATAAAATCTTCTTCCGTCATGCTTCCGGCAACCAAACCTGAAAGATATCTCGGCTGATAGATCCGTCCGAAATAGGTGGACATGTTCTCCTCGGTTTTGTAGCCCGAGCAGTGCATAAAATGTGTATCCGGGAACTCCTGGGCAACCTCCTGCATCGGATCCATATAGCCGAAGGATGTTCCATAGATCATGTCGTAGCCCTGCTGAGCGTACTGCCTAAAGATTCGGGCCGCATCCGGGCCTTCGGGCACGTTTTCGATATAGGTTGTCTCCACCTTGTCTCCGAGCTGATCGACCATGTATTCACGACCCTTGTCGTGCTCGTAGGTCCACCCCAAATCACCGGGCACCCCGATATAGGCAAAGGCGATTTTTAACGGTTCAGCCTCTTCCTTCTGTTCTCCCTCAGCCTGTTCCTCTTCCGCCTGCGCCGCTTCCTCTTCCTGTCCGCAGCCGAAAAAAGAGAACGCAATAAATGCTGTAAGAAGGACAATACCCATACGTACAAATAATACTTTTCCCTTCATCAAACCTCTCCTCTTAAAAACAATTGAAATGTAAAAAATGTACTGCTATTTTACACCCTTTTATTCCTCTGTCAAAGAAAAAAAGTCCTGTAGAGTAAATTTTTGTTGCCGAGTGTTGCACATAAAAGAGATAAGAGTGATACGAGAGTTAACTTAGAGCTTTGCCCCGAGGTAGGCGGTAAGCCTGAGAAGGTCGGCAAAAATTCCACCGGCGGTAACCTCCGGCCCTGCTCCGGGTCCTTGAACCACAAGAGGCTGGTCATGGTACCGTGCGGTAGTAAAGGCTACTATATTGTCGCTCCCCGTTATTCGTGCAAAGGGGTGGTCCTTTGGGTATTCCCGCAGCTCCACGGCGGATGAACCGTCGGCCTCAATAATCCCGGCGTACTTTATTACCATTCCCCGCTGCTCGGCATCTTTGTAGAGCGCGGCGATCTTCTCGTCGGAAGACTCCAGGCGGCTTAAAAACTCCTCTATGGAGACCTTGGAGGGGTCGGACAACTCCTCCGGCACCAGACTCAGGACGGGCACATCGGATACTTCCAGCCCGTGGCCCATCTCCCGTGCAAGAATAACCGTCTTGCGGACAATATCCATCCCGGAGAGATCGTCCCGGGGATCCGGCTCGGTGTATCCCAGCTCCTTTGCCTCTTTTACCAGGGAGCTGAAGGGAGTTTTTCCGTCGAACTTCCAGAACAGGTAGGCGAGAGTTCCGGAGAAAACCCCCTCGACCCGTTCTATAATATCTCCTGTGTGTATCAAGTCCCTCAATGTTCCGATAATGGGAAGCCCGGCGCCTACGGTTGTCTCGTAGAGAAAATGACGCTGGGTACTCTTCGCGGTCTCCATAATTTTCCGGTACTCCGGCATAGGCGCCGTTCCGGCCTTTTTGTTGGGTGTGATAATGTGGATACCCCGCCCTATCCATTCCGCGTAGGATTTGGGAATCTCATCGGAGGTGGTGCAGTCTATTACCACCGAATGGGGAAAATACTCCGCGTCTACATGATCGATAAAAGCCTTCATGTCGGCATTGTCTGAGCTGCCCTCCAGGGCCTTTTTCCAACCTACTATATCGATTCCCGTCTCGCCGAGGGTCATTTTTTTTGAATCGGTAATTGCCCTTACCCGAAGGTCGACACCAAACTTCTCTTCGAGCCGGCTGGATTGCCCCGCTATCTGGTCGAGAAGGGTGCTCCCTATATTTCCCGGGCCTATTATGCCGATACTCAAAGACTGGCTGGAAAGGTAAAAACCCGCGTGCACCGCCCTTAGCGCTCTGGTTGCGTCCTCGTCTTTTATAACAGCGCTTATATTGCGCTCCGAGGAGCCCTGGGCAATGGCCCGTACATTTACCTGCGCTTTGCCGAGGGCACCGAAAAACTTTGCAGAGATCCCCGGTATTCCGGACATTCTGTCTCCCACTGCGGCAAGGACCGCACAGCCCTCTTCTATATCTATTGAGTTAATACGAAAGTATTTGAGTTCCTCTGCAAACTCCTCGGCGGCGGTCTCCCGCGCTTCTCTTCCCTGCTCGCTCGGAACAGCACAGCATATAGAGTGTTCGCTCGAGGCCTGGCTTATGAGAATAACCGAAATATCTCTCCTCTGCAGAGAGGAGAACAGACGGGAACTGATACCGGGCACCCCTATCATCCCCGATCCCTCTATATTGAGAAGGGTCACATCGTGGATTATAGAGAACCCCTTTACGGGTTTTGGGTCCGGGCTGCTTATTGTTTCCGCAATTTTTGTTCCAGCCAGAGAGGGTTTGTGTATTCCCCGTATATAGAGGGGGATCCCCTTCCTCATGGCGGGAGTTAAAACCGGAGGATGGAGAACCTCCGCCCCAAAATAGGCAAGCTCCGCCGCTTCCTGATAGGTTAACTCCGGAATAACTTCCGCACCGGGTACGCAGCTTTTGTCTGCACTCATTACCCCTTCTATCCGTTTCCACAGAGTTACCTCTTGAGCATCCAAGAGGTTGGCAAGGACGGTGGCGGTCAACTCCCCACCGTTTTTTCCCATTCCCGTAGAAGCTCCTTCGGGGGTTCTCCCGAGTCCTCCGGTAACCACCAGCACATCAAGCTCTTCGAAGCTGCCTTTAAGCTCCTCGAGAGCGTCCCGAGTCTCTTTCCAGTTGACAACCGGTCCGGATGAAGTGGGAGAGATACTGATAAGATCTCTTGTATCCAGCCAATCCGACGTTAACCCTTCGGCTCTAAACCGTGCATTTACTACCTGTGCGGTCCATACAGCTCCAAGACCACCTATATATTCCCTGGTTCTCTCGGAGGAGTCGCGTACGAGCCATACAGCCCTGAGTATATCCTCTATGTTCTGAAAATCCTCCCGCACCACCGCTTCCAGGTCCGCCCGGTAATGGGAGGGAACAAGCTCGTCGGCAAGCTGCGCCAGCTCCTGATGCAGCGATTCCATCCTTGCCCACAGAGACTCTTCGCGCACTATTGCCGCGTCTACGAGCGAGAGAAGTGAGGGAGATATATCCTCCCGTGGAGAGACCACGATACAGAGGGAACCCTGTTTTTGCAGCTTGAATATTGAGAGGATGTTCTCCACACCGCTCGGTGAGCAGCAGGATGTACCTTCAAATACGTGTACGGACCACGGTTTCATATAGTGCCGATTATTCTCTCGTTAAGCCTTTACAACTTTGCCGCTGCGCAGGCAACGGGTACATACGCTTATCGTTTTGGTACTGCCCTCAATTTTGGCCCTGACCTTTACAATATTCGCACGAAAAACACGCTTTGTGCGTACACCGATATGCTGACCGGCACCGCCCTGCTTTTTGGGTTGACCCTTTCGCGGTACATGATTACCGGCTACAGTCCCTTTACCGCAAATTTCACATCTTCGAGCCATATCTATATCCTACCTTAATTATTGATATACTGAGAAAAGTCCGTTGTACGGTATCAAATTATCATAAGAGTGTAAAGACTTTAGCCCTGGACCATGTACATTAGGCTGCGGACAATTTTCTCGGCTATCTCCTGCTTTCTCGAGGGCGGCAGTTCGCTCTCCTCCCGTAGAATCGAATCGAAGCGTCCCCTGAAATTTTCCGGAAGAGTTTTTAGGGCCAAAGTCTGTTCGAAGAGCTTGCGTCCGGAGGGCTCGAATCGCCGATTAATCGTAAACAGGAAGCTGCACACGCTCCTGATAAAGCCGGAAAGCGATAAAAGGTAAAAGAGAGAATCCTCCCTTACTACCGCCGACTTGACATCTGTAAGATAGTGTTCTCCCGCGGAGAAAAAAGCCTCGGCCAGGCGGTTCCAGAACAGCTCCGGAAGATTCTCGAGCCGCTTTCGCGCCCCCTCCAGCCAATTCGATTGCTGCCGAAGCACTGTTCCGTAGTAGATTCGATAGAACATATAGGTCCCGTTTGCGCGGAACACCTGCAGATTCTCCTGGGGATTATCTATAATATGGTCTACCCGCTGTGTATGCTTGTACTCTATTCGTACAGGGAGCTGCTCCAAAAAGAATCGGTCCTTCTCGGTATAGTCGGAACTCTCGAACCCCCCGACGTTTTCGAAAAACATCTGCCTGTCCCCTGCCGGTGGAAGAGCCCCCCGGTAATAGACATCGAGACTGAGGAAGAAATAGGGGTCATTTATATCACTCTCCGCCGATTCATGAAGGGTAATAGCCTCTATCGACTCTATTGAAGAGATAAGATTGGCCGCAATTTCCTCGGCAAGGCGAGATACTTTATTTTTCATATAATTCTCCTGTTTTACCGCGCATCTATTTGACCAATGTATCCTATTGTGGCAAATTTTGCAAAGCATGTTGTACACTTTGCACATTCTCGCCTTAAAACCGAATCAAACCCGTCTCCTCTCCATTAGAGAGAAAAGGAACTGTTTCTACCGCCGCTTTGGACTCTCTTCGGCCCTCGCTTTCGAGCCCGTTATCCCTGTATCTGTCTGCACTATAGAAGAGGACGCGGACACCACCGCACCGCGGGGTACTCCCTTCAAGAAGAAGCTGTTTACAGGTTTTTCCCGCAGCGGGAAAGGTGCAGACGGTCCGCCGGTTCTCAACTTCTCCTCCCTCCAGCGGCATAAAAGCGCCTACTTCTACCCTCTCTCTCCTACCCGAATATGGGAAACATTTAACAGTGTACTGGAAGAGGAGCACAGGGCGGGAGAGCTGTCTGTCTCGTCTGTCTCGTCTGTCTCGCCTGTCTCGCCTGCTTCGTCTTTTCAGCCGATTCCGCCTTTTCCGGGAATCTTTGTCGCCGCCGCGGAAGAGGAGACCGCCGCCGGACAGGAACCGACAGTTGCAGAGGCAAGCCTCAATAGTGTAGGTCCGGAGTTCGACAAAGCGGCCGGGGCACCGGAGCCGTGGCGGAACTATAAACTGGCACTTTTTGAACTGCAGGGGCAGCTCGGGAATGATGGAAAATGGTGGGACGGCTGCAGTTGGTGTGAAGTATGGGAACTTACTTTGGGGGACTTTTCTTGATGACGACTCTGTTGCGTCCCGCCTCCTTGGCGCTGTAGAGGGCCTCGTCGGCAGCGAGGTTTATCTCTTCCGGGCTCTCTATTGCGGGATAGGAGGCTATGCCGCAGCTGAAGGTTACAAAAAAACCCTTCTTCTCCGAATGGTGGCGGACTCCGGCAAAGTTCTCTCGTATTTCATCCATAATACGCTTCGCTTCCTCGGAGTCGGTGTTTATGAGAATAATTCCAAACTCCTCTCCGCCGTAACGGCCGATAATATCGGTACGCCTGAGCCGGTCCTGAAGCATCCTTGAGAGAGATTTAAGCACTCTGTCGCCGGTAAGATGGCCGTGGGTGTCGTTTACATCCTTAAAGTGGTCCGCATCTATCATCGCGAAACTTACCGGCATCTCCGAACGCTCGGCTCTCATAATCTCTCTGGAAAGCTGCTCCTTAAGATTGGAGTGGTTGAGCAGACCGGTAAGGGAATCCCTCTCCATAAAGTAACGAAGGTTTCTGTTTCTCTGAGCCCGGAGCTGCACCATGGAGGAGAGATAATCGGGACTAATCGGTTTTATAATAAAGTCGTCTCCCCCCTCGCCTATCGCCTCCATCTGGCGGTCTCTGTTGTTCTCCAGGGAGAGAAAAATAATTGGAATGGTTATAAATGCTTCGTGCTGACGCAGAAGTTTGGTAAGCTCAATGCCGCTGCAACCGGGCATGTAGATGTCCATCAAAATAAGATCCGGCCTGGACTCTACGAGAATACTGAGCACCTTCATCGGATCCGACGCTACCGAGGTAATCATCCCCGCCTGCTGCAGAATGAGGGCATAGTAGGAGACCTGCTCCTGATCGTCGTCTATAATAAGAATATGGAAGGGCTCCTTTTTGCCTACTGCGGCCATACTGTCGAGTTTATCTATTACCCGCCCCATATCCAGGGGCCTTACAAAAAACGCATCTCCCCCCGCCCGTATTGCCCGAAGACGAAGGTCGAAGGTGTCGTCGTCGGAGACAAAGACCATCTTGAACTTGTCTCCATGGCTCTGTTTTAACGTTCTCAGCTCTTTATCGGTATCTTCCAGCGCACCGGTGTCCAGGAGAAACACTCTTCTCTTCTTCCCTTCGAGCAACTCCTTTGCATCGTGAATTGTCTCTACCAAACTCGGAGAGTACCCATAAAACCCGAGTTGGCGGGATATATCCTTTTTGTTCTCCCCCTCAAAACCGAAGAGAAAGACCTCTTTCCCCGCCGATTCATCCTCTTCCTCCTCTCTATTATCTCCGGCATCCCCGGTTGGACCTGTAACCTTGGTATCTTCTTCTTCGAGCTCTTCGAGCTCTTCCCACATCCCCTCGGAATCCGACTCCTCTTCCCTAAAAAAGGAGAGGTGTTTCTCTATCCCTTCCAACTCCCGTTTTTTCGGCTTCTCCCCTGTGCGAATAATATTGTCGAGATAGTTTTCGAACTCCTTGGCACGACCGGAGAGTTGGTCGTACCCAAAAGTGGCGGCGGAACCGGCAAGTTTGTGGATCATAAACCTCAATTTCATTACCGCCTGTGTCTCCGGTCGGGTTTTCAGCTCTTCAAAAGCCAGATCGATTTCCCGATAACGTTCGGGAAGCTGGGAGGAGAAATCCTCCGAGAGGGCGGCTAATCTCTTTTTGAGCTCATCACTTAACTGCACACTATACCTCTTTTTACAATATCGGCGTAAAATTCGGAGGGTTAACGGATTTTCCTATTGAGGATATTTATATGCCGAGGAAACTCGACAGCTTCCCCGCCATCCTGTGCAAACGGATGCAGGTATGTGAGCCGAACATAAGAGATATACCGAGGAGGACCGTAACAAGACCGACAACTTGAAGTCTCGAAAGACCGAAGCCCGGGAGGGCGAGCTTCATAAAAATAATGGGGACAATCATAAGAGCCGCGTTATGGAAAGCCACAAGGGTAGTTGCCTTTGCGTGTTTGTAGAAACCTATCTGGGTAAAAGAGAAGGCGAGAAACCCGAAGAGAAAACTGCCCCCGAAAAAGAGCCAGCCCTCGGGGGAGTGGGGCAGTATTTTCATTGTCTCTCCAAACTGTTGGCCAACCCCCTTGAAAATGGGATCGAATGCGGCCGCACCGCCGGTAAAAAGTCCGAATATAACTCCTGTTTGACGTTTGTATCTAAGAAAGATGCCGATAAGGAGCAGAAGAAGGATGAAGTACGCGGAGGTAAAAAAAACCGCCCGGTCGAGTATAACAGCATGCATGGGTGGGACCTCGGCACCGCCTCTGCCTCCTCCAATGAGGACGGTGCCTGCCGCGATAACCGCCGCCCCGATGTATTGGAATTTGGTTATGGGTTCGCGGAGAATAAACCCGGAGAAAAGCATCATCACCACAAGCCCGAAGCCGAAGGTCGCGGTAAAGTAGGCTGTAGGGGCATACAGGTTTGCCAAAAGCGCCCAGAGAAAGGCGGCGTTGTTGAGTACTACACCTGTAATGTAGAGTATTCTTCGTCTTCCCCTCTTCTCAACCGTCCCGGTTGAAGCCGATCTTAATCCTTCTATCCCGTAGCGCTGAAGCCCCTTGGCTATGTGGATCTGGGTGGTTGCGACTATACCGATGAGGGAAGCGATTACAGTACCGTTCATGCAGCTCCTTTTGTTGAAATAACTATATCCATATAGAAAAATAATGTAAACGGAGGGTGTCTCTGTTTTCCCATTGCTCTTATTCCCGTTTCCAGGTCTTCCGCTGCAGACCTTGACTCGAGGTGCAGGAAATCTGTATACTGAGCCCCGCTTGGGGAAGCATTGTTGAAGGCTCAAGAAGCAGGGCCATTGGTTTTTGGTGTTGTTCCCCCTCTCGGGGTGTAGCCTAGTGGCTAAGGCGCCTGCTTTGGGAGCAGGAG
>JBKHFZ010000045.1:0-17224 GCA_046539925.1 Spirochaetaceae bacterium
AAGAGATAGACCGGATAGAGAACCCGCAGGCCCTCGACGCCGCCCTCGACGAGATTATAGACGCTGCCGACAAACGGCAGGTCCTCGAGAAGCTCGGATTGTAAAACACTATAAAAAAACAGCCTGTCCTACTGCAGTTTTTTGTAGAGCACGTTCATGCTCTCGAGGCCTTCAGGCATAGAAGTATTGGCAAAGAGAGTACCCCCGTAGCTGTAGCCTGCTTTAAGAAAAGTTGCGTTCATCCCGGCAGAATGTAGCCTGGCTATGGTAAATGCGGTGCGTATGTTTTTACTCTTGGCACCCTCCTCCATTGCTTTTAAAAGAACACCGGAGATCCCAAGCCCCCGGTACTCGGGGAGCACCGCAAAGTCGGTCATTTCCGCATAACCGTGTGCGTCGTTACGCTCGGCAGAAGAGAGTGCAATCAATCCGCCTCCTGTGCCTTTTTTCGAACCGCTTTGCAGCTCTACACAAAAATAGTCCGTTCCCTCCGCCATGGTTTCTCTCACAAAGCCTGGATCGTCTACGGGAAAAGGATAGCTGGAAAACACCTCTGCAAACACTTCTGCCATTACAGGGGCGTCCTCATGTGTGCATGAGCGTATAACAAAACTCCTCGGCATTGGTTTTGAAGCGCCAGGGCTTACATTTTGCAGAAGTCCGGCAAAGCTCTCCATGAGCTTAATGTGTTCCGGCTCCTCCCGCCGTCTCTCCCGCTTGGAGTCGAGATATTTTACCACAAAAAACCCGTCCTCTGCGTCGGCAGCATGTTCAGGGCCGGCGGCCTGGCAGCTAAAAAGACCCGGGACAAAAGCCTCGAGCCGCCAGCCGGCGGCAAAAAAGGCGGCTGCCCGGCCGGCGGGAACTTTTGCGAAAAGCTTACCGTAGCTGTGCCGGGAAGCAAGTGTATCCGCTCCGGCTATAAGAACTGAAGGCTCCTCGCTCCCTGCCTCCATAATGTAGACCCGATCGTTTGCTCTTCCATGCTGAATTCGGGCAGTGCCGATTACCTCGATACTGTCGTTACTCATCCCTGCGCTCCATCCGCTCATTGTCCTCCGGTGTCAGGCTGTAGGCCTCATCCCAACCGGCCAGGAGCTTGTGTATACCCACGGCGTTGTACTCTTGGGCATCGTCGAACTTGAGCTGCAGAGTACAGTTGTCGCAGTCTCCGTCGCAGCCCGGGTCGTCGTATTTTTCCGGCTCCTGATAGGTGGTAATAACCCCCTCGTAGTTGCGCAGAATCACCTTGTGAGGCGACCACGAGAGCAGATAGTTGGGCATTACCGGTATTTTTCCCCCGCCTCCCGGCGCATCAATTACATAGGTGGGTACAGCCAGACCGCTGGTGTGGCCTATGAGGCTCTCGAGAATCTCTATCCCCTTGCCCACGGGGGTGCGGAAGTGGGAGAGTCCCTCGGAGAGGTCGCACTGATACAGGTAGTAGGGGTTTACCCTGTTCTGCACCATCTTGTGGACCAGCTTTTTCATTATCCGCGGGCAGTCGTTAACCCCCGCCAAAAGGACCGTCTGATTTCCCAGGGGTATTCCCGCATCGGCCAGCTTGTTCAGGGCTCGGCGGCTGCTGGAGGTAACTTCCCGGGGGTGGTTAAAATGAGTGTTGAGCCATACAGGGTGGTGCTTTTTTAGCACCTCAACCAGCTCGTCGGTAATACGATAGGGCAGGACCACGGGCATTCTCGAGCCGATGCGGATTATCTCCACGTGCTCGATTTTCCGAAGCTCCCCCAGAATCCAGTCGAGGTAGTCGTTGCTGAGCATAAGCGGGTCTCCCCCGGAGAGCAGTACGTCCCTCACCTGGGGAGTGTTTTTAATATACTCAATACCCTGCCGCACGCCGTCCTTTCCGGGTATGTAGTCCTTGTCTCCCACTTTTCTCTTACGCGTACAGTGGCGGCAGTACATGGAGCATACATTGGAGACATGAAAGAGCACTCTGTCGGGATAACGGTGGGTAATGCCCTCCACAGGACTGTCTGCATCCTCCGACAGGGGGTCTTCCTTTTCCCACTCCCGGATAATCAGCTCTCGTGGATCAGCAAAAGACTGCTGGTATATAGGATCGTTCACGTAGTCCTCTGTCTCTATGAGGCTTAGATAATAGGGTGTAACGGAGAGGGGAAACCTCTCCACCGTCTTCTCCAGGGCTTTTCTCTTTTTTTCGTCAAAACGTATACCCGTAAGGGTCTCGAAGCTCGATATCCTGTTTATCGAATGCTTTAACTGCCAACGCCAATCGTGCCAGTCGGAGAGATTTGCCCCTTCGTCTATCCTATTCGCCCACTCGGTGTGTTTTTTTCTGTAGTTTTCGCTCTGTTCCAGTGCTGCTTCCATATTTATTCCTCTCTTGTTGCAGAATACGCCATTATAACCGGCTCATGGGAAACAGTCAATTGCTTAGAGTTGTAAATATAATTATCCTAAATATTTCTCCTTAATTTTTTATTATGTAAAGATATATATACATACAATATTAATCCTGTCGCGGTAAACGCTGCAGATACATAGAGAGCAAAATAGAGTGATATCCCCATAAGAAGACCTCCTGTATTTGCTGCAAGAAACATGCCCCCGTTGAGAAACAGTTGAAAAAGAACGGACATTCTCCCTCTAAAGGAGACGGGAGAGTGGTTCATCAATATGGAGATAAGAACGGGAAAAAGCACCGAATGGGCACAGGCATACAGGACACCCACCAAAGCGAGGGAGAGAACACTGTTTACCCTGGTTGCCAAAATAAATACCAGAGGTAAAAGAACAAGAGGGGGAATAAGCACTACACTGCGTGGCAGTCGGTCGAAGTAGGAAGAGACCGTAGAGCGAACAAGAAGTACAGTAAGCGGGTATGCGATGTAAAAAGGCCGAACCCGCTCGAGTCCGCCGTGAAAAGCAATTCTGGGTATAAAAGTCAATAAAAATCCAAAGCCGAAACCCAGAAGAATAATCCAGTAGAATACGGGAAACAGCTCTTTACGGGTAATAACAACCTTAAAATCGGAGAGCCGCGGCAGACCCTCCGGTATCTCCCCGCCGTTGCTTTGCTCCGCCTTCGGCATCATTTTGAGCACCAGTATGGAACCGGAAAAAAAGAATACCGAGAGTATGTATACCGCTGGAAATCCAAATATATCGAAAAAAAACTCTCCCGAATTCATCCCGGTAAAAAGCCCAATCTGCCCCATTATCCCCAAAACCGCATACCCCTGCACTCGACGCTCCGAGACAACCACAAAACTCACCAGAGCTGTAAAGAGAATCATCATCAGGCTTATCTGCGCCCCCTGCAGCAGGCGGGGGATAAAGTAAAGGGAACGGGGTGACATTGGAATAAAGTAGAGAAGGGGGGTAAGGGCGTGGAGAATAATCACCCCAAAGAGCATCTTCTGTTTATTTAGACGGTCTATAAAGAGAGCGCAGAGGGGCAGGATGAGGATTCCTCCGAGGCCGGTAAAACTCATAATAAAGCCTACCGTTTCCGGAGGAAATCCCTGAAGTTCGAAATGCTTCGGCAGTAGATTATAGACCTCCTGCCCCGCCCCGCCGAGTAAAAGACCGAACCAGAGGATGAGAAAACCCCTGTTTTTTAGTACTTCCAGCATATTTTTTTTGAAGGGAAGGCGATCCTGTTTCTGCTCCTGCCCTTGAGCAGATCCCGCGCTTAATCCTCCTCCAGCACCGCCTTTGCCATTTTATCAGCCAACCTGTCGAGGCCTCGGTAGTGCTCCTGTGAGGGGGAGAGCTTCGCCTCCACCGGCTCGTCGTCCACGAGGGGCCATTTATGCTTCTTTACATACTCCATAATAGTTTTTACACCGCCGCCGCTCCATCCGTAGGTGCCGAATACGCCGAACACTCTGTTTCTTATCCCCTTGTGGGAGAGGTTGATAATGAGAGACTCCATAGGTTGAAACAGACCCACGTTGTAGGTGCAGCTTCCGAAGATAATTCCCTTGTAGTTCCATATCTCGTTTATAATGTAGGAGTCGTGGGTGTTCGACACGTTCATAACCCGGATATTTTTTATCCCACGTTCTGCGAGCCTGCGAGCAACGTAATCCGCCATTTTTTCGGTATTCCCGTACATCGAGCCGTAGGCTATAACCACCCCGGGATACGCCTCGTATCGGCTCCATCGGTCGTAGCTGGAGATAATCCGCTGGGGATTGCTCCTCCACACCGGCCCGTGGGTGGAGGCGACAACTTGTATATCCAGCCCCTCGAGTTTGGAGAGGGCTTTTTGCACCATCGGCCCGAACTTTCCGACGATATTTGAGTAGTACCGGCGTATCTCGTTTTCGAAGTAGTCGATATTTACCTCATCGTCAAATATCCCTCCGTCCAGAGATCCAAACCCGCCAAAGGCATCCCCCGCAAAGAGTATTTTTGATGTCTCCTCGTAGGTCATCATTGTCTCGGGCCAGTGGACCATAGGGGTAAGGTAAAAATTGAGTTTGTGCCTGCCCAGGTCTATTGTGTCTCCGTCGTCCACCTCGTAGAGGTTCTCCTCTATGCCGTAAAAACCCTTGAGAAAATCGAAGGTCTTTTTGTTTCCCACAATCTTGATATCTGGATAGTTGTGGAGAATCTCTGTTATAGCACCCGAGTGGTCCGGCTCCATGTGGTTTATTACAAGATAATCTATGGGTTTATCCCCCAAAAGGTCCCGCAGCTTCTGGAGGAAGGGTGCCATCTTGCTCACCTTTACCGTATCCACAAGCACGTTTTTCTCGTCGGTAATTACGTAGGAGTTGTAGGTAACTCCCTTGGGCAGCGGCCATACATTCTCAAAAAGATGGGTATCCCTGTCGTTTACCCCAACGTAATACACACCTTCGTGTATCTTGATAAATCCGTTCATAACTGCCTCCCCTTGCGTCCTTTACTCTCTTATTGATAAAAGAAAAACCCTTAAATTGCAACAGTCTTGGGTATATAGACGCCGTTACCCTTACAGCCACCCTTTTTTACGAAAGAAAAGAAGCATCCCTATTACCACCGCAGCCATACAGCCGAGGACCGCGGGATACGCCCAGGCCACGGCGAGCTCCGGCATGTGCTCGAAGTTCATCCCGTATATTCCCGCCACAAAGGTTAGGGGGATAAAGATGGTCGCAATTATGGTAAGAACCTTCATAATCGAGTTCATGTCGTTGCTTATGGCTGCCTGATAGGCTCCGCCGAGTATGGACTGCATCTCCTTGAGCATCTCTACCGTATCGATAACCCTGTGTACATGGTCTCCCAAATCCCGCAAATAGGGTTTTGTCTCCTCCTTAAACCGCGGCGGCTCCTCCTTTATCAGCATGTCCACCACCTCCCTGAGGGGCCGCACCGCCCTGCGCACTGTAATTAAATACTCCTTCAGGCGCCGCATTTTTCCCGGAACGGCCTCCGTCTCTCCCTCCTCCAGCATGTCCTCAAGGTCCTCCAGGCGATCTTCCACCTTCTCGAGAATGAGAAAATAGGAGTCCACCACCAGATCCAGGAGCGCGTAGGCGAGGTAGTCCGCCCCATGCTGCCGGATCCGCCCCCTGCCGTTACGTATTCTAGACCGTACCGGGTCAAAAACGTCTCCGGGTCTCTCCTGAAAAGAGATAACAAAATTGTCCCCGAGGATGAGACTGATCTGCTCGGACTCTATGCTGTCTAGAAAGGAGTTGCTCTTCCCATTCGCGTCTTTGCCCTGCTCGGCGATGGAGTCGGAGCGTGTCCGGGCGGGGGAGGATGTAAAGCCCCGGAGCATCCTGAAGACCAGGAAATCCAGATCCCCGTACTCTTCGAACTTCGGCCTCTGCACGGTGTTCTGAATATCCTCGAGAACAATTGGGTGAATATTCAGCTGCTCCCCAAAGCGGGAGAGAAACTCCGAATCCTCCACCCCTGTCAGATTGAGCCAAATAACATGGTCCCTATCCTTCAACTGCTGTAAGTCCGGCAGCCCCTTCCCGCTCTCCTCGGAGCAGGTTGTTGCGTTAAACCGGAAGAGCTCGTAGCTCGTCTCCCTTGCCGGGCCTTCCTGTCTAATAAGGGTTCCCGGGGGCAACCCCACCCTCTTCCGATTTCTTCTTTTAATTTTTTCCCGCAGCTTTCGTTTTTCCAGTCTTTTCTGTTTTTTCTCTGTATCCCGTCTCATGTGAATCATAACAGCTCTTATCCTCCAGATTTATATACGTGAAGTGCTTTCCAAAGAATAATTTTGAAGGAAGCTCACGTATTTTCAGCGACTATCGAGGCATTCCGTTTGAGCTGCTCGAGAGAGCAGCGCATAAGCGGAGAGCCTGCGAAGCGGCGGGTCATCTCTTCTCTGTCCTTTAATGCCGATATCTCTCCAAGCGAAATACGTCTGCCGGCGACAGGCCGGAGAAAATCCTCCGGAGCCTCCTCCCGGGCTCTCTCTTCCCCTTCCCTGTTAAGGGGACACACATCCTGGCAGGTATCGCAGCCGAATATTCTCTCTCCAATAAGCCTTCCCAGCTCTTTGGGGATCTCTCCGGCGTACTCTATGGTAAGATAGGATATGCAGTGCTGCGGATTGAATCGAGGCCCCGCTTCCCGGGTATCTGCCGATCCCCTTCCACCCAGCGCTCCCGTTGGGCAGGCATCGATGCAGCTCCGGCAACTCTCCGGGCAGAGACCTCCAGGCTGTTTTGCGGCGGATGTCTCTTTTCCCTTTGGCCTTACTTCCGGCAAGGCGGCGGTGGTAAGTATTTCTCCGAGGAAAAACCGGCTCCCGTAGCGCGGAGAGATAAGCAGCCCGTGGCGGCCGATAAAACCGAGGCTGCCGGCGGCGTATAGGCGCTCATCGAGGGGGCCGCTGTCTACGAAGGGTCGGAATTCGTCGTCAGGACAGCTCTCCGAGAGCCGGCGAATTATCCGCTTTAGTATCCCCTTTAGGGTTTTGTGGTAATCCCTCCCTGTAGCGTACCAAGCCACCTGACCGGAAGACCCCGCAGCGGAAGCGGCGTTTTTCTCTTTCGGCTTCTCGCCGCAGTAGTAGGGTACTCCTATAAAGAGAATACTCCGGCAGCCCTTGAGAATTCTTGCGGGACGGTATTTGAGGCCGCTGTGAGAGGCGAGATATTCCATACTCCCGTAACGCCTCTCTCGAACCCACTGCTCGTACCGTCTTTCGGCATCCGGATAGTCTACGCAGGGCACCGTAGAGAAGAGCCGCACCCCTTCCGCTTCAAGTATCTGCGAGAGCTTTTGCGGGGTAATCTCTCCACCCATAGCCTGCTCTCCTCTCCTCTATCCGTTTTCGGATGCACAGCCGGAAAGATAGGCGGCCACCGACCCGTCGTACTCCGCGGTCCGGTCAAAGACCCTTTGCGCGAGCCTTCTCCGGGTTTCCACGGAAATTTCTCCTCCCTCGCGCCACTCCCGCTGCAGCGGCTCGTAATCCCGCGGGTCCGTTACCACTACCACGCTGCGAAAGTTCTTTGCCGCCGCCCGCAACAGGGTCGGGCCGCCTATGTCGATAAACTCGAGCTGCGCCGACTCGCTCTTTGGCCGTGAGAGCTCCTCCTCGAAGGGGTAGAGGTTAACCACAACCCAGTCCACCGGTGTAATCCCGTGCTGTGCGAGGGCTTCAATATCATCCTCTCTCTCCCGCCGAGCAAGGATTCCCGCGTGAACAACCGGATGCAGGGTTTTTACCCGTCCATCGAGAAGCTCGGGGAAGCCGGTTATCTTCGAGACCTCCTGTACCGGAAGCCGTGCCTCCCTTAAGGCCGCGGCGGTACCTCCGGAGGAGACGAGTTCGAGCCCGATTTCGGAGAGAAACCGGGCACATTCGACTATGCCGCTTTTGTTGTAGACACTAAGAAGCGCCCTGTTTCCTGTATGGTTCATGGCCCAGGTTACGACGAATGGGGGTCCTCGTCAACCGCCGACCGGTTGCTGAAGGCCGGGATAATCATTACAATACCGCTATGAATATGCAACAGGCAGCAGAAGAGATAGGGATAAGCGTGGAGGCCTACAGGAGCCTCTGTTCCCTCTTTCTCAAGACCACAAAAAACAACCTGCAGAGCCTTGCTCGGGCGGTAGAAGAGGAGCAACGCGAGACAATATCCGAGCAAGCCCACCACATAAAGGGGGCCGCCTCAAACATGGAGTTTGATAAACTGATGGAAGAGGCGGAAAAACTCAACAAAGCTGCCGCCGATGCACCCGTTTCTGAATTGAAGAGACACGCGGAAAAAATTAACATGTTATTTGTGGAAATTGAAGCTGTACTTGGAGATGCCCAATTTGGAGATGCCCAATGAAGAACATACTCGTGGTAGATAACAACCCCCTCATGCTCGAATTTATGAGGGAACTCCTTACCCCTCGGGGCTATAGTGTGCGCACTTCCCAAAACGGTCTGGAGGCCCTCCACATGGTCGAAGAGCTCGCCCCCGATGTAATGTTTATCGATCTGGTAATGCCCCAGATCGACGGAAAAGAGTTGAGCAAGATTCTTCGCACCAAACCGCAGCTCGAGAACCTTCTAATAGTTATAGTTTCCGGAATAGCCGTAGAATGCGGTAAAGACAAAGATTTTACCCTTGCCGACGCCTATATAGCAAAGAGCCCCTTCAAGCGGATGAAGGGATATATTCTCCAAGTCCTCGAGGACTTCGAAAAGGGTGTGGTAGAGCCTTATAAAGAAAAAGCCCTCGGCTGCGACGACCTGTTCAAGAGGGAAATTACCTCCGAACTGCTCTACTCCAAACACCATTTAGAACTGCTTCTCTACAATATGGACGTTGGATTTGTGGAGATGACAAAGGAAGGGGAGATAATCTTTGCAAACCCCTCCGCCTGCAGTCTTGTAAATGTGGAATATACCACTCTTATTACCACCCACTTTCCCGACATTTTTTCCGATAAAGACAGTCTGAGGATACAGGAGACAGTCTCCCGCCTCGAATCCGACCCGATTATAGAGGGAGAAGAGCAGCCCTTTGTGCTGCACGCACGCAAACTGCTGCTCCATTTTATCCCCATCTCCTACAGCGGGTACGAGGCGGTAAGCGTTGTCCTCCAGGATATTACCAAAAGAAAAGAGGCGGAGGAGCTGATAAAGAGCTCCCTCCACAAAAAGGAGACCCTCCTCAAGGAGGTTCATCACAGAGTAAAAAACAACCTGAGCGTCATTGCAAGCCTGCTCAACCTTCAATCCTCCTATATAGACAATGAGGATGTAAAAAAACACCTTATAGACAGCAGAAACAGGGTGGAAAGTATGGCCCTCGTCCACGACCGTCTCTATATATCCGAAGATCTCTCGGGTATAGACCTCCACTCCTATATAGAGGGTATTGTTCAGCAGCTTCTCGATGTATATCTTACCAGCGATACCTCTATAGGCTATTCCGTGCACAGCGCTCCTGTTACCGTGACTATGGAGTTGGCCGTACCCATAGGGCTTATTGTAAACGAGCTGATCTCGAACAGTTTGGAACACGCTTTTTGGGGTTACGAGGGCGAAGAGAAGGGGAAGATCGAAGTCTCCATAACGGAACAGGAGGAGTTTTTGACTATTCTTGTCTCGGATAACGGCGTAGGGCTTCCCGAAGGGTTTGACCTCCAGGCGGATGAGTCTGAAACCCTCGGTCTGGTCCTCTCCCACACCCTCGCCGAACAGATACACGGAACCCTCAGCATAGAAAATGCGGAAAAGGGAGTACATGCGGCCGTGGATATCCCTCTGGCAAAATGGAAAGACAAGATATTATGATATTTATTGGAGAGTTCAACAGTCTTAAAATAAACCGCATTACCAGGGGCGGAGGATTTCTGGACGCCCAGGAGGAGGGAGAACTCTACCTCCCAAAAAAAGAGATCCCCGACGACGCTGTGCCGGGCGACACTATAGAGGTATTTGTATACAACGAGTCGAAGGAGAAGCTGGGGGCAACTACCCGGGAGCCCTTCGCCGAGCTAGGCGAGTTTGCTCCGATGGTGGTTACCTCTATAACCGATTTCGGAGTGTTTTTGGAGTGGGGAATACCCAAGGATCTCTTTGTTCCGCGCACACACCTTCCCGAAAGAAAAAAGCCCCACAGCCCCAGGGAACACAGGCAGAAGGAAAAACTGAAGGAAGGGGATATTCTTGTTGTGTACCTTACCCTCGATTACGAGAAACGGGGGGTAATCGGGACCACCCACCTCTCATCTCACTTCGACAAAGACACCTCAGCTCTTTCTGTAAATCAGGAGGTGGACCTTATCGTATACGAGATAACAAAGTTGGGCGCCCAGGTAATAATCGACAACCGGTGGGACGGCCTTCTCTACCACGGGGAGACCTTCGAGCCGGTGCATATTGGGGAGAGAAAGAAGGGATATGTAAAAAAGGTAAGGGGAGACGGTCTGGTGGACGCCGCTCTTCAGCCCCAGGGCTTTATTCCCGCATCCCGGGAGGCGGAGGAGACTATCCTCCACGCCCTGGAGAAGGAGGGCGGCTTTCTCCCCCTCCACGACAAGAGCCCGCCGGATGAGGTGAGAAAAAGACTCCACATGAGCAAGCGCCTGTTCAAAAACACCATAGGTACGCTCTACAGAAGGGGGCTGCTCCTCATAGAAGAGGAAGGCATACGGCAAACCCCCTCTAAAAGCTCCGATTGTACTCCCTAGAAGATACATTCGAAAGCGCCTGGAGCAACTTTGAGGGAGTCAGGGGAAAGGTTATGTATCTATCGATCCCGTAGAGCTCCTTGTTCTCGAAAAAGAGCCCCTCCTGAAAAAGCGGCACCAAGACAATAATACCGGTACTTCTTTTGCGGTTTCGTCTAAGGGGGTGTGCCAAAGGCCCTTCTTCTCCCTCTGCAAGGAGCGCCGAGAGCTCTATCAGGCACACGTCGGCCTCTCTGCTCTCTCCGTCCACCTCTATCTCAAACCCCTTTTCTCCAAGGAGCTCTGCATATCCGCGGTCCTCCACTACTCTGCAGCTGTGCCCGCAGTGCTCGAGCACATCCTTAGCCTGTTTCCTCTCGAAGGAGGGTTCCAGACACACAAGCACTCCAAGCTTCTCCCCCTTCCCCTGGGGGTCTCCCCGAATAATGGGCATACACGGATCGGCACCCCCGGCGGATACAGGTACCTGGAAGGTAAATGTACTTCCCTCCCCCTCTCTGCTTTCTACGCAGAGAGAGCCTCCCAGCACCTCGGATACTTTTTTGCAGATAGTAAGCCCCAATCCGACCCCGCCGTATCTTCGGGTATCCACATCCTCGGCCTGCCGAAAAAGTTCAAATATCCGTGTCTGCAGCTCTTCGGCAATACCTATTCCGGTATCCTTTACCGAGAAGGTGAGCATAAACCGCTGTTCGGTATCTCCGGCCTCAGCGCTCTCCTCAGGCTCTCCGCTTACAGAAAGAAGCACCTCTCCGGATTGGGTAAACTTTACCGCGTTGCTCAAGAGGTGGGATAGAACCTGTTTAATATGGCCTCCGTCTCCCTCCATCACAGGGGGAAGATGGGGAGCTCCGTAGAAGGCGAGTTCGAGGTTTTTCTCCTGAGCTTTGAGAACAAATGTCCGCATCGCCTCTTCGCAGAGGGAGTACACGTTAAAATCGGAAATATGCGTCTCGTAGGCATTTCTCTCCAGACCGGCAAAATCTATAATCTCGTCAAAAACCTCTAGCAGAGAGTAGGCGGCAAGCTCTATGGACTGGGCGTGTCTCTGCCGTTCTATTTTGTCTTCCGTATCCGCATTCAGCTGGTTTATGCCGATAATTGCGTTAAGCGGAGTCCTCACCTCATGGTTTATTGTATGGAGAAACTCGGTCTTTACTTTATTTGCCTCTTCCGCCCTCTGCATTGCCTCGTTAAGCTCTCTCTCGTGGAGCATTCTGTCGGAGACGTCCCTTACAAAGGCCATATAATTATTGTCTTTAACGGCTATTGCCTCTATATCAACCTCTTTAACCTCCCCGTTTTTGGCCAATAATGTATCGCTTGTCTCCAACTTCCCCTCTGCCCGGAGTTTCTCGAAGTTTTCCGCTCCCCTATCCTCTCTTTTTGCAGGAAGGAGCTCTTTTATATTTTTTGAGAGAAGTTCCTGCCGCGGGTAACCGGCCAATTCGGCGGCTTTTTCGTTTGCATAGAGATAATTACCCGAATCGTCGACCATAAATATCGCTATAGGAGAATTTTCGATTAGAAGTTTAAAATCCGTCTCCCGTTTATCGAGAACCTCCGCCGTCTTTCTGTGTTTCCGGTTCTCCTCGCGCAGTTTTTTAATAAGATCGTTCCGGCTCATTATGTAAAAATAGACTATTGCGCCGTGGATTATTATCTGCGCAAGTATAATGGGCAGGTAGGCCATCCTTCCGTCCGTTTTCACTGCGCTCTGCCCGATAAATATCACAACCGTATTGAGCGCAAAAAGGGAGGCGGTAAATATGCTCAGCTTCAAGGAAAAAAACGCACCCGCGAGGAGAATAAGGTTGAGGGAGGAGCCGACAAGTACAATGCTAAAGTAATAGCTGTCTATATGAAGATAGGGAGCAACCAGGAATACCAGAACTCCCGGAAGGAAAAGAGCCCATTTTGCAAAGCCCAATTTCCCCCTCCGGGTCGCCTGCAAGGCTGTTCCACCGGATACTATGAGACAGAAGAGAAGGGCAATTCGGAAAATCCCCGCTCCTGTAGCCGCCCAAATAACAATCAAACCGGTATTAATCGCCATAAGAAAGAGCGAGATCGCGTAGAGCAGCTTGCGCTGCAACGGGCTTGTTCCGGTAAAACCGGGGGTTCCCGCTTCCCTCTCTATATGCCCTTCCAAGTGTCCTTCCATGTCCAGTGAGTCTCTGCTGCCGGCCATATACATAAGATGGTAGTATAAATGCACTTGTATTGCAAAGGTTTTTTCTGTTGCACACAGGAGCATATATTTGTACCATAGGTGTATGAAACACCACAAATCCGCAGATTTCGACAGAAAGCTGAAGAGACTCTTTGACGAGACCGACGATTATCTGGAGGACAAATACGGCAGCCGCTACACCCTCCACCCTGCCCGATCAAAGCGGGGAAACACCGCTAACAAGGCATCCGACGGGCTTTTTAATATAGGGGCCTCTTTTACCGCCGGCTACGGCTCGGAACACGGCCGTGGATACGTGATAGATGTAGATATGGTTACTCTAACGGAAGTACCCGACGAGGCGGAAGAGGAGATCGAAAACGATGCGGTGGAGTTTATCCGGGATCTGCTTCCCCGTTACTTTCCAGAGAGAGATTTGAGGGTGGAGCGGGACGGCCGTACATTCAAGATTATCGGCAACTTCAGCCTGGGAGAACTGTAATAAATGATATGGGCCGAAGGGCGTTCAGGGGACCCCGATTTTTAGATATGCAAAAATCAAACGAAGGTGGAGAAGCGATAAATATAATTGTCGGGCACTCGAATATGGATCTGGACTGCATAGGCTCAATTGCCATGGCAAAATACCTCTTTCCGGACCATATCCCTTTTAAAAGCCGCCATATTCATCCGGTGGCCCAAAAGCTGGAGAATCTCTACCAATACCGGCTCGATTTTCATAACCCAAAAGAGCTCGAAGGCACCACCGTAGAACACATGGTAATAGTTGACACAAGAACCCGCTCCAGGCTAAAGGAGTATCTGCAATACATAGACGAGAGCAGTGTAGAGATAGAGATATTCGATCATCACCCTTTAGACGAGGGGAGTTTTGAGGGCGCCCTTCTTCATCAGAGAGAGACCGGCGCAAACACCTCACAACTGGTGTTGGAGCTTATGAACAGGGATATCCGAGTATCTCCGGAGGACGCCACTATCGCCCTTGCCGGGATATACGCGGATACGGGCAACTTTACCCACGAAAATGTAAGCGATATAGATTTCACCTCCTCCGCCTACCTGCTTACCTGCGGCGCACGTCTGGAAATTATTCAGACCGTCTTAAAACCCCTCTCGGCGAATTACCAAATTACCCTTTTCCACGACCTTCTTAACCGTCTTCAGTACAGGACAATCCATGGCCAGCATGTAATACTAAGCTACCACGAGACAGAGGAGGAGTCCGAAGGGCTAGGTGCTGTTACCGAAAAGGTATTTGAGGTGGAGAATCAGGATGTCTATTTTGCCCTTTTTCACTTTCCAAAGCGGCGGAAGACTCTGATAATCTCTCGCAACAGAAAGCACAATATCGATCTAAACAGGATTATGGACGCCTTTGGAGGCGGCGGGCACCGCAAAGCTGCAAGCGCGGTAGTAAAGGGAAGGAGCGGTGCCTACGTCTTTTCCACCCTCATCGACTACCTGGAAAAAGCCCTTGCCCCCGCGGTAACGGCGGAAGAGATAATGGCCGCGCCGGTTACCACCATAGACGAAACAGTGTCCCTTTTCGACGCCTCCAGGCTGCTCGAGGAGATCTCTCACACCGGTGTCCCTGTAACCCGCAACGGGGGGGAGATCGCAGGCTTTTTGACGCTCAGGGATATTATGAAAGGCCGCCGGGCCGATCAGATGCACGCACCGGTAAAGGGATATATGTCCAAAAAGATTATTACCGCCGGCCCCGACACCACTGTGGGAGATATAGAGACCATTATGTTTACCAACAACATAGGCCATCTACCCATTGTTGAAGAGGAGAAGGTGGTGGGAATTGTCACGAGGTCGGACTACCTCAACTTTATTCAAAACGAGCATCTCAAACGACAGAGGGTAAAACAAAAGATAGGCTTACTGGCCGGATAATCCCGGAACGGTATCTACCTCCTCCCTGCGGATCGTGTGTACCTTTAGCATGTTGGTAACGCCGTGTACTTCGAAGGGTATACCCGCGGTAAGCACTATTCTGTCTCCTACTCCCGCAAAACCGGCGTCTGCACTCGAACGGACCATCATACCTATCATTTTGTCTGTTGTTGCAAAGGGTTCAACTACAAAGGGATGAACCCCCCATATCAGCTGCATCCTCCGGGCCGTCTCCTCGAAGGGAGTAACCACCAAGAGCGGACAGCGAGGCCGGTGTCTTGCCACGGTTCGTGCCGTCCGGCCGGATTCGGTGGAGGTAATAATTGCCGCGGCAAGGCACTGCTCGGAGATGTCCACGGTTACCCTGCTTACCGCCTCCGATATCATCGCCTCGTCGGCTTGAGACTCTCCGCTTTGAAACTCTCTCCTATGCAAATCCTCTATATCCATAAGCTGGTTATAGGGAAAGGCTGCGCTCTCCTCCATCTGCCGGGCAATTTTCTCCATAAATGCGGTAGCCTCCACGGGGTAAGAGCCCACGGATGTCTCTCCGGAGAGCATAACCGCGTCGCTGCCGTCGAGAATAGCGTTTGCCACATCCGAAGCTTCCGCCCTTGTGGGGCGTGGACTGTCGATCATGGACTGCAGCATCTGAGTGGCGGTTATTACCGGTTTACCAATTTTGTTGGCCCAGCGGATAATTCTTTTCTGCGCCATTGGAACCTGCTCGGGGGATATCTCCACACCGAGGTCTCCCCTGGCCACCATTACCGCGTCCGCGGCAAGCACTATTCCCTCCAAATCGTCGAGGGCTTCGGGTTTCTCGATTTTTGCCACTATCGAGGGCAGCCCGTGGGGATTCTCCCCGGGTGTGCGCTCTCTCTCTGCCAGGGCTCCTCCATCTTCGCCAATATCCCTGGAGATATCCACCAGATAGCGCTTCAGCTCCTCTATATCTTTACTCGAACGGACAAAAGAGAGGGCCAGATAGTCCAGGCCCAGTTCCACCGCGAGTGCGGCATCGATTTTATCCTTTTCCGTGAGGGCGGAAATATCGAGCTCCACCCCCGGCAGGTTTACCCCCTTATTAGAAGTAAGCACCCCGCCTATAATCACGCGGCATCGCAGCAGGGGCGGCGCCGACTCTATTACCTCGAGCTCCAAGTTCCCGTCGTCTAAAAGAAGACTGGCCCCGTCGGCAACGGTCTTTACTATTTCGGGATGGGGAAAGGGTATAACCGGGCTCTTTTTCCTCGCTTCGAACTCTGTTGCCTCCGCGGATATGAGTATCTCCTCGCCTTTTTCCAGAAACACCCCCTCCTCGGGGAGCTTTCCAATGCGGATCTTCGGTCCCTGAAGATCACCCATTATCGCCAGGTTCTTCTGTTCCTCCTTTGCAATTCTCCGGAGCTCCCCCGCAATTTTCCGTTTGCCCTCCGCTGTTCCATGGGAAAAATTGAGCCGAGCGGTTGTCATACCTGCGTCCAATAGAGCTCTTATTCTCTCCGGCGACTCAACCGCCGGACCCATGGTACACACTATTTTTGTAAGAGACATTATGTTCCTCCTTTTCTCAAAAGAGCGTTCTGTACTATATCATAATAGATACAGTCCGCATATTGCGACTATATAGTAGACAGAGAATAGAAAAAACGTTATAAAGGAATCGAATACAGTAAGGAGAGCAGTTATTTCGGAATACATTCTTGTAGCCGAAGACAATCCAATCAACACCATTTATGTAAGAAAGCTTCTGGAAAAGTACGGGTTCAGGGTCGATCTGGCAAAAGACGGTAACGAGGTTGTCGCAAAGTGGAAAAACAGCGGCATGTACGACCTTATTCTCATGGATGTGCAAATGCCTGTTGCCGACGGAATACAGGCTACCACGAAGATTAGAAGCATAGAAAAGAGAGACGGTAAAAGCCCCATCCCCATTATCGCCCTTACTGCCTACGGTACAAGCGAAGAGAAGGATAAGATGCTCGCTGTGGGTGCAGATAACTACATTACCAAGCCCATAGACATACAGAATCTCCTCTCGGTTATTGCCGTTACAAGGAAAATGGAGCCTCCACACATCTGCGAGGGTACCGATTCTCCGGAGGAGCACTACGAGCGAAAGCTGCTCCGGGAGTTCAGGGATGTAGAGGGAACCCTTGGAGAGATGCTGAGGATGACCCTCAGAGAGTTTCCCCAGCGGCTCTCCGAAATAGACAGGTCACTTTCCAGCGGGGACTTCGATACAGCGGCGGAGAACTGCCACTCCCTTGCCAATGTGGCCGGGATACTCAGGGCAGATGAGCTGCGAGATAAGGCTGTTTACCTCGAGGGTCTTTTTAGAAACGGAAATGATAGTGAGAAGCGGCCCCAAGTGACCCGCCCTCTCTTTGAATCCATAGAGAAGCGCGCCTCGGAGCTAATGCTCGTGTTTGAAAAGCTGCTCGAGGGAAACCTTAAATAGTGGATGAAATCCTGCGG
>JBKHFZ010000046.1:0-17020 GCA_046539925.1 Spirochaetaceae bacterium
TCGTCGATGTAGATTATCTTCTCGGGTTTTTCGAAGGTGCAGCCCCCGATGAGGCTCGAAGGGTCGGAACTCAGCCGCTCGACCTCTTCCTCGCTCTCGGCGTACTGGGCGATGTTATTGTAGCCGAAGTGGCCGCTTACCGGGGCCATGTACTCCTCATCCCGTTCGTAGACAGTACCGGCTCCCACGCCCCCTTCGATTTTGCGGACAATGCCGTCTCCGTTGCGCTCCGGATAGAGGCCGGAGTCGACAAAGAATCCCTCTTCCACCGCCTTGAAGTATCCGCCGCTCTCGAGCATCTCTTCGAGAAAGAGAACCGCCCGCTCCTTGAGCTCCCGCACCTTTTCGGCCAGGGGCCCCTCCTTACGGCGGAGGCGTACCATCTCCTTTAAGCCGTCCATCCCCAGGAAAGCCTGCTTCGCGGTGTCGGAGCCTTCGACATTGTAGATGTGCCAGGGGACGTTCCTCCCCTCGTCGGGAGTTATGGTAGACTGTATATCCGCGCTCGTCAGTTCCGAGATAAGGAGGTTGAGGGTGTGGGTAACCGTCGCCTCCCGGGCGGAGCTGGTCATGTACTTTGTGTTCTGCTGAGCCCTCATTTTGTACTCCCGAAAGAGCTCCCGCAGGGCCACCGCGTAGGGTAAGTCCATCCGCATCGCGGGAGCCGGCGGGGCGGTCGGAGGAACGGTGGAGAGGCAGATATTCTCCTTCGCCACCCCCGCCTTTACAGAGAAGAGGGCGTTTATCCCGTGCTGCACCATCAGTTCGGGCATCACCTTCCACGCCTTCCGCGCGGTGGCGTTGGCGTTGTGGGCCCCGTCAATCTGTGCTATTCCCGCCGTGCTGATTATTCTCTTTGCCTCCGCCGCGTCGACAAAGCTGCGAACCATGTTCACGTTGCGGTAGAGCACATTGTACTGCGGGTCCTGGTGGGCGCCGTTTACCCCCTCTTCGACAAAGAGCACCGCTATCTCCGGCCCGGCCACCCCGCTTATGTAGGAGTGGTAGTTGAGGGGGCGGCCCACCTCGTCCTCTATCATATCGAGGGCTTTCCGCTGCGCGCGGATCTGCTTGCGGGTTATGGGCACACCGCCGACCCCCTGGGGGGTACCCTCCAAGAGGCCGTCCATATGGCTCTGCCCCGCCGTCCTTATAACCATCAGGTGGTCCGCCCCGTGCCAGGCGGCCATCCGCATACGCCGGATATCGTCCTCGAAGCGGCCGCTTGCAATCTCGGTGGTAATAACCGGCTGCGGCTGGGGGTCTATGTTGCCAAAGTAGGCCGCCGCCGGGAGGGGAGTGCCGTTCGTAAGAGGGTCGCTTGTCTCGAGATACTCGAAATCCCCTACTCGCCGCCGTGTGCCGGTACCGGACCTCCATGTCCACCCCTTTCTGCGGGGCCTGTAGTCTTCGAGGTTCTCGAGAATCTTCTCTATATCCAGCTTCTTATCGTGCTGCATCGATATCCCCTCCTTTCGATCCGGAGGCTTTTTTCTGCTTAAAGGCATCCTCCACCGCGTCCCAGAGTCTGCCCTCGGCGAGCTCGAGGCCTGCCTCCCGTATTCCCAGCCCCCTGCTCTGGGCAAGAAGGTACACCGCGTGGCCTGCCCCCTTACCCATGAGCCCATGGTCTATGGTTTTATCCACAATTTCTTTGGCCTCCAAGCCGGAAAAACCCATCCGCAGGAGAACCGACCGCTCTATCGAAGGAGTGGTATGTGTACGGGCGTGTTCCAGGAGGGGGTCCACCAGCTCTTCTGTCAATTTCCAGAAACGCGCCTCGAGCTCATCTTCCCTGAGATCTGCAAGATGTCTTCTCCGCTCTGCAAAATCGTCGGTCCGTTCCATGCTATCTCTCCTTTAATCCCGGCTCCTGTAATATTCTGCCCACCTCTCCGGGAGTGCTCTTTGTCTCCTCGGCGAGAAAACGGATATCCTCTTTGTCAAAACGCAGGTCGGCCCTGTCGCTCCTTCGGAGGTCGGTCCCGTCGCCCCTCCGGCGGTCGGCTTTCTCCGCATCTCTCTTTTTCATCTCCCGGGCAAACTCAACGCTGTGTCTTATATAGCTGTGTCTGAGCTCTTCGAGGTCCAGCTCCTTCGGCCGGATCAACCCCGGTTCCCGGGGGAGTATTATCGACCTGCCGGGAACTTCGTCCCGGGGATCTCCAATGAGGATCTGTATACCGTTATCCCGGGCAAAGGCAAGCTGGGGCTGCACGTGCTTTCCCGCACCGGTATATTCGGTCTCCTGCACAACTATCGTCTGATCCTGGTCCATCTCCTGGGCAAGGGCAAAGGCCGCGGCCAGGGCTATATTTCCCGCCGGCCCCCTCTCGAGCCCCTCTAACCTCGCGAGCGCTTCTGTTGTGTAAAAGACCTCCCCCTGACGGACCGTCACGTAACGGTCCATATACCGCAGGGGACGTGCCGCCGAACGGGGTACATCGGAACGGTCCGGGAAAGTCGAAAAGGGAATGCCGAAGCCGGTATGGCCGGTGGTAAAGGATTTCAGGTTAAACTCTCGGTCGCTTGCCATATTGAGCCCTTCGAGGTTTACACTCGCGGCTATTATCTCTGTGTCGGATAGGCTCCGCTGCTCTGCAGAACTCGCAAGCCCCCGGGCGGTTCCTGTAAGGTTGCCCCCTCCAGCGTTGGTTACCACCACGGCATCCGGTGCTCTGCCGGTAAGCTTCTTCATCTGCGCGTCGAGTTCCGCTCCAAGGGTCTCTATACCAGCCACCCCGAAGGGGGTATAGAGGCTGGCGTTAAAAAAGCCGGTCTCCTCTAAAAGACTGAGGAATATGTAGAAGAGTTCCGGCCCCACCGAAAGCTGCACTACCTCCGCCCCGAAGGCCTCGCACTTGCGGGCCTTCTCGATAATCTCCGGCTGCCCTACCCCCCGTGAGTCGAAGCACTCCTGCACCACTATACAGTCCAATCCCCTCATTGCCGCCTGGCTCGCCACCGCGGCGCCGTAGTTGCCGCTGGTAGCAGCGATAACACCCTTAAAGCCCAGCTTTTTTGCGTGATACACGGAAGTAGCCGCGCGCCTCGCCTTGAAACTGCCCGAGGGGTGTGCAGCCTCGTCTTTTATAAATATCCGGGCGCCCTTTCCAGGAGCTGCACAGCCGCGGGAGAGTCCGGTAAGGTTCCGCAGCTCCAACAGGGGTGTCTCTCCCACACCCGTCTCTCTTTGAATCCCGCGGATCTCCTGAAGGCTGTACCCCGTACTCCTCATCAAAGCCTCGTAATCGAAGGCAATAGAGCCGGACTCGTAGAGCGAGTAGTCTATCCCCACCGCCCTCTTGATTATCTCCCCCTTGCGCGCCATAAGGGACTCGTAGGTCTCTGCGGTCCTATTCATCACCGCCCCCTCTCTCCGCAGAGTCCTGGTGCCGTCTCAGCAGCCCTCGAAGCTCCCTTCCCGTCTGCTGCAACTCCGGGAGGCTGACGCCGTAGGAGTGATGGTAACCTGGCCGTATATCACAGAGGGTTCCCTCCACAATTCGTCCTATTGCGGTTTCCACCCTCACCTCGTTGCCGATTTCTCCCGTTTCATCCTGTAAAAAGCCGTGTACCCACATCTCCAGGGGTACCTCCGCCGTATCTGCGGGTATTTTAGGAGAGCGCTCCTCTGGAGTAAGGAGAACGGAATGTATCTGTACCCAATCTCCCCGGCGGGCACAAGCCGGTTCTCTCGATTTTTCCGAAGCCATAGGTGTAACTCCATTTATTACTATTAAGGTAGTAACTATATGGTATTATACAACGGCACAAAGAGGTGTCAATAGAGGGAGGGCCTAGCCGAGAAACTGCTCGCGCAGGGTAAACAGATTTTTCCCGTAGCGCCGCTCGATCTCTCCCCCCAAATCTTTTTCGATCTGGGCAAGATAGAGGTCGTGGCGGATGTAGCTTTCCACCGTCTGTACGAGCCCCCTGTTACGGGTCCACACAACTCTACAGGGCTCATCGCTGCCGAAACGCCCGGTTATGCAGCACCGCGAATCCACAGTACAGTCTATCGAGCGGCCCATCTGCTCGTACGCCGGCATATTCTCCGTATCGTGATGGTAGACCGTACCTATACCCGGCTCTCTTTCGCCGTAGAGGAGGATAAAGATCCGCACATTCCTTCCCTCGGCCTCCCGGAGTGCACCCTCCAAAAGCTTGAGCTCCTGATCCCACACACCGATATAGACGGTACTTTGGGCCTTTGCGAGAAATCCTTCGATGGTTTCGCAGATCTGTCCTTGATCGGTAAGGTTCCACACGGGGTCGAAGTCGGAGTGAAAGTCGAACTCCTTCAGCCGTTTTTCCAGCTCCGAGGTGTAGTGGCGGTACTCCTTCTCGAGCCTGGAGACCAGATCTTCCGGAGAGAGGGGACTGAACATCTCCGGCTTTGTTCCCGTAGAGGCAACCAATCCGCGGCTGATGAGCCGCCGTGTAACGTCGTATACCCGGGAGTGGGGCACCTGGGAGTTTCGGGAGATTGTGTATGCAGAGGCGGGGTGTTCCGAGAGAAGAGAGAGATACACCTTTGCCTCGTACTCGGTAATACCGAGCCCCTTAAACAGGGGAATCAGTTCTTCTGAAGAATCTGTCATATAGAAGAGAGTATACCTTATGTAGGGTCATAGGGAAAGGAGCGAGGGAGGGGGAAGAAGCATGTATTATTCCCCTGCACCCTCTTTTAAATTATTTTTACTATTGAAGTAGTAATTATTCTTGACACAAAAAGCCCTCGGGCGTACTCTTTCGCAGGGGTGTTACATGAGAGAGAGAATACGCGTCGCCGTTTTTGGACTGGGTCATATGGGATCGGGGATGACAAAGCTGCTCCTCGAGAAGGAGGGCTTCGAGCTCGTCGGAGCCTACGACCCGTGGAAAGCCGGCGAGACGGCCGGAGAGAGAAAAGACATAGCGGGAATCCTCGGCCTCGAGAGCCCCACCGGCATACAGCTCTCTTCCAATCTCGACGAGATGCTCGCCTCCGCACGCCCCGACATAGTACTGCAGGCCACCGGCTCCACAATGAAACACGCGGCCCCAGAGATGGAGGCGGCACTGGAGGCGGGGGCGCATATTATTACCATTTGCGAGGAGGCGAGCTACCCCTGGTACGGCTCCCCCGACATTGCAGCAAGGCTGGATTCTCTGGCAAAAGAGAGAGGGAGGACCATCCTCGGCACGGGGATAAACCCGGGCTTCGTCCTCGATTTTCTCGCAATAGCCCTTACCGGGGTCTGCAGAAGGGTGGATAAAATCAAGGCTACGCGAATAAACGACCTCTCCCCCTACGGTTTTAACGTGCTCAAAACCCAGGGGGTCAACCTCAGCAAAGAGGCCTTCGAGGAGGGTATTGAAAACGGCTCGGTGGTGGGACACTTCGGCTTTCCCGAATCGATGAGCATGATCGCCGCAGCCCTGGGGTGGGAGATAGGAAGAATAGAACAGAGACGCCTCCCTATAATAAGCACCGTCGAGAGAGACGGAGGAGAGGCTGGAGTGATTAAACCTGGCTACACCGCCGGCTGCAACCACACCGGAATCGCCTACGACAAAGAGGGGACACCCATTATCGAGCTCTACCACCCCCAGCAGGTACATCCAGAACTCGAAGGGGAGGAGACCGGCGATTATATAGAGATATACGGAGAACCGGATATCAAACTCTCCAGCGGGCCGGAGATTCCCGGCGGTGTCGGCACTACCGCTCTGGCGGTAAATATGATCCCGAAAGTGCTCCAGGCGAAACCGGGGTTCAAAACGATGGTGGATCTTCCTCCCCCCTCGGCAATTATGACGGATGCGAGAAGGCTGTTTACACAAGATTAGCCGCCAGTTTCCGTCGACATCCCTCATCCGATAAATCCAGTTGTTCCAAACTCTTGCACTCTCTTTAAAAGAGAGTTACCATAGGTGAAAATTCACGAGGAGGAACGCTGATGAAAAAGTGGACGGCTGTTGCGCTTGTTCTGCTGCTGGGTATCGGAATGCTCTTTATAGGAGGGTGTGGAAAGGACGATAAAACCCTAACCGTGGGAACATCCGCCGGGTTTCGCCCCTTCGAATACCGGGAAAAGGGAGAGATTACCGGCTTCGATATCGATCTTATGAAGGCGATAGGCGAAAGGCTCGATATGGAAGTGGAAGTGAAGGATATGGACTTTGACGCCCTTATCGAGGCGGTAAGAACCGAAACCATCGATGTAGTGGCCGCGGGGATGACCATCACAGACGAGAGAAAGGAGCGGGTAGACTTTACCGACGCGTATTTTTCCGCGGATCAAGCGGTACTCGTGCGCAATACCTCGGATATCTCAATTGACAACCCCGAGGACCTCAACTCTTCCGATTACACCATCGGGGTGCAGAACGACACCACCGGCGCCTTTTGGGTAGACGAGAACGCCTCGGAAGCGAACATAAGGAAGTACGGCAAGTATATCGAGACCATCCAGGACCTGGAGAACCGGAACCTCGACCTCATAGTTCTGGATAAACCCGTGGCGGAGGCATTTGAGCAGAATCGGCCGGTCTCCATGATTCAGGTTATTCCGACAGACGAAGAGTACGGCCTGGCGGTAAAAAAGGATTCTCCCCTTTTGGAAGATCTCAACAGGGCCTTGAAAGAGGTAAGGGATTCCGACACCTGGAACGAGCTCATTACAGAGTACTTCGGCTCTGAATAATTCCGGAAAGTAGATGGAAGATCCAGGCCAATTTATTCTATACTCCTCCATTGCTATAGGGAGAGGGATGCTGGTTACCGTAGCAGTTACGGTAGCCAGCCTTTTACTGGGGTTTGTCCTCGCCGTCCCTCTTGCCATCGGCAGGACCTACGGAAACAGAACGGTTAAATTCCTCATCCAGCTCTACGAAGGCTTTTTTCGGGGCACTCCCCATATAGTAATGCTCTTTATCTTCTACTTCGGCCTCCGCACTATCGGAGATCCCCTGGGTATGCCCGGGTTTCGTATAAGTGTGCCGCCATTTTTGGCCGCGGTGCTCGCCCTCGGCATGATAAGCAGCGCCTACCAGTCCCTTCTGTTTAGAAGTACCATACAATCTATCAGCAGCGACCAATACAACGCCGCGAGGGCCCTGGGAATGGGAAAGTGGACAGCTATCTTTAGTATTGTCTTTGTGCAGGCTCTGCGCCTCTCCATTCCCGGCCTCACCAACGAGGCTACTATAGTGCTCAAGGATTCCCCCATTACCTACCTGGTGGCAATACCCGAGATGCTTACCCAGGCTCGGGGGATTATAGACTCCTCCATGGGGCAGGTATTTTTCGAAGTGCTCATCCCCGTTGCCCTGCTCTACTATCTGTTATTCGAGTTGTCGAATAAGCTCTTCCTCATACTCGAGGAGAAACTCAAAATTCCCGGTTTCGAATTGGAGAGACGGTAATGCCCCCCAAAGAGACTACAATCCTAACAGTGAAAGACTTGATAAAAGATTTTGGAGACAACCGAGTACTCAACGGCCTCTCCTTTACCGTGCGGCACGGGGAGGTGGTGGTAGTTATTGGGCCGAGCGGCACCGGAAAGAGCACCCTCCTGCGCTGTATAAACCTGCTTACACCGGTAAACGGGGGTAAGGTCTGGCTGGAAGATGCAGAGATTACCGACGCGCATTCCGACATAAACACCCTCAGGCAGAAAATCGGTTTTGTGTTTCAGCACTTCGCCCTCTTCCACCACCTTACAGCCGCGGGGAACGTAGAAGTCGGTCTCATAAAGGTGAAAAAGATGTCGAAAACCGAGGCCCGCAAAAAGGCTCTCTACGAGCTCGAGAGGGTGGGGCTCGCGGACCACAAAGACAAATACCCCGCGGAGCTCTCCGGAGGGCAGAAACAGAGAGTCGGCATTGCCCGCGCCCTGGCAATGGACCCGGAGATCATGCTCTTTGACGAGCCCACCTCCGCCCTGGACCCGGAACTTACCGGGGAGGTGCTGGAGGTAATGAAGGACCTGGCAAAAGAGGGAATGACGATGCTGGTGGTGAGCCACGAGATGGGCTTTGCCCGGAGTGTGGCCGACCGGATAGTGTTTATGGAGAACGGAGTTATTGTCGAAGAGGACACACCGGATAAACTCCTCAAAAATGCCTCGGAGGTTCGCACCCGCAAGTTTCTGGAGAAAATAAATGAGCTCTACGGAGGTTAGAGACTGATGGGAATTATCGAGTATTTCATCACCATCTCCCCTGTCCTCTGGGAGGGTCTCGTGTTTACCCTCCTCTTTACCTTTGTGGGCATGATCGCGGGCTTCTTTTTGGCCGTTCCCCTCTGCCTCGTCTCGCTCTACACCCACGGCATAGGGAAAAAGCTCACCGATATATACGTTGCCATAATCAGGGGCACACCCATGCTTATCCAGCTCTATATGATCTACTACGGATTTCCAAAATTTCTCCTTCCCCTCGGGATTACCGTTACCCCCTATTTGGCCGCCTTTGTCGGTTTTATTATCAACAGCACCGCCTACCAGATCGAGTACATGAAGGGGGGCTTTAAGGCGATCTCCTACGAACAGATGGAGGCGGCCAGATCCATCGGGATGAGCACCTTTCAGATGGTAAAAACGATCCTCCTGCCCCAGGGACTCCGCTTCTCCGTACCGGCCCTCTCCAACGAGCTTATCTATCTGCTCAAATACACCTCCCTGGGTTTTGTTATACAGGCGCCGGAGCTCATGACCAAGTCGAAGGAGCTCGCGTCTACCCACGCGAGGTACATGGAAACCTACCTTATAGCCGCTTTTATCTACGTCTTCCTCACCTTTATCCTCTCCAAACTTACCGATGTTATCGACGAGAAGCTGCGGATCCCCGGCTTCGAACCGGAGAAGATACGATAGCTCCCCGGCTCAGCCAACGCCCGCGAAGGCCGTCGAATACCACCTCCCTCCGGTAAAGCGCCCTATTTCTCAAAGAAAACCAAAAACTGCTCGTAGCCCTCTTTTTCCAGCTCCTCCCTGGGAATAAACCTGAGGGCCGCGGAGTTTATACAGTAGCGAAGCCCGGTAGGTTCGGGACCGTCTTTAAACACGTGCCCGAGGTGAGAGTCCGCAAAGGCACTGCGCACCTCCGTCCTAACTCCAAACCCGCTTTTGTCCTCCCGGTACTGAATATTGTCCGCATCCAGGGGGCGGATAAAACTCGGCCAGCCCGATCCGGAATCGTACTTGTCGGTGGAGCTGAACAGCGGTTCTCCGCTTACTATATCCACATAGATTCCCTCTTCTTTGTTGTCCCAATACTCGTTTTCGAAGGCCCGCTCCGTCCCGTTCTCCTGGGTAACCTTGCGCTGCAGGGGACTGAGCTCTTCCACTCGTTTTTCCATGTCAAACCTCCCGTATCTATATTCTTTTAGCGGCAGGCCCTCCGGACTGGTGCCGATACTCCAGAACTCCCTTATAAACGAAGGTCTGCCGGAGCCCTTCTCGTAGCGCTCATACGCAGCCCTGCGTTTTTTGTAGTAGTCCTGATGATACTCCTCCGCAGGGTAAAAAGGGCCTGCCTCGATAATCTCTGTTACTACTTGCCCGTCGAATCGTCCCGATGAATCGAGCTTCTTTTTCGACTTCTCGGCAACTCTTTTCTCCCCCTCGTTGCCGTAGAAAATCGCCGTAGCGTAGTGGCTCCCCCGGTCGACAAACTGCCCTCCGGGGTCGGTGGGATCTATGTTTCTCCAAAACACCTCCAGGAGTTCTTCGTAGCTGAGCGAGTGGGGGCTGTAGTAGACCTGTACCGCCTCTCTATGGCCGGTCTGCCCCGATACCACTTGCCGGTATGATGGGTCAGGCATATCTCCTCCGGTAAATCCGGATACTACCTCCGCTACTCCGACCAATTCCTCAAAGGGCTTCTCCAGACACCAGAAACATCCTCCTGCGAAGGTTGCCTTTTCGTAAGGCTCGAGGTTTTGCAGCAGGCTCTCCGGAAGCGGGGCCTCCCCAGGGGGGCCGTATTCGATCTCTTTTTCAACCCCCTCCGGATCCGGACAATCCTGCGCACCTCCCGCAAAGAGGGGAACCGAAAGAACGACAGCAATAAACAGTGCCGCACCCCTCTTTCTTACCAAGGCAACACTTTTTCGAAAGTTTCTCGTCATCTCTGCCCCCTTATTACTTTACTAATTTAGTAATGTAATTACAGAAAGGCAAGTGAAATGCGTATATTATTGAGGTTTATTTACCGCTTTTTATGGGGAGGGTAACCCGGAACACGGTGCCCGCTCCCGGGCTGCTCTCGGCGGACAGACTCCCTCCATGTCCCTCGACAATACGGTGGGATATCGCGAGCCCCAAGCCGGTACTCTTCTCTCCTCCGGTGGAGTGCACCTTTATATTGGAGTAGGGTTTGAAGAGTTTCGGCATCTCCTCTTCCGGTATACCCTGGCCCTGGTCGGCTACTTCCAGTTCCGCTCTCTCTCCCCGGGATTTAAGACTTACGTGAATAACTGTATCGGCGTGGGAAAACTTAATTGCATTAGAGAGTAAATTGTCCAGCACCTGTTTTATCTTTACCCTGTCCATCGAGACAGGAAGGGAGGTTACTTGGGAGTCCACCTCTATGGGAATACTCTTTTTCCTGGAAATCTGACGATTAATATCCACACAGCTTTTTACTACCTGAACGAGATCGGCGGTCTCGAGATTAAGATTGAGAGTCCCCATCTTTATGCTGGAGAGGTCGAGCATATCGTTTACCATCTGCAGCATATGCTCCGAGTTCTCCTTCATCAACATAAGGACTTCCTTCTGCTCCTCGTTAAGCTCTCCCAAATCCTCATCCAGCAGAAATCCGCACATTCCGGAAAAACCGCTTAGGGGGTTACGAAAGTCGTGGGCAACTACCCCCAGGTATTTGTCTCTCTCCTGTATTGTCTTCTCGAGCTTACGGTTTTTTTTCTGAAGATCCCTCTGAAGATCCGCCAGTTCGTTGTTTAGGCGGGAGAAATCATGAAACAACTCCTCGTTATCGTCCCTCTTGGTGTTGCCCCCGTTTTTGAGATTTTGCTTCATGGTACTCCGAATAATGTCGGTCTGCTCATTATTCATTTGAACCAATTCGGTAAAGTACGTTCCGGCGTTTTTTTTGGAGGTGGAGGCAACAATCAGGATCTCATCCCCATGCACACCTCCGACAAAGAAGAGCTCCAACACCGAACCGTTACAGACCACATTAATACTCCAGTCGTAGAGAGCCTGCTCCTCCCGCAGGCGGTACAAAAAGGTAAAAAACTTCTGGATACTGTCGGGATCTATAACAGTTGTAAGGGGGGTATCCCTTTCGAGCTTGAGAGAACTGCACAGTTCGTTACGCAGCACCCTATGAACCCTGCCCAGGGGATCGCAGATAACCGCCATTCCGGAAAATCGCGCCTCTTCCATTACATTTGTTTTCCTATAAGATCCTTGCCCGTTGTAATTGCGTCCCGGGCTGTAGTGCCGGTTCCGTCGGCGCCGATCCTCTTCCACAACTCCGGATCCTGGTTAAACGGGTAACCGCCCACTATTATTTTTACTTCGGAAAGATCCGGATTACTGCGGACCTTTTCTATAATCTCTTTTGCCTTGTGGAGATGGTAGGCTATGGTCACCGATATCCCCAACAGGTGAGCCCCCTCCTCCTTTACCGTTTCAACTATCGAATCCGAAGGCATGTGGGCCCCCAAAAAGTAGGTATCCCATCCGTCGAGCTCGAAAAAATCGGCTATCATACGAATACCCAATTCGTGAAGCTCATCTCCCACACTTGCCCCTACAAAAACCAGACCGTTCTTCTCTCTGTTAAAAATGTAGGGGTAGAGCCGGCTCATTACCAACTGGGTAACTGCTGTACAGTAGTGCTCCTGGGCAACGCTTATTTTGTTTTCCTGCCAGAGCCTTCCTATTTCCCACTGGCTTACCTGAAACACATTCTCGTATATATCTCTTATATCCCTTCCACTCTCTACCTCGTCGAGGATAAGCTTCATTGCCCGGTTTCGGTCTCTGTCGAGCATGGAAGTAAGATACTCGTTGGCAATTTCCGCCATGGGGTTTTCTTCGGTTATCAGCGATTCTCTGGTTACGGGCATTCTGGAGAACTGTTTTATGCTCTCCCCCAGATACCCCAGGGCTTTCTCTACCGCATCAGATGGAAGAGCGGCAGAACGCTTTTCGATAACCTCCTCCATGGCCTTCAAACTCTCCACGAAGGACTCGTATGGAATCGATATGGAAGAGAACAGTGTTTTTACCCACTGCACGTATTGGAGGTAAATTGTTTGAGACCCCGCGTCGACCGCGTCGGAGAGGTAGCGCAGATGATACTTTATATCCTTTTTGCACTCCCTCTTGCCGTAGTCGTCAAATATCTGTTCGTACTTGGGAAATTTTTTCCAGAGAAGCGAAATAACCTCTTCTGCAAGGTCATCTTCATGAGCAATCAAGAACTCTCTAAACCCGGATCTCGAAGTTGTTAGACTCATCGATTAAAGTGTAATAATCCCACTGCCCTCCGTCAATCTTTTTTATAGAGAAGCGCTTTAAAGGGACCTCCAAAAAAAGAAATTCTGGAAACTCCAAGCCTTGACCATACATATCCGCTGGGATACGCTGTGTGTACTACGATGGATATAAACGAGCTGCACAATAAATTTCCCGCGGCGGCGGACTACCTCTCTCAAATTTACCTCATAAAAAGAGACTATGCCCAGGTTACCAACCTGCGCCTGTCCGAGAGACTCAAGGTATCCAAGCCGGCTGTGACCCAGTCGGTAAAGAGGCTTTCCAGACTGAACTTGGTGCAGCAGGACCGCTACGGCGTCATTAACCTTACCGATGAAGGGAGGGAAGTTGCCAAGGCGGTCTTGGAGCGTCACTACCTTATCGAACACGTCCTCGTGGATATGCTTGGGTTCCCATGGGAAAAATCGGACAGGGAAGCAAAAAGCTTGCAGGTAATTATAAGCGAAGAGCTCAAAGATCATATAAACGAAAAACTCAACTATCCACGCACCTGCCCTCATGGGAACCCTTTTCCGGATACACCGGGAGAGAAGGACCTCATAGAGGCCCCCAGGCTTCTGCAGGCTCTCGTCGGAAGCAGTGTAACCCTCATCAGAATCTCGGAAGAGGGAGAGGAGATAGACGGCCTATTGGAGTTCTGTTTTACCCACACCCTTAAACCCGGGACAAAACTGCACATTCATGAACGAAATAACAACGGGATGGTGGTAAGCAAGAATAACAATAGAGAGAAATTTCTTGTGCCTCTCTCCTTTGCCCGGCACCTCTGTTATTCGAACCATTTTTCACCGTAAAATCCCGCGGCGAACTTCATTGGCTATGTGGCGCATGTTTTCCAGGTAATCCTCCTTAAGAGGTGCAACCTCTACTACCGCTCCGCCAATCGCTTCGGCAACTCTGCGGGCACTCGTCTTTGAAAACTCGGGCTGCACAAATATCACCCTTACACCCTTCTCCTTTGCCGTCGAGATAAGCCCGCGAAGCTCTCTAGGCGTCGGCTCATTGCCCCCCAGCTCTACCGGGATTTGCCTCAGGCCGTAGGTCTCGGCAAAGTAGCCAAAAGCAGGATGGTACACAAGGAGAGGGCTTCCCTTAACCGGCTCGAGAAGCTCCCGGAGCTCCGAATCGAGGGATTCCAGATCTTCTGCAAAGTCGGCAAAGTTACTCTTAAACTCATCCCTATATTCGGGAACGAGAGATACCAGGGCTTCCAGCATATTTTCCGCCTGTGTTTTGACCAGCGGAGGAGACATCCATATATGAGGGTCGGGCATACCTGTTTCATCGCTGTGGTCGTGGTTATCATCACCCTGGTCTTCCTTCTCTTCCGTATTGACATCTTCCCCGGTAGCAGCCCGAATACTTCTCTTCTCTATGCCCTTAGAGGTGTCCACAATTCTGAGATCGGGCAAGTTCTCTTCTATTGATGGGATAAATGAATCCTCGAAAGGAACTCCAATGGTAAAAAAGAGATCCCCGGAACCCAGTTCGGTTACCTGTCTCGGTGTTGGCTCGTAGGTTGAGGGATTACGCCCGGGGGGGACCATTACCGTAACCTCCGCGCGGTCTCCGGCAATGCGATCAACAAAATACTTTTGAGGCAAAATACTCACAAATATCCTGAGAGTATTACCGTTTTGTGTTTTCTCTCCTGCGTCTCTGCCGGAATGCTCTGCGTCCCCCCCAGCATACAGGGGACCGAGAAATACTGTTAAAAAGAGAGCCGCCGCGATTCCCGCGGTTCTCACCCTTCCCGCGATCTTCCTGCTTCCCGCGGTTCTCACCCTTCCCGCGATCTTCCTGCTTCTTCCCATTTTCCTGCCTCCTGCCGTTTTTTCGCTCTCTGCGTTTCTTCTATCCCTATCATTTTACACCCCCGACCTTGTTAGATCCAAGGGGCGGTTCTCTTTGGTGCTTGTTACCAGTAATTCTCATTTTGGAAGACTTAAGTCTTCCAAAATGAGAATTACCTCCAAACCTTTAGCCATTTTTCCTTTCTCTAAAGGGTTGTGAGCATTCTAAATTTGAAGTGTATGTACATACACTTCAAATTTAGAATTGCTGGCTTGTTACCGATGCACTTGTATAGTATTCCCACATCTTTTAAGATAACTCCATGAACAGGAAAAAAACACAGATAGAAGGCCCGCTCTCGGTAACCGCCAGAGGGTTCGGCTTTTTGATAAGACCGGAAGAACAGGATATTTTTATACCTTTGGAGAATATGGGAACCGGGATGGATGGAGATACGGTTCTTGCGGAAATTCTCAGGGAAGTGCCGGGGAAAAATCCGGTGGGCAGAGTGGTGAAAGTCACAAAACCGGCAACAAAAGATATTGTGGGGATCTTTCATTCTAAAAACGGATCGGCCTACGTAGTTCCCGAAGACGAAAAGTTTAAACACAACCTCTATATACCCTCCGGTAAAACATCCCCCGAGGGTTCAAAAAAGAAGCCCCGCGACGGGGAGTTGGTGGTTGCAAGAAGGGAGAAGTGGGATAACCCGCAGCAGGAGCCGACGGGAAAAATTGTCGAAGTCCTGGGAGATCCGAAAGATCCGGAGATGGACACTCTTATTATTGCCAAGAACAAAGGGCTCAGGATCAAGTTTCCCCGAAACGTCGAGGAGGAGACAAAAAAACTCAAATCCGTAAAAGTAAAGGAGGAGAGGAAGAGGCGGGAAGATCTCAGGGGTACCCTCTGCTTTACCATAGATCCGGAGACTGCCGAGGATTTTGACGATGCGGTTTCTCTGGTTCAACTGAAAAACGGAAAGTTTGAACTGGGGGTCCATATTGCCGATGTCTCCCACTATGTACGAGAAGACTCACCCCTGGACAGGGAGGCCTTAAAGCGGGGCACTTCAGTCTACTTTGTCGACAAGGTTCTTCCCATGCTCCCGGAAAAACTCTCCAACGATCTCTGCAGCCTCAAGGAAAAAACCGACCGCCTTGCCTTTTCCGTAATTATGGAGATAGATTCCCGGGGAACAATTACCGATTATCGCATTAGAGAGACAATAATTCGCAGCAGCAAACGCTTCACCTATCAGGAAGTGGAAGATATTATACAGGGAAAGGAGAGTCCCTACGGCCAAACCATTCATCTTATGATGATGTTGAGCCTGGTACTGCGCAAAGCCAGAGAAGAGAGAGGAAGTATCGATTTTGATGTTCCCGTTCCTGTTATCTCTTTGGATAAAAACGGCATACCCTACGAGGTGAGCCCGAGTCAGCGTCTGGACGCCAACAGGCTGGTGGAGGAGTTTATGCTGGCGGCAAACCTCACCGTGGCAAGACACATGGTGGAGAAAAACCGGAAAGCCGACAGCGATAATTCATGGCCCTTTATCTACCGGGTTCACGAGAAACCCGACGAAAACGAAGCAAAGGCCTTTTTAGACCTCCTGCAGCAGCTGGGGATCAACTACAAGGTTCCCGGCGAACTGGAGCCCGAGGATTACCGCAAGCTCCTTGATATTATAGAGAACCTGGAGTTCAAGGATTTTGCGGAGAAGGTAGCCCTGCGTTCTATGACCAAGGCTGTCTACAGTACCGATAATATCGGCCACTTTGGTCTGGCATTTGACGCCTACACTCACTTCACCTCTCCTATAAGGCGGTACCCCGATCTTATGGTCCATCGCCTCTTAAAACGCTATGCCGAGGCGGATGCGGAGGTCCCCTCCGCCGGTTTTGAGGGTCAGCTAAAAAAAATATGCGAGCAGTGCTCTCAGCAGGAGATCCTTGCGGTAGAGGCCGAACGGGAGCACACAAAGATCAAGTCTATGGAGTTTCTTTCCAGTAAAACAGGAGAGTCCTACGACGGGGTTATTGCGGGGGTAACTTCCTTTGGCTTGTTTGTCGAGCTGAATCACTATTTAATCGAGGGGCTTGTGCATGTGTCCCAGATGCGGGACGACCACTACGAGTTCGACCAGGATAACTATTCGCTTACCGGTACGAAAACAGGAAAGTCCTACCGCCTGGGAGATCCTGTACGTATTACGATAAAGAGCGTATCCGTAGAGGAGCGAAAGGCGGATTTTACCCTTCAAACCTAGAAATCCCGTAGGTTGCACCGAATCCGCCGGCCGCCAAAAGGATTGCCGCGGCAACTTGTCCGGCGGTGGGTGTAAAAAACTCTGTGGGATATTCGTCTTTCGAAATCTCCGCCGCGCCTTCAGCACTCAGAGTCCTCCCTTTAAAAACGTCTCCCGCTTCGGGAGCCGCCCCCTCCTGAAAAGGCCAGAGTCCGACCACGGCCCCGAGGAGCACTCCCAATAAGACCCCAAGGGTAACTCTTCTAAAGCGAGCCAGGAAAAACCTGAGCACATTACTCACCAGAACAACTCCTATAACTATGCCGGCACCCACGGGGAGAATTACAGAATAGCCCAAATAAACTGCTTCTCCCCAATTCCCGGTCTCCAGGGCCTCTTTGAGTTCCTCCAGAGCCGAAAGAATCGGAATATACTGCCCCATTAGAAGGAGAAG